>CAYWTM010000030.1:0-31123 GCA_964460185.1 uncultured Roseicyclus sp. | reverse complement strand
GTCATCGCAACCCTTGCTTCACCCGGCTCAATCTCTCTTGGCGCACCAATTTTCACTGTCATCCCCTCTTCGAAAGGCAAGCATTCGACGCCCCTTACCAAGGCCTGTGCCGGTCCACAACTGGCCCGCGGCGACATTTTATTGCGCATACAGTGGCATACCGATTTCAATCGTTACAAAGCTGCCGTAGCGACACCCGCTTGCGCGAGCGCGGCACTCCGCTAGGGTTTCGAGACGGGTTTCAGGGAAGGGATCACGATGGAACATGCCGGGCGACACGCATTGGTCACGGGCGGCGGCACGGGCATCGGGCTGGATATCGCCAGGGCGCTGGCCGGAGCGGGCGCGCAGGTCACGATCACGGGCCGGACCATGGAGCGTCTCGAGGCCGTCGCCGCGCAGACACCGGGTCTTTACCCGCTGCGGATGGATGTGGGCGACGAGGCATCGGTGCGCGACGGCATCGCGTCCGCCGCCGCCACGCGCGGACCCGTCGCGATCTGCGTGGCCAATGCGGGCATCGCCGAGGGGGCGCCCTATCGAAAGGAAACGCTGGACCATTGGCGCCAGATCATGACCACCAATCTCGATGGCGTGTTCCTGACCTTTCAGGCCGCTCTTGCCACGCTGGAGCGCGACGACTGGGGGCGTATGATCGCGATATCGTCCATCGCGGGGTTGGTGGGGCTGAAAAACGCCGTCGCCTACACCGCGTCGAAACACGGGGTGATCGGCCTGGTCCACGGGCTGAGCGAGGAATACATGGGCGGGCAGATCACCTTCAACGCGATCTGCCCCGGCTACGTGGAAACCCCCATCGTGGAGCGCAACGCCGCCGAGATCGCCGCACGCCAGGGCATCAGCATCGACGAGGCGCGCACCTACCTGGCCAAGGGCAACCGGCACCGCACCTTGCTGGATGTGGACGAAGTGACCGGTGCCGCGATGTGGCTTTGCTCAAATGCTGCGCGCAGTGTGAACGGCCAGTCGATCCAGATCGCGGGCGGCCAGATGGTATAATCGTCACACCCCGGATCGGCTGGCGGCGGCGTTTTTTCCGCAATCTCCGCCACTTGGGCCGGAACGCATACCGTTGTATCCCGCCAAACCCCGGTTTTTCCAGTCTTTTTCCGGTTTACTTGGGCCGCGAAGTGGTTATGTGCGCAAACAATACCAATTCGGACAGTGCCCATGCCGCTTGCAGATCATCCCCTGAGGTACCGGCTCGCCAATGAGCTGCACGCCCGCCCGTTTCCGTCCATCGCCTGTCCCGGACAGGCGGTGTTCCTGGCCATCAAGCAACCCAAGGATGCGGCCAAACGCGACCGGGGTCTGGACCGTGCGCACCTGCTGACGCTGCTGGACCGGTTCGGTGCCGACCACCCGTCCCCCGATGCCACCCATTATTTCGGGGAGCTGGGAAAGTTCCAGCTGAAATGGGAACAGCATACGGAGTTCGTGACCTACACGGCCTTCATGGATTCCAATGGCGAACGCCCCTTCGACCCGGCCGCGTGGGAGGTGTTCCCCGACGACTGGCTTGAAACGGCCCCGGGCTTGCGCATCACCTCGGCGCATATCCGGATCGATCCGGCCCCCATCGACGATGACCGGATCGCCGATCTCTTGTCGGACTGGATGGTGCCCGAAAGCCTGGCCGTCAGCAGCGTCCTGGACGCCACCGCGACGGTGGCGGGCGATTTCCGCATCGACAGTGCCGGCCACATGCGGTTCGCCGTGTTCTGCCAGGCCGACACCGGCAATCGCCGGATCGGGCGGATCGTGCAGCGCATCTGCGAGATCGAGACCTACAAGGCCATGTCCATGCTGGGCCTGCCGATGTCG
Organism: uncultured Roseicyclus sp.; assembly: GCA_964460185.1. Classification (GTDB taxonomy): domain Bacteria; phylum Pseudomonadota; class Alphaproteobacteria; order Rhodobacterales; family Rhodobacteraceae; genus JAVJPJ01. The sequence goes on along the minus strand of CAYWTM010000030.1, from coordinate 29,278 downwards.
CGCGCCATTTCGGGCCGGATGGGCGAAATGGAAGAGGTTCTGGTGAAACTGGTCGACGACATGACCGGCGACCTGGCCAAACCCGACGAGACGCTCGGCCAGCTTCTGAGCATCGCGGCGGAGCTGGAAAAGCTGCAGGCCGAAAGCGCGTTCCGCTTTGGCGCGACGGGGGCCTACGAGGCCCTGGTCAACCAGCGCATCGACGTGCTGCGCGAAGTCCGGTTCCTGGGGCGCCAGACCTTTGCGGAGTTCATGATGCGCCGGTTCGATCCGGCCATGCGCACGGTGAAGGCCACCGAGCGGCGATTGTTGTCGATGACCGACCGGGCGATCCGGGCGGGTGACCTGCTGCGCACGCGGGTGGATGTGGACCGGTCGGCCCAGAACCAGGATCTGCTGGAAAGCATGAACAACCGTGCCGACATGCAGCTGCGTCTGCAAAAGACGGTCGAGGGCCTGTCGGTGGTCGCGATCAGCTATTACGCGGTCAACCTGGTGGTGTACCTGGTGTTGCCGCTGGCCGATCCCCTGGGCATCAGCAAGACGCTGCTGACGGCGGGGGCTGTTCTGCCGGTGGTGGCGCTGGTCTGGATGACGGTTCGGTCCATCCGGCGTTCGATGGAAAAATAGAAGGCTCGACGCGCTGTCGCGCGCCGACCCGCCGGGGGCTCTGCCCCCGGACCCCCGGGATATTTGGGAAACAGAGAATGCACGACCGGGTCGCGCGCGGCGTCAGGTCGGGCTGCGCAAGGCGCGGCGCATGATCTTGCCGGTGGCCGTCATCGGCAAGGCGTCCGCCCGGAAGATCTTGCGGGGCACCAGATGGGCCGAGACCCTTTCACGTACGAGGGTTTGCAGCGCGGGCTCCATCCCGGACCAGTCGGCCCCGTCGCGCAAGACCACGTGGGCGACCACGATCTGGGTTCTGAGGGGGTCGGGTTCGCCCACCACGGCGGCCATGATCACGTCGGGATGGGTGCACAGCGCCTGTTCGATCTCGACCGGGCCGATGCGATAGCCGGCGGAGGTGATGACATCATCGTCGCGGGCATGGAACACGATCTGCCCATCGGCGCGCCGGGTGGCCAGATCGCCGGTGCCGAGCCAGCCCTCCACCACCTTGCCCCGGGTGGCCTCGGGTTTGTTCCAATAGCGCAGGAACATCACCGGATCGGGCGCCTTGACGCAGATCTCGCCGACCGCGCCGGTGCCGACCTCGCCTTCCTGGTCGCGCAGGCTGACTTCGTGGCCCGGAACCGGCAGGCCCATGGCGCCCGGCACCCTGTCCATGGGCCCCGCGCAGGAGGCGACGACGAGATTGGCCTCGGTCTGGCCGTAGAACTCGTTGATGTCGGCGCGCAGGCTGTCGCGGCCCCAGTCCAGGAGGTCACCGCCCAGCGCCTCGCCGCCCGAACCGACCGCGCGCAGCGCCAGATCGGGGGGCACGTCGGCCTGCCGCAGCAGGCGCAGCGCCGTGGGCGGCAAGAAGGCGTTCGTCACCCGTTCCTCGGCCATCAGCCGGAACGCGGCCGTGGGGTCGAACTTGGCGAAGCGGTGCGAGACCAGGGGCACGCCGTAGTAGAGGCACGGCAGCGCCATGTCCATCAATCCCCCGATCCACGCCCAGTCGGCGGGCGTCCAGCCCACATCGCCGGGTTGCGGGAACCATCCCTGGCTGAGCTCCATGCACGGCAGATGCCCGATCAGGAACCGATGCGCGTGCAGCACCCCCTTGGGCGGGCCGGTCGTGCCCGAGGTGTAGATCATGACGGCGGGATCGTCGGCGGCGGTATCGGCGGGGCGGAACCCGCGCGCATCGCGGGCGATCAGGTCGTCGAATGCCAAGGCGGGCGCCATGGCGGGGCCGGTGGTGATGAGGGTCTGCAGCGCCGGCAGATGGGGGCGCAACGCCATCACCCGGTCGAGCGTTGCGGCATCCGTCACGACGGCGCGCGCGCTGCTGTCCGACAGGCGGTAGCTGAGCGCGTCTTCGCCGAACAGCGTGAAGAGCGGCAAGGCTATGGCGCCCAGTTTCAGGGTGGCGAACAGCGTGACCAGGACTGCGGGATGTTGCGGCAACAAGACCGCCACCCGGTCGCCCGGTCCGACGCCCTGCGCGCGCAGCGCCACGGCCAGCGCGTCAGAGGCGCGTTGCAACTGCCCGTAGGTCCAGCTGTCGCGGCGTCCGTCAGCATGCCGGTGGACCACCGCCACCCGGTCAGGCCGGGTGGCCGCCCAACTGTCGCAGCACAGATGCGCGATGTTCATCCGCGCAGGGATGGTCCACTTGAACCCGTCGCGCAGATCCTGCCATCCGGCGCGCCGTCGAAACAGGCGCCGGTCGGGCAGGTCAGGCATCCGAGATCACGGTGACCGTCGGCAAGGCGGTCAGGGGGATGCCAAGAATGCGATACGTCTCGAGCGACATCCGCGAGCCTGATCCGACCGTTCCGCCCGAGGGGCGCAGATCGACGGTGACGGAGGTGCCGTTTTCGGCCACGATCCGGCCCGGCCCCTCGACATCGACCAGCGGCGTTTCGACCCAGAAGCCGGGGATCGACGCATCGCCCAGGCTGGCCACCGAAAAGCCGAGGAACCGACCGGGACCTTCGGGGGGAGCGTCGTCGGCAAGCGCGCCGGAGGCGTCGGTCGTGATCTCGACCGCGTCGGAGCCTTGCAGGGCTGCGTCCGCGTCGAAAGCCACACCTGTGGCACTGCGGTCGCCCACGCTGCCCAGGCCACCGCCGCTGCACGCCGCAAGGGGCGCGATCAAAGCAATCAAAAGAACGTTTCTCATCCGTCGAACCCTAAATCGTAACGCATGCTTCATCAACCGACCGCTTGCGGTCAGTGCGCGGCACGCCTAGGTTTTGTCCATGACACAGACGTTGCCCCTGATCGACCCTTTTGCGCGCGCAATCTCCTATTTGCGGGTGTCTGTCACCGACAGGTGCGATTTCCGCTGTGTCTATTGCATGTCCGAGAACATGACCTTCCTGCCGAAGAAGGAGCTTCTGACGCTGGAGGAGCTGGACCGCATGTGTTCGACCTTTGTCCGGCTCGGGGTGGAAAAGCTGCGCATCACCGGCGGTGAGCCGCTGGTCCGGCGCGATATCATGACGTTTTTCCGGGCCATGTCGCGCCATCTGGAGGCGGGGACGCTCAAGGAACTGACGCTCACCACCAATGGCAGTCAGCTGGCGCGGTTCGCGGGCGATCTGCATGCGGCCGGTGTGCGGCGGGTCAATGTCTCGCTCGACACGCTGAATGACGACAAGTTCGCGCAGATCACCAGGTGGGGGCGTCTGCCGCAGGTTCTCAAGGGGATCGATGCGGCGCAGGCCGCCGGACTGCGGGTCAAGATCAACGCGGTCGCGCTGAAGGGTTTCAACGAGGACGAGCTGTTCGATCTGCAGGCGTGGTGCGCGTCGCGCGACATGGACCTGACCTTTATCGAGGTCATGCCGATGGGCGATCTGGGCAACGAGGACCGGCTGGACCAGTACTGGTCGCTCAAGGACCTGCGCGCGCGGCTGGCGGAGCGGTTCACGCTGACGGATCTGGCGGACCGCACGGGCGGGCCCGCGCGCTATGTGCGGCTGGAAGAGACCGGGCAGAAGATCGGGTTCATCACGCCGCTGACCCATAACTTCTGCGAGTCGTGCAACCGGGTGCGGCTGACCTGCACGGGCGAGCTGTACATGTGCCTGGGCCAGGAAGACATGGCGGATCTGCGCTCGCCGCTGCGTTGCTCGCCAGATGATGCCGTGCTGGAAAACGCCATCCGCGCCGCCATCGAGCGCAAGCCCAAGGGCCATGATTTCGACTATTCACGTCAGAAGATCGACGGACAGATGACCCGCCACATGAGCCATACGGGGGGTTAGGTTCCCCGAAGGTCTGGCTCTGGCTAGGAAAACTGTCCCGTCGCCACCCAATGTGCGCAGTCCTCGCCCAATTCGGCCAGGGCGTGCGCCTCGTAACTTGCAACATCCTCGGCGGTGAGAATGTCGCGCCAGCGGCCGTTGGTGCCCTTGTTGATGAAATCGCGGCCACCGCCCTTGAGCGGCAGGTCCGGGAACATGGTGTCCGCGTGCTGCTTCATGTGATCGAAGCTCACATGCTTGAGCACCTTCTCCATCAGATCCGCATCGACCTCGATCTCCAGGAACTCCGCCAGTTTGGCCACCTGCCCCGGAAGGTCATCCTTCAGGTTCTGGTAATGCAGCAGGTAGACATTGGGCAGGTCGCGCACCTCCCACCAGCCGCGGGTGACATCAAAGAATTCGGCCCCCATGAAGGCACTCGTTTCCAGCCATTCATGGAAATAGGCCCGCAAATCCTCGGTCGGACGCTCCTGTGGCAGGCCGGCGGCATGGGGGCTGGCGTTGAGCATCGCGTAGAACCCGTCGACCGAGTTGTACAGGTGGCTATGGGTGCTCCAGGCCACGTCCCGCCCGTCGCGCGATACATGGATGTACTTGGCCTTTGGGGAAATCCCCATCGTGTCGAGCGGCAGATGGGATTTCAGGATGCGCCGGTGAGTTTGCGCGGCGATGGCCTCCAGCCGGCCTTCCTGGCCGAACCCGCAATCGATCCAGCGGCAGATGTTGTTCACGCGCGGCGCCTCTGGCGCGTTGTGAACAAGTTGCACCAGGATGGCCTGGGTCTACGTGGTGCCGCTTTTGCCGTAGGTGTTCACCACGATATCATCGTCGCGAAAGGCAAAGCCGTTCCACTGCGTCGAATCCAGCAAGGGCGTGACCAGTTCCCGGGTCTTGAGCGGCACATCAAAAGCGTCTTCGGTCACGTTGCTCTCCTTTTTTGAAACATTCTATAGCCAGCAGGGTCACCTGACCCCTCGGCACGCCGGGCAACGGCCCGTGTCGAAGGAATTTCCTCCCGCGCCAAGAGCCCCCGGGCCCGAACAGCAGGAGACGCGGATCACCTCCATCTCCGTCCGCCTACGGTCCTTGAGCGGACGCTACGCCCGCCAGGCAGCGGCCAGGTGACAGCGCTGCACGCGACCGCGCCCCGCCCCTCCAGCCATCTTGCGCGGCGATCGCCTCAAGCCGCCGGCATCCTTTTTTCCACGATCTCCGCCCACCACGAACAGCCCGCCGGGATGGCCTCGTCGTTGAAGTTGTATTTGGGGTGGTGGACATTGGCGGTATCGCCGTTGCCGACAAGGATATAGGCGCCGGGGCGCGCGTTGGACATGAAAGCGAAATCCTCGCCCCCCATGACCAGGGGCGCATCCGCGCATTCGCCCGAGACGGATTTGGCGACCTCGGCGGCGAACTCGGTCTGTTCGTCGGAATTGACCATCACCGGATAGCCGCGCCGGTAATCCACCCGGGCCGAGCCGCCCATCATCGCGGCGGTGCCTTCGGCAATCTCGGTCAGACGTTTTTCGGCGAGATCCTGGATCTCGGGGTCGAGCGTGCGCACTGTGCCGCGCAGATGCACGGTTTCGGGGATCACGTTATGGGCGTTCGATCCGGTTTCGAACGACGTCACCGACACCACCACGTTCTTGACCGGGTCGGCGTTGCGGCTGGCGATGGTCTGCAGCGCCATGACAACCTGCGCCCCCATTACCGTGGTGTCGATGGTTTCTTGCGGCTTGGCGGCATGCCCGCCCTTTCCGGTCAGGTAGATGTCGAACTGGTCGGCGGCGGCGAAAAACGGCCCCGACCGGATCGCGAAATGTCCGGTGGGCACACCGGGCCAGTTGTGCATCCCGTAGACCTCATCGATGTTCCAGCGGTCCATCATGCCGTCATCGACCATCTCGCGGCCGCCGCCGCCGCCTTCTTCGGCGGGCTGAAAGATCACCGCGACGGTGCCGTCGAAATTGCGGGTCTCGGCCAGGTATTTCGCCGCCCCCAGCAGCATGGCGGTGTGTCCGTCATGGCCGCAGGCATGCATCGCGCCCGGCGTCTTGGAGGCATAATCGAGCCCCGTATCCTCAAGGATCGGCAGCGCATCCATATCGGCCCGCAGCCCGATGGTGCGGCCAGACGTGTCGGATTTGCCCTTGATGATCCCCACGACGCCGGTGCGCCCGATGCCGGTGACGATCTCGTCGCAGCCGAATTCGCGCAGCTTGTCGGCCACCAGCGCCGAAGTGCGGTGGGTGTCGAACAGGATCTCGGGGTGTTCATGGATGTCGCGGCGCCATTCGGTGATCTCGGGCAAAAGTTCGGCAAAGCGGTTCTTGACGGGCATCTCGTGTCTCCTGATCCTAATTCATTCGGCCGGCAGGCGGCGTTCAACCAGTTCGGCGAAGAAGCTGCTGCCATAAGGGATGGCTTCGTCGTCGAAATTGTACTTGGGGTGGTGGCACATGGCGGTGTCGCCGTTGCCCATGAACACATAGGCGCCCGGGCGCTCCTCCAGGAAATAGCTGAAATCCTCGGACGGCATGATCGGGTCGATATCGTCGATGATGGCCATGCCGACGGCCTTGGCCGCATCCACCGCATGCTCGGCTCCGGACTGATGGTTGATGGTCACCGGGTAGCCGGGGATCCAGTTGACGCGCGCGGTCGCGCCGAAGGCTGCAGCCGTGTGTTCGGCCACTTCTTTCACACGGGTCTCCATGATGGCGCGGTATTCGGGGTCAAGCGTGCGCACGGTGCCGTCCATCACGGCCACGTCCGGGATCACGTTCGACGCATTGGAATCGGTCTTGAAGGTACCCACGGTCAGCACGACCCGTTTCAGAGGGTCGACATAACGGCTGACCAGCGAATGCAGCGCGATGACGACATGGGCGGCGACAAGGGTGGTGTCGATGGATTTATGCGGCTCGGCCGCATGCCCGCCCTTGCCCTGCACCGTGATCTCGAACTCGTCCGAAGACGCCTGCAAGGGTCCGGGCCGGGTCGCGAAGGTGCCCACCGGGATGCCGGGCGCGTTGTGGATGCCGTAGATCTCTTCGACGTTGAATCGGTCGAACAGGCCATCGTCGATCATCGCCTTGGCGCCTGCACCGCCTTCTTCGGCGGGCTGGAAGATCAGCACCACATCGCCATCGAAATTGCGCGTCTCGGCCAGGTATTTCGCGGCCCCCAACAGCATCGAGGTATGCCCGTCATGGCCGCAGGCATGCATCTTGCCGGGCACCTTGGAGGCATAGGGCAGACCGGTCATTTCCTCGATCGGCAAAGCATCCATGTCGGCGCGCAACCCGATCGCCCGGCCAGAGCCGCCGGATTTGCCCCGGATCACGCCGACAACGCCGGTTTGGCCGATCCCCGTGGCGACCTCGTCACAGCCGAACTCACGCAGCTTTTCGGCCACGAAGGCCGCCGTCTGGTGCACCTCGTAAAGGATCTCCGGGTTTTCGTGCAGATGCCTGCGCCACTGTGTGATTTCGGGCAGAAGTTCGGCAAAACGGTTCTTGATCGGCATCTCTTTTCCCCCAGGGTGCGGCGCTCAGGCCGCGGGCATACGTCGTTCCACAAGCTCGGCGAAAAAGCTGCATCCATAGGGGATGGCTTCGTCGTTGAAGTCGTATTCGGGGTGATGGACACCGGCCGTATCGCCGTTGCCTATATTGATGAAAGCGCCCGGTCGGGCGTTCAGCATATAGGCGAAATCCTCGCCCCCCATGCGCGGCGGGCGACCCCAGCGCACGTTGGTGTCCCCCACCACGGCGCGCGCGATCTCGGCGGCCATTTCGGCGTTCTTGTCATGGTTGACCACGACCGGATAGCCGCGGTGGTAGTGCAATTGCGCCTCGCAGCCATAGGCCTCGGCGGTGGACCGGATCAGCTGCGTCACGCGCTGTTCGGCAATGTCGCGCACCGCGTCATCCAGCGTGCGCACCGTGCCGCGGATCAGGACATGGGACGGGATCACGTTGAACGCCTCGGAACTGGTCTTGATGGTACAGACCGACACCACGATTTCCTTGATCGGATCGACATTGCGGCTGGCCACGGTTTGCAGAGCCATGACCACGTTGCACGCCGCCGGGCTGGGGTCGATGCACATGTGCGGGCGCGCCGCGTGGCCGCCCTTGCCTACGATGCGGACCTCGAATTCATCGGCCGCCGCCATGATCGCGCCGGGGCTGACGCCGAATTCACCGACGGGCAGGCCGGGCTCATTGTGCATCCCGTACACCTCGTCGATGCCGAAACGTTCCATCATGCCGTCCTTGACCATCGCCTCGCCGCCCGCGCCGCCCTCTTCGGCGGGCTGGAAGATCAAGACCACCGTGCCATCGAAATTGCGGGTCTCCGACAGGTATTTGGCAGCCCCCAGAAGCATTGCCGTATGGCCATCGTGCCCGCAGGCATGCATCTTGCCGGGTGTCTGGCTGGCATGGGGAAGACCGGTGTGTTCGTCCATCGGCAAGGCATCCATGTCGGCGCGCAGGCCGACCGCGTAGCCACGCGTATCGGTCTTGCCGCGGATCACGCCGACCACGCCCGACCGACCGACGCCGGTCACGATCTCGTCCACACCGAATTCGCGCAGCTTTGCCTCGACCAGCGCCGTGGTCTTGGGCAGGTCATACATCAGTTCCGGGTTCATGTGGATCTGACGCCGCCATTCGGTGATTTCGGGCATCAGTTCGGCAAGGCGGTTCTTGATCGGCATCTAGTGCTCCTGCAGGGTGTCGAGCAGCTGTTCCATGAAGGCCTGACCTTTGAGGAACTGTTCGATGGTGATGTATTCGTCGGGCTGGTGGGCCTGTTCGATCGAACCGGGGCCGCAGACCACGGCGGAATATCCGCCGGTCTGAAACTGCCCGGCCTCGGTGCCATAGCTGACGTGATGGGTGCCATTGTCGCCGGTCAGGCGGCGCACCAGCGCCTCGGCCTCGCCGGCCTCTTCGGCACGCAGGCCCGGCACGTCCCAAAGGGGTTGCGCATCGATGTAGCAATCGGGGTGGACGGCTTTCATGCCGGCCTCGACCTCGCGGATCTTGGCCTCCATCTGCGCGGCCCACAGGGTCTGATCGTCGGCCGGGATCACGCGCGCGCCCAGCAGGAAATAGCAATCCCTGGCGGTGATATTATGCGCCGTGCCGCCCTCGATCTTGCCCACATGCAGCGTCGTATAGGCCGGATCATACCCGTTCGAGGGGTCCGCATTGGCGCGGTTTTCGTCGTTGCGCTGGTTGGCCCAGTCGATGATCTTGGCCGCTTCCATGATGGCGGACACGCCGCGATCCTGAAGCGAGGAATGCACCTCGAACCCGCGCATGTGAATGTTGAACCCGACGCCGCCCTTGTGACCGGTGACAGTCTGCATGTCGGTCGGTTCCCCGATGATGGCGAGCGCTGCCTTGGGCAGTTCGCCTTGCATCTTCTCGATCATCGGCGGCGCGCCACGACACCCGATTTCCTCGTCACGGGTCAGGCACAGTTGCAGCGGCCGCACCACGCCGCGCCGCTTGGCCTCGACCGTCGCCCAGATCGCCAGCGCATCGAATCCCTTCATGTCGCAGGTGCCGCGCCCGTAGAGCTTGCCGTCCTTTTCGACGACATCGAACGGATCGGTGGACCAGTCCTGACCATCGACGGGCACCACATCGGTATGCCCGGACAAGATGATGCCGCCCTCGACCATGGGGCCGACATGGGCGTAAAGGCTCGCCTTTTCACCGGTCTCGTCATAATCGCGAAAACACGCGATCCCATGTTCGCCAAGATAGGCTTCGACCCAATCGACAAGGGCAAGGTTGCTGTCCCGGCTGACGGTCGGAAACGAGACAAGCGTCTGAAGAAGGTCCTTCGGACTGAGGACGGCGGGCATAAGCGGCTCCAGAACTGGGATAGAGGCCGAACCTGAGCCGGAACCGGTCACGCGTCAAGCCTGCCCGCGCAAAAACGCCCGATGATTGGGCGTTCGCCCAAAGCGCATGCATATTCACGGCATTGCCGGTCAATTCGGCCTTGTAGGGTCGTCGTTTCGTGATAGCGTCGTGACAGTCTGCATCCACCCGGGATCAAACAAGGGCGGAGCACAACAGGTTGGGGAGCATCTGCCGATGCCCGATGGGGCCACGCCCTTCGTCCTTGATGTCAAGGACTTGAAAACGGTTTTCCGGACCCGCCGAGGCGAAGTCCATGCCGTCAACGATGTGAGTTTCACCCTCAAGCCGGGCGAACTGCTCGGTGTGGTGGGCGAAAGCGGTTCAGGCAAATCGGTGACCATGATGTCGTTGATCCGCCTCTTGCCGATGCCCCCCGCAGAGATTCGGGGCGGACAGGTCATGTTCGAAGGCGAAGATCTGGCGAATGCGTCCGAGGAAACGATGCGCGCCATTCGCGGTGCGCGCATCGGCATGATCTTTCAGGACCCGATGACATCGCTGAACCCCGTGTTCACGGTCGGCTACCAGGTGATGGAGCCGCTCCGCAAACATATGGGGCTGTCGAAACACCAGGCCTCGGACCGCGCGGTCGAACTGCTGGAACTGGTGGGCATTCCCGATGCACGCCGGCGTCTGGGGGATTACCCGCACCAGTTTTCCGGCGGCATGCGCCAGCGCGTGATGATCGCCATAGCGCTGGCCTGCGATCCCAAGGTGCTGATCGCCGATGAGCCGACCACGGCGCTTGATGTGACGATCCAGGCGCAGATCCTCGAACTGATCAAGGAACTGCGCCAGAAACTTGGCATGGCGATCGTGTGGATCACCCATGACCTGGGCGTGATTGCCGGCATCGCGGACCGGGTGATGGTGATGTATGGCGGCCAGGTCGTGGAACAGGCCCCGGTGCGCGAGTTGTTCGCCAATCCGCAACATCCCTACACGAGGATGCTCCTCGAAACGGTGCCCCATGTGCGCGGCGAACGGGCCGCGAAACTGCAGGTGATCGAAGGCCAGCCGCCGATCCTCGGCAAGGCGCCGGACAGTTGTTCGTTCCGGGCGCGCTGCCCGCAGGCATTCGACCGCTGTGCCGCCGAAAACCCGGCACGCTTCGAGCTTGGCGCCGACCATGACACGGCGTGCTTCTGGGACTTCAAGACAGGGGCGCCGCGCGATGTTTGACCGGTCGGCAGGACGCAAGCTGCTCGAGGTCAAGGGCCTCAAGATGTATTTCCCGATCCGCACGGGTCTGTTGCGGCGCCAGACCGGAAATGTGAAGGCGGTCGATGACGTCAGCTTTGACATCTACGAGGGCGAAACGCTTGGCCTGGTGGGGGAATCGGGCTGCGGGAAATCCACCTGCGGGCGGGCCGTGTTGCGGCTGTACGAGCCGACCGAGGGTTCGATCCTGCTGGATGGCGAGGAAATCGCCCATGCGCCGTTCGACAAGCTGCGCCGCCTGCGCCCCAAGATGCAGATGGTGTTCCAGGATCCGCAGGCCTCGCTCAATCCGCGGATGACGGTGGCCGCGATCATCGGTGAGCCACTCAGCGAACATAGCGACATGGATGCCGGTGCGCGTCTTGATCGCATCTACGAACTGATGGATGCGGTCGGGCTGAACCGCGATTTCGCCAACCGCTACCCGCATGAATTTTCCGGCGGCCAGAGACAGCGCATCGGGATCGCCCGCGCGCTGGCCCTGAACCCCAAGTTCATCGTCTGCGACGAACCGATCGCGGCGCTGGACGTGTCGATCCAGGCGCAGGTGGTCAACCTGCTCGAGGAATTGCAGGACCGGCTTGGCCTGACCTATCTATTCATCTCCCATGACCTGTCGATGGTGCGCCACATCGCCGACCGCGTGGCGGTGATGTACCTGGGCAAGGTGGTCGAACTGGCCCCGCGCGACGGTCTGTATGACGATCCGCTGCACCCCTATACCAAGGCGCTGCTGTCGGCGGTGCCCGAACCCGATCCGGTGCTGCACGACACGGCCGAACGCACCATCTTGCAAGGCGATGTCCCATCCCCCGCAAACCCGCCCAAAGGCTGCAATTTCTGCACCCGGTGCCCCAGCGTGATGGAGATCTGCCGCCAGATCGATCCCGAATTCCGCGAAGTGAGGCCGGGCCGGTTCGTGGCCTGCCACCACTACAACGAAGATACCAACCAGACCGCGGACAACGCGGCTTAGGAAAATTGAGGCGCGAGCGCCCAACAAGGAGAGAGACAGAATATGACTCGATATTCACTGATGGTAGGCGTTGCCGCATTGGCGATGGCACCGGCGGCCGTGTTCGCTGATGCCCATGCCACGCGCGGTTCAAGCGGCCACCTGAACATCATCTACTGGCAAGCGCCTTCGACGCTGAACCCGTATCTTTCGGGCGGCACGAAGGAAGTTGAATCCGCGTCGCTGGTCCTGGAATCCATGGCGCGTTTCGACGACACCGGCACCATGGTGCCGTGGCTCGCCGCCGAAATCCCCACCGTCGAAAACGGTGGCGTGGCCGAGGATCTCACCTCGATCACCTGGACCATCGCCGAAGGCGTCTTGTGGTCGGACGGCACCCCCCTGACCGCGGCTGACGCCGTGTTCACATGGGAATACTGCACCCACCCCGAAGGTGGCTGCGCCCAGGCCAGCTACTTCGATGGCGTGACCAGCGTGGAAGCCCTCGACGACAGCACCGTGCGTGTCAATTTCGACGCACCGACGCCGTTCCCCTACACCTCGTTCGTTGGCTCCGAGAGCCCGATCATCCAGGCCGCACAGTTCGCTGACTGCCTTGGCGCCCGCGCGCCCGAGTGCACCGACGCCAACTTTGGCCCGATCGGCACCGGCCCGTTCGTCGTGACCGATTTCCGTCCCAACGACGTGATCGAATTCGCGGCCAACGAAAACTTCCGCTTCCCAGATCGTCCCTACTTCGCGACCGTGACCTTCAAAGGCGGCGGCGATGCGACGGCAGCGGCGCGGTCGGTTCTGGAAACCGGCGAGTTTGACTACGCCTGGAACCTGCAGATCGACCCGACCATCCTTGCTGAGATGGAAGCACAGGGCAACGGCACCGTCGTGACTGCGTTCGGCACCTCGGTCGAGCGGATCCACGTCAACCAGACCAACCCCGACCCGGCGCTGGGCGACCTGCGTTCGACCGTCGCGGGTGGACCGCACCCCTTCCTGACCGACCCGATCATCGGCCAGGCGATGTCCATGGCCATCGACCGCGCCCTGCTGGTTGAAATCGGCTACGGCGCCGGCGGCCAGCCAACCTGTAACGTGCTGCCCGCACCGGCGCTGTATGCGTCCACCGCCAACGATGGCTGCCTCGTGCAGGATATCGCGGGCGCAAACGCGCTGCTGGATGAAGCCGGCTACATGGATACAGACGGCGACGGCATCCGCGAAGCCAACGGCATGCCGATCAGCGTTCTCTACCAGACCTCCACCAACGCCGTCCGTCAGGACACCCAGGCGCTGGTGAAGCAGTGGTGGTCGGAAATCGGCATCGATACCGAGCTGCGCAACATCGACGCCTCGGTGTTCTTCGGCGGTGACCCGGCATCCCCGGATACCTTCCAGAAGTTCTATGCAGACGTCGAGATGTACACCAACAACTTTGCTGGTGTGGATCCGCAGGCCTACATGGCCAACTGGCGTTGCGCGGACATCCCGAGCCCCGACACCCAGTGGCAGGGCGCCAACATCCAGCGTTTCTGTGACCCGGCCTATGACGCGCTGGTCACCGAAATGGCGGGCACGGCAGATCTGGAAGAGCGTGGCCGCCTGGCCCGTGAGATGAACGACATGATCATCCAGTCGTACTCGATCATCCCGCTGATCCACCGTGGCGGCGTGTCCGCGCACGCCAATTCCCTCGAGGGCATCCGCATGTCCGACTGGGATTCGGAGCTGTGGAACATCATGGACTGGCGTCGCGCCGAGTGATCGCCTGATCTGATACCGGCCCGCGCCGCCTTGTTCGGCGCGGGCCATCTTGCCCCAAGACCCAAGAAACTTCTGACCCGAGGCGTTGGCCCATGCTGACTTTCACCATACGACGGCTGATCCTGGCGATCCCGACGCTTCTGTTCATCAGTTTCATCATCTTCCTGATCGTGAAGCTGTCTCCGTCCGACCCGACGGCAGGCCTTCCCCTGACCATTCCGCCAGAGGTGCGCGAACAGATCCGCGAAAGCCTGGGCGTGAACGACCCGATCTTCTTGCAATACTTCAAGTGGCTGAAACTGATGGTGTGGGATGAACCCCTGCACCTGCTGCAAGATGCCACCGGATGGATGGTCGCCCCCGAAGGACCGCGCATCATCTCGTACCAGACCCGCAGCCCGGTGATGGACCTGATCGTGCAGCGCATGCCCCAGACGATGTGGGTGGTGGGCACCTCGTATCTCGTGGGCATCGCGATCGCGCTGCCCGTCGGCATCATCTCGGCCTACAAGCAATATTCGGTCTTCGACCAGGTCGGCACCTTCATCTCGATGATCGGCTTTTCGGTCCCGACCTTCTTTACCGGGGTTCTGTTCATCGTGATCTTCGCGGTGAACCTGGGCTGGTTCCCGTCTGTCTATGACACCACCCACGAGGTGACGGACTGGGACAGTTTCGTGGTGCAGCTCAAACAGATCATCATGCCGGTCATGGTTCTGGGCCTGTTCAACGCGTCCCAGATCAGCCGCTACATGCGCGCCTCGATGCTGGACAACCTCAACCAGGATTACGTGCGCACCGCCCGCGCCAAGGGCCTCGGCGAAAGCGTCGTGGTTCTGGTCCACGTGCTGCGAAACTCGATGATCCCGGTCGTGACGGTGATCGCGCTCAACATCCCGGCGGTGTTCGGCGGCGCCATCATCACCGAGCAGGTGTTCAAGGTGAACGGCATCGGCCAGCTCTTGATCATCGCCATCCAGAGCGGCGACGTGCCGGTGGTGCAGACGGTCAGCTTTATCTTCGCGGTGCTGATCGTTCTCTTCAATCTCTTTGCCGACGTCCTCTACGGCATTCTTGACCCGAGGATCCGCTATGACTGATCAGACCGCCGCCCCCGTCGCGGCCGCATCCCTCGAAGAGTATCGCCCGCCGCGCAACCAGTGGTGGGACGTCTGGGACCAGTTCAAGACCCACAAGGGCGCGCTGTTCGGCCTGGGCTTTTTCATCCTGGCGCTACTGTTCGTCTTCATCGGACCGCTGATCTGGTCGATCGATCCGCAATATATCGACATCCGCGCGCGCAATTCGGGGCCGACATGGGCCCATCCCATGGGCACGGACCAATTGGGCCGGGATACGATGGCGCGGATGATGGCGGGCGGCCAGACCTCGATCGCGGTGGGTCTGACGGCGATGCTGCTGGCGCTGGTCCTTGGCACGCTGATCGGGGTGCTGGCGGGGTATTTCAAACGCCTTGACGGCGTTCTGATGCGTCTGACCGACCTGTTCCTGGCGCTGCCGCTGCTGCCCTTGCTGCTGGTCATCATCATGCTGTTCCGCGACCAGCTGCGGGCGGCCTTCGGGCCCGAGGGCGGGATCTTCATCCTGATCGTCTTCGTGATCGGGGCCACGTCGTGGATGCAGACGGCCCGCGTGGTGCGCGGCGATGTGCTGGCCATCAAGGAACGCGAATTCGTTCTGGCGGCCCGGTCCATCGGCACCCCGGCGCATCGCATGATCACCCGGCACCTGCTGCCCAACGTGATGTCGCCGATCATGGTTTCGGCCACGCTTGGAATCGCCAACGCGATCATCACCGAAAGCGCGCTGAGCTTTCTTGGCCTGGGCTTTCCGTCGGATTTTCCGACATGGGGCCGACTGCTGTTCGATGCCACCGACTGGCTGCAGCAAAACCCCGAGCGCGTGATCTGGCCGGGGTTGGCGATCTCGCTGACGGTTCTGTCGGTGAACTATATCGGCGATGGTCTGCGCGATGCTCTCGATCCGCGCATCCGCGGCCGGTAGGCGGGCCCTACCCCCCCTCTGACAGGGCGCGCGCTGACCGATGGGCCTGCGCGCGGCACGACCTGCGGCGTTATCGGGGGCTCTGCCCCCGCCCGTTCCGGGCTCCCCCGCCATATTTTCGGGATAAAGATGCGATGGCGGCCTAGAACAGGCTGCCCTGATTGCCCGGCTCCGAGGGGGGCGGGCGTTTGGCGGCCGGTCTGGACGTTGCCCCCGTGGGGGTGACCGACAGGCGGCCATCGCTGAATTCGATCTCGAGCGCGGCGTGGGACTGGGCGTCGGCCTTGGCCGTGAGCACACGGTCATCGGCGCGGATCACGGCGTATCCCCGCCGCAGGGTTTCGGTGTAGCCGAGGGTCTGGCGCATCCGGTCGAGCGTGTCGAGCCGGTCGCGGCGGGTTTGAACCGAGGTTCGGGCGGCGCGCGAAAAGCGTCCGTTCAGATCGTCCAGACGCGCGCGGGCCTCGGCGAGGCGCTGGCGCTGGCGGCCGGGATCGAGCCGCCCGGCGGCGCGCGACAGATCGCTGCGCCCCTGCCGGATCAGACGCTGCAACGTGGAGGGGCTGAGCCGGGCCGCGGCCTGCCCGAGCGCCAGCCGTTTGCCGGATACGGCACGGTCGAGCGCCGGTTTGAGCAGGGCCGCCTGCCGGTCGGTCCGGGCGCGCGCGGTCTGGGCCACCTGCCGCAGCGCGGGCGCCAGACCCAGCGCGGCCAGGTCAAGCCGCTGGCGGGCGCTGTCCAGCAGGGCCTCGGGCCGGGGCAACGCGCGGGCGAGATCAGCCAGGCGCTGCCGCCGGCTTGCCATGGCCTGGGTCATGCCGCGCGTCAGGATGCCGTCTTGGGTGCGCAGCCAGCCCAGCAGGTCCATGCGCACCGGCACCGCGCGTTCCGCCGCCGCAGTGGGGGTGGGCGCACGCCAGTCCGCGGCATGGTCGATCAGCGTGGTGTCGGTTTCGTGGCCCACGGCCGAGATCACGGGGATCGCGCTTTCGGCGGCGGCGCGCACGACGCTTTCCTCGTTGAAGCCCCAGAGATCCTCGAGGCTGCCGCCCCCCCGCGCGACGATCAGAAGATCGGGGCGCGGCACAGGGCCGCCCCGCGCGGGCAGGGCGTTGAAGCCGCGAATGGCGTTCGTCACTTCGGGTGCGCAGCGCTCGCCCTGCACCGCGACAGGCCAGATCAGCACGCGGCGCGGAAACCGGTCCCGCAACCTGTGCAGGATGTCGCGGATCACCGCCCCCGAGGGCGACGTGATCACCCCGATCACCTCGGGCAGGAAGGGCAGTGCCTGTTTTCGCGCGTCGTCGAAAAGCCCCTCGGCGGCCAGCATCGCGCGGCGCCTTTCCAGCATCGCCATCAGCGCGCCCGCGCCCGCGGGGCGCAGATCCTCGATCACCAGCTGGTATTTGGATTGGCCGGGAAACGTCGTCAGGCGGCCCGTGGCGATGACCTCCATCCCTTCCTCGGGCGGATGGGTCAGGCGGCCTGCCACCCCTTTCCAGATGACCGAGGCCAGAACGCTGCGATCATCCTTGAGGTCCAGGTAGACATGGCCCGAGCGCGGTCGCGACAGGCGCCCGACCTCGCCGCGCACGCGCACATGGGAAAAACCGCTTTCGATGGTGCGTTTGACCGCGCCCGAGATCTCCGAGACGGTGAATTCGGGCGCGTTGCCCGGCCCGGTGTCGGGCCCGCCCTCGTCGATCAGGTCATCCATCGGTCAATCCCTGCTGTCGCTGCGGTCCGGGTGATCCGCCTGCCGGTTCTGCCGGCGGCGCAGCCTGGCGTAGTCCCAGGCACTGAACCCAATGAAAACCGCAAGCAGCAAGAACACAAGCACCGGAACCTGCAAGATGTCGAGAAGATGCAGCGCGCCCAGCACGACAAGCGCCATCACGGATGTGCCGACGAGAAACAGGGCGCTTGCGCTGCCCGTCTCGTCGCGCGCCCAATCGGTGATCGGCCGGTCATGGGCAATGATGCGTGACCAAAGGTCCGGTTTGCGCATGTTGTGAAAGCCTCCGCTGCTGGGTATCTGGTGTCAGACTAACAAGGGGGACGCCATCCGTGAATATCCTGATCCTCGGCGGGGGTGGGCGCGAACATGCGCTGGCCTGGGCAGTGCTGCAAAATCCCAAATGTGACCGGCTGATCGTGGCGCCCGGCAATGCGGGTATCGACCTGATCGCGGAATGCGCCGCGCTCGACATCGAAAACGCCGAAGCCGTGGTGGATTTCGCGTCCGAGGAATCGATCGATTTCGTGATCGTGGGGCCGGAGGCCCCGTTGGCTGCCGGCGTGGTCGATGCGCTGGAGGCGGCCGGGATCCTGGCCTTCGGCCCGTCGGCGGCAGCGGCGCAGCTGGAAGCGTCCAAATCCTTCACCAAGCAGGTCTGCGACGCCTGTGGCGCGCCGACGGCCGCCTGGGCCCGGTTCACCGATGCGTCCGAAGCCAGGGCCTATGTGACCGCGCAGGGTGCGCCCATCGTGGTCAAGGCCGACGGGCTGGCGGCGGGCAAGGGCGTGGTGGTCGCGGAAACGCTGGACCAGGCGCTGGAGGCCATCGACGACATGTTCGGCGGCGCCTTCGGCTTGGCCGGGGCCGAAGTGGTCATCGAAGAGTTCATGGCAGGCGAAGAGGCGTCGTTCTTCGTGCTGTCGGACGGTGACTGCGTTCTGCCCATCGGCACCGCGCAAGATCACAAGCGTATCGGCGACGGCGACACCGGCCCCAATACCGGCGGCATGGGGGCCTATTCCCCCGCCCCGGTGATGACGGATGCCGTGACACAGGCGGCCCTTGCCCGGATCGTGCAGCCCACCGTTGATGAAATGGCCCGGCGCGGAACACCCTACAAGGGGGTGCTCTATGTGGGCCTGATGATCGAACACGGCCGCCCGCGACTGGTGGAATACAATGTCCGGTTCGGCGACCCGGAGTGTCAGGTCCTGATGATGCGGCTTGGCGCGCAGGCGCTCGACGCGATGCTGGCCTGTGCCGAGGGGCGGCTGGCGGAGATGCAGATCAACTGGGCCGATGATCACGCGATGACGGTGGTCATGGCCGCCAACGGGTACCCGGGCAGCTACCAAAAGGGCAGCGCGATCGGGGGCCTGGACGATCTGCCGGCCGATTCCAGCCGGATGGTGTTTCACGCCGGTACCACCATGGACGCAGGCACGTTCCGCGCCAATGGCGGCCGCGTGCTGAACGTCACGGCGCGCGGTGGCTCCCTGCAAGAGGCCCGAGACCGGGCCTATGAGATGGTGGACCGGATCGACTGGCCCGAAGGGGTGTATCGCCGCGATATCGGTTGGCGCGCCCTGTAACAGGTGCGCGCCGGCCGGATCACGACAACCAGGTCCCGTAATCCGACACCAGCAGATGGGTGGGCGCGACGTCTTCGTCGATCGCGGCAAACCGGCCGATGGGTTCGCGGAACCAGTTGTCGGTCTCGTCGTTGTTCACGGTCGACACCTCGCCGATCAGCACGTCACCGCCCTCGCCCCAGAAGGCATGCCAGTCGCCGGGCATCAGCGTGACGCTTTCACCGGGTTCGAACAGCAGGATTTCGCCGGGTTCGAACGACCGCGCGATGCCGTCGCACATCACGGTTCCGCCCGCATCGGGGTCGCAAGATCCATCCGGGGCCGACCCGAAGAGTTCGATGGCCATGGTGGCACCGCCACGGTTGATGATATCCTCGGCCTTGAGGTAGTGGCGGTGCATCGGGCTGACCTGATCGCGTTTCGAGATCAGGAGTTTCTCGGCATAGCACATGCCCCCGCCCTTTTGCAGGTCCTCGAGCCGGCCATTGCGCAAGGTGAACAGGAACAGGCCCAGCTCGTCATAGCGCCCCTGCCCGTAATCGGTGATGTCCCAGCCCATGCGCCCGTCGATCACGGCGCGGGCCACGTCACGATTGGCGCGCATCTGATCGGGCGTCCAATAGGCGAATGGCGGCAGGACAAAACCGAAGGATCGGATGAATTCATCCGCCTCGGCCATGATGTCGTTGATCTCGGATCGTTTCATTCCACGCCCTCCCTGTCGTCGGTGGCTACAATGCAGGTCGCGGGCCGATTGACAAGGCGCGCCGGATCATCCGCTGCCGCATCACGTGCCTTCAAACGCAGACCGGGCGCACCGATCAGGCGCGCCCGGTCCTTTTGAATTCGGAGGTCTCAGAAGTGGAAGGCAGCACCAAGGGTCAAGGCCTGAATGTCCGCCTCCATGGCCGGAGGGAATGCGGGATCGTCGGATTCGATATGCGATTGCGAGAATTCGGCGCGCAGGCTCAGGTTCTCGGTCAGCATGTAGTCCAGACCGACGGCCAGGACATATCCGTCACCATCGCCGGTGAACGGGGCGCCGAAGATATCGAACTCTCCCATGGCGTAGCCGGCCGCCGCATAGACCAGCGCGTCGCCCATATCGGCCCCGACCCGGACCCGGATCGTCGTGTCGATGACCGCGCCATATGCGATGGTCGGGTTGCTGCCTGTATCCTGGTTCGTGAAGGTCACTTCACCCCCGACGAGGAACCCATCCCCGACGTAGACATTGTAACCGGCAAACAGGCCGGGAGCCATGGAATCGTCGGTCGACCAATCGAACGGGAGCCCCGACCAGGTTGTGTTGCTTTGTGTCGAAGACACAGAGAAACCGACATAGGCGCCGCCCCAATGTCCATCTGCAGCCGCAGGCGCGGCGAGACATGCAAGTGCTGCGGCAAAGGCGAAAGACAGATGTTTCATGAATTGATCCGATCAAAAATGAATTTGGGCCTGCCAAATGCAAGGCGCGGAAGACCATGTCGCTTACTAAACAGGCATCGCCCCGTTTTGGCCACGAAGACTTGACGTAGCGTCAGAATTTACAGGCCGTTGTGATGCAATTCCCACATCGCCCGGTCTGGCGCATGTGGACATCTCCGCGACGGCGCGCGAAGGTCAATATCCATCCTGCCAGCACGCAAAGGACCGACATGGAAGGCGTTCTGCTGCAAGCCACCATCTACCTGCTCGCCATGGTCATCGCGGTGCCGCTGTCGGTGCGCTTTGGCCTGGGGTCGGTTCTGGGCTACCTGATCGCGGGCATCGCGATTGGTCCGATCCTCGGGCTGGTCGGCTCGGAAACCGCAAGCCTGCAGCATTACGCGGAATTCGGCGTGGTCTTGATGCTGTTCCTGATCGGGCTGGAACTGGACCCTGCCGGTCTGTGGGACATGCGGCGCAAGCTCTTCGGGTTTGGCGGCGCGCAGATCGTGGCGACAACGGCGGTATTGTCATGGGGGGCCGCGTGGATCGGTCTGGAATGGCCCCTGGCGCTGGCGGTCGGCTTGACGCTGGCGCTGTCCTCGACCGCGATCGTGCTGACAACGCTCAATGAAAAGGGGCTGATGCAGACAAACGGGGGGCGATCCAGCTTTTCGGTGCTTCTGACGCAGGATATCGCGGTCATCCCGATCCTTGCCATTCTGCCCCTGCTCGCCATCGAGGCGGCGGCGCGGTTTTCCGAGGACGGATCGATCCAGCGTTCGGTCGTGGACGATGCGCATCATTCCATGTCGCTGGTCGAAGGGTTGCCGGCCTGGGGGGTGACGCTGGTCACGCTGGCGATGGTCGCGGCGATCATCCTGGCGGGGCGCTACCTGTCGCCCTACCTGTTCCGCTTCATCCACATGTCGCGCCTGCGCGAGATGTACACCGCCATCGCACTGGCCATCGTCGTGGTCATCGCGATGCTGATGACCCTTGTGGGCCTGTCGCCCGCACTTGGCGCCTTCGTGGCCGGTGTCGTTTTGGCCAACTCGGAATTCAAGCACGAGCTTGAGGCGAATATCGAACCGTTCAAGGGCCTGCTACTGGGGTTGTTCTTCATCACCGTGGGCGCGGGCATCAATTTCGGCGTGCTCTTCGGCAATCCGTTCATGATCCTTGGCCTGACACTTGCGGTGATGGTTCTCAAGGGGTTGGTGCTGTTCGCCATCGCGCTGGTGTTCCGCCTGAAGGGCGGCGACCGGTGGCTGTTCACGCTGGGGCTGGCGCAGGCGGGCGAGTTCGGTTTCGTGCTGATCTCCTTCGGGGTGCAGCAACTGGTGTTTCCCGAACGTGTCGCCGAGGTGTTGCTGCTGGTGATCGCGCTGACCATGCTGCTCACGCCGCTGTCGTTCATTGCATCCGATTTCCTGCGCACGAAACTGGCGGATGTCACGGGGGATGCGCCCGAACCCGATACCATCGACGAGGAAGCGCCCGTCATCATCGCAGGCATCGGGCGCTTCGGGCAGGTCGTGAACCGGATGGTGCGGGCCTCGGGGTTCAACACGGTGGTGTTGGACAATGACCTGCAAACCATCCAGCTGATGCGCCGTTTCGGGTTCAAGGGGTATTTCGGCGACCCGACACGGCCCGAGCTCCTGACGGCGGCGGGGCTCGACACGGCACGGGTGCTTGTGGTGGCCGTCGACAATCGCAAGGCAGCGGTCGACCTGGTGCGCTATGCCCGAAGGGTGCGGCCCGACCTTTCGATCACGGCACGGGCGCAGGACCGGTTGCATGTCTACGAATTGTTCGACGCGGGCGCCGACCACATCGTGCGCGAGATGTTCGATTCCAGCCTGCGCGCGGCGCGCTACGTGCTGGAGGATATGGGGATGAGCGATTACGAGGCGCATGAACGTGAAATGGCCTTTTATCGCCATGACCGCCGCAACCTGCGCGAACTGGCCGAATTGTGGAAACCCGGCGTCCCCGTGGCCGAGAACACGCCCTACGTGGAGCGGTCGCGCGAGTTGAACAGCCAATTGGAAACCGACCTGTTGACCGAGCTTGACGAGACCCCGGATGACGCCGCACCGCCCCCCCACAGGCGGAAAGACGGGGATGCCGGCGCGCTCAGGGGCATGGCGCGACGTCCCGGCGGGCGCGAAAGATCCTAGCCGCCCGACACACCGGCCTCGGCAAAGCTGGCCATGCCCGAATGACAGGCCAGCGCGCCTTTGAGAACCTGGACCGCCAGCGCCGCGCCTGATCCTTCGCCAAGGCGCATGCCCAGGTGCAGGATCGGGTCCTTTCCGATGTGCTCCAGAACCCGGCCATGGGCCTGTTCGGCCGAAACGTGCCCCGCGACCGCGTGGTCCAGCGCGCCCGGTGCAGCCTGGTGCAGGCAGGCCGCCGCCACGCAGCAGATGAACCCGTCCAGGATCACCGGTATGCCAAGAAGGCGCGCGCGCGCGATGGCCCCCGCCATGGCAGCGATCTCGCGGCCGCCAAGACAGCGCAACGCCTCGAGCGGATCGTACCTGGCCGTCGGGTTGGCGGCCAGTCCGGCCTCGACAACGGCGGTCTTGACCGCAAGCCCCGCATCATCGACCCCGGTTCCCCGACCGGTCCAGTCGGCCGCCGCGCCGCCGAACAGGGCAAGGGCGATGGCCGCCGCAGAAGTGGTGTTCCCGATCCCCATCTCGCCGGTGACCAGCAGGTCCGCGCCGGGATCCACGGCATCCCAACCTGTCGCCAAGGCTGCCATGCAGTCCTGCGCGGTCATGGCCGGGCCTTGGGTGAAATCGCTCGTGGGACGATCCAGGTCCAGCGCGTGCACGCTCAGCGCTGCGCCAGCCAGGTCGCACAGCTGGTTGATCGCGGCCCCGCCGGCCTGGAAATTGACTACCATCTGGGCGGTCACATCCGCCGGAAAGGCGCTGACACCCTGCGCCGTGATCCCGTGGTTTCCCGCAAAGACCAGCGCCTGCGCGTTGGCGATCCGGGGGCGAGGGTCATCACGCCACGCCGCGTACCAGATCGCCAACTCCTCAAGCCGGCCCAGCGCGCCGGGGGGCTTGGTCAAGCTGTCGTTGCGGGTCCGCGCGGCCAGGCGGGCTGCGGCAGAGGGGTCGGATGCCCCGGTCAGAGCCGCCCTGAAACCGGCAAAACTGGTGGGCATGGCAAGATCGGTCATGGCGCGGCTTTCCGTTGCGTTCATAAGGGGTTCGGGGTTTAGCTGCAGCGTGACCCCACCGTCGGGGCGCAGAAAGGCCCAGTCTTGAACCACAGGCAAGCCCCAATCGAGACCCGCCTGATCGATCTGCGCGACCCGGTGCGTGCGCTGACGCTGCTGACACGTCTGCCGGTGCCCGGCGCGGACGGTCTGCGCGGGGCGGCGGCGGCCTGGGCCTGGCCCTTGGCCGGCCTGATCGTGGGCGGCCTCGCGGCCCTGGCTGCGCTGGCAGCCCATGGCCTGGGCCTGTCGGCGGGCGTGGCGGCGGGTGCCGCCCTGATCACGGCGACATTGGTGACCGGGGGCCTGCACGATGACGGGTTGGCCGATTGCGCCGATGGGTTCTGGGGCGGGTATGACCGGGCACGGCGGTTGGAGATCATGCGTGACAGCCGGATCGGCAGCTACGGGGTGCTGGCGCTGATTTTCGCGGTGGGATTGCGGTGGCTGGTCCTGGCGCAGGTGATCGCGGTCGTCGGACCCTGGGTCGCGTGCGTTGTTCCAGCCATGCTCAGCCGGGCGGCCATGGCAGGCGTGATGGCCGCCCTGCCCTTTGCGCGCCAAGACGGGCTTGCACGGCATGTGGGTCGGCCGAAGGCTGGAACGGCGCTTGCGGGGATCGCCCTGTCATGCGGCGCGGCCGTGCTGATCGCAGGCGCGCCCGGTCTGGTTGCCGCCATGGCCGCCGCTGCCGGCGCGCTGCTGGTGATGCAGATCGCGCGCGCCAAGATCGGCGGTCAGACCGGGGATGTTCTTGGCGCGACGCAGGTGATGTCCGAGGCCGCCGCCCTGATCGGGCTGGCGACGGTTCTGGCCTAGCAGGGTCTGGTGTAATACCCGCCACGTCCATCGGAATAGGCACATTCGCGTGTCGCCTGGTTTTGCGCAATCAGCGTGCCCGCCGCTGCACCGGCCAGAACGGCCACAGCCGTCCACTGCGGGTTGGCGTCAAGCATTTCGGCGCCGACAAGGCCTGCGGCGGCGCCGAAAACGCCACCGGCAATGGCCTGGTTCTGCGGGGTCGGCTGGCAGGCGGACAGCGCCACCACAGCCGAGAGCAGGGCCGCGATAATTGGAAACTTCATCATGGTATCCTTCTTGAGCGTTGGCGGCAGGCCAACGGCTGAGTCCCCGGTCCCGCCGGGTACAGTACGAAAAAAACCCGCCGCACCATAGGTGCCGCGGGTTTTCAACGATGCTTTTGAGCGGGTTTACGCCGCGCGCGCGGTCAGCACCTCGTCGACCTGACGCTGAACACCGGCCTCATCCATGCCCTTCACGGCCGCCAGTTCGCGCGTCAGCCGTTCCAGCGCGGCCTCGTACAACTGACGCTCGGAATAGGACTGTTCGCGCTGGTCATCGGCCCGGTGCAGGTCGCGCACGACCTCGGCGATCGAGATCAGATCACCGGAATTGATCTTTTGTTCGTATTCCTGCGCCCGGCGCGACCACATGGCCCGCTTGACCCGCGCCTTGCCTTTCAGGGTATCCATGGCCTTTGAGACCACGTCAGGCGACGACAGGGACCGCATCCCGACCTCGGTCGCCTTGGCGGTTGGCACACGCAGGGTCATCTTGTCCTTTTCGAACGAGATCACGAAGAGCTCCAGGGTCATGCCCGCGATCTCCTGCTCTTCGATCGACACGATCTTGCCAACCCCATGGGCGGGATAAACGACAAACTCGTTGGGGCTGAATTCCTGCGATTTCCGCGACTTACTCATTTAGGATCCTTTCTTTCCAGCGTACATCAGGCGACAAAAACACCCGGGGAAAGCAAGGGCTTTCCTCTGGCTTGCAACATCGATCCTGAGAGCCGGGCAGGGTGGCACACCTGCAATTCAAATTTCGACAGCTACTTGGTGCGTTATACATAGCACATTTTTCGGCATATTCAAAGCTGCTCGAGTGGCGTCCCAAGCCAAAACCCCTGATTTCAAGGCGCTACAGGGCAAGTTCCCGCCCATCGGCGGGCATCAGGCACGCGAATCGGCAAGATGGCTCAGCCGCCCTCGCCTGCCTCTTCCGAGAACAGTTCCATCTTTCCGGGTTGCCCATCCGCATCCTCGGCACCCGGAAGCGGATCCTTCTTGGTGATGATGACCGGCCAGGCCTCGGAATACTTGCGGTTGAACTCGACCCATTTTTCCATGTCCGGCTCGGTATCGGGCCGGATCGCGTCAGCGGGGCATTCAGGTTCGCACACGCCACAGTCGATGCATTCGTCGGGATGGATCACAAGCATGTTTTCCCCCTCGTAGAAGCAATCCACGGGGCACACCTCCACGCAGTCGGTGTATTTGCAGGCGATACAGTTTTCGGTCACGACATACGTCATCGACACCCTCGGCTGGTCAGTATTGCGCGTCTGCTACGTCAGCCACCCGGCCAATGCAAGACCGCTGCGCATCACAGGTTTCGGCCCCAACTGTAAGGTTTGATTGACAGTGTTCAAGAGCGTTTTTCGCTTTCGGAAAAAGCGCTACGTCGTGCCGTCCGCATCGTCGCGGATCGCATCCATGTCACGCCTGGCCTTTTTCGTGGGGCGCGGTCCGACGCGGGTCGCGCCGTCGGGATGACCCGGCTCGGGCGCGGGGGTCAGATCATCGTAAAGCGCCTGGGCCTCTGGCGCGGGACCGCGCCGCGTGGCGAGCGACACGATACGGATGACGCGGATCCGATCGCCTTGCGGAAAGGTCAACACATCGCCCTGCCCCACCCCCGTGGCGGGTTTGACGACACGGGCCGCATTCACGCGGACATGGCCGGCCGACACCTGCCTGGTGGCAAGGCTGCGGGTCTTGAAGAACCGCGCCTGCCACAGCCATTTGTCGATCCGGTCTGTCGCGCGCGGGTCGGTCAGGATTTGCTCTTCAGACCGGCAAGTGCCTGGGCAAAGGGATTGTCCGGGTCGATACGGTCTTTCTTTTCGGGCCGGGCGGTAAAGGTCTTGGGGCCTGCTTCGCGTTGCGGTTTGCCCCCTTTGCCACGGGGTTTGCCCGCGGCCCCCTGGGGTTTCTTGCCTGCCCTCGGTTTGCCGCCGCCTTCGGCCCGGCGCGGGCCCTTGCCTGCGCCACCCTGACGGCGCGGTTCCCAGGCGAAGGTATAGAACACCTCCATCTCGGGGGCGGTATCGGTGACCTCCGCTGGTGCCTCGGCTGCCGGTTCGGCGGGTGTTTCGGCAGCGGATTCGGCAGGTGTTTCAGCAGGTGTCTCGGCAGGTGTTTCGGTCACGGATTCCAGAGGGGTTTCAACCGGATCGGCAGGGTCCGGCGCGTCGACCACGACGTCAGGCGCGGCGGCCGCGGCTTCGGGCGCCTGTGCCTTGACCTTGGGCCGCTCGCCCCGGTCGGCCTTGTAGCCAAGCCCGCCCATCAGATCGGCGAATTGTTCCAGTGTCAGGCCGGTGATCGACAACATGTCGGCCGTGGCCTCGAAACCCCGGCGCGTATCCTGGCCGCGCAGCATGTCGGCCAGACGTTCCAGCATGTCGATGCGGATCGCGCGGGTGCCGGCCGGACGGTAGCCCGACATCGTGTAGTAGCCTTGGGGCTGTTCGGCATCATGCGGGATGGTGACCAGACCCGGTGGCGGGCTTTCGGGGAAGATGTCGAGCCCTTTTGACAGCCCCCACAACACCAGCCGCAGACGCGTCGGCGCGGGTTTCAGAAGCAGCGACTGGAAGATCGTGAACTGACCAAAGCGCACGCCGTGTTTGCGCAGCAGACCGCGCGCATCCTGATCGAGCGCCTTGATGTCATCGGCAATCTCGGCGCGGGGCACGATACCGAAGCCTTCGACCATGCGGAACGCAACGCCGCGCGCCAGCCCGGTGATCGCCTCATCGCGCGACATCGCCAGCAAAGGCTCGAACTGGGCCGCGATACGGCGGTCGATGAAATGCTGCAAACGGCGCTGAACCTTCTGGATCACCTCGGGCCCGGCTTCGTCATCGACAAAGGCCTCGGCCACGGGTTTGAGCGCCTCGGAGCCCGCGACGAGTTTGCCGACCGCCTGATCGCCCCACATCAACCCGCCCTGTTCCGTCACGTCGAATTCCGTGTCGGGGGCGTTGTAGAACCGGTCGGCCCGCAGATGAAACTCCGGGCGCAGTGCCGCCATGGCCGCCTGCCCGAGGGTCTTGGCCTCGTCCGGACTGGTGGTCTGATCCTGCCGGAACCGGAACCCTTCGATGCGGCCCAGAACCTGGCCCTCGATCGTCACTTCACCCTTGTCGTTCACATCAGCCACAAGGCTCTCCTTCTGCTTCAACCGGCGGAGCAGCACGCTCGTCCGCCGGTCGACAAATCTTTGGGTCAGCGCACCGTGAAGGGCGTCTGACAGGCGGTCTTCTACGGCACGGGTCGCCCCGCGCCAATGGCTTTCGTCATCGACCCATCCGCGGCGCTGCGCCACGTAGGTCCATGTCCGTATGAACGCAAGGCGTTTGGACAGCGTGTCGATGTCGCCTTCGGTCCGGTCGATGCGTTTGACCTGACGTGCCATCCAGTCGTCGGGCACCCGGCCCACATCATGCAGGAAATCGTAGATCCGGCCCAACAGCTCGGCATGTTCGATATGGCTGATCCCGCGAAAGTCGGGGATGCGGCACACATCCCACAGCAGCCGCACATCGCGCGCATCGCCGAGGCGCCTGGCCACATCCTCGCGGGTCGAGATCGCCTTGAGCGCCATCAGGTCGTCGGCTTCGCGGCCACGCGTCAGCCATTCGTCATCGGTGCGTTCCTCGAGCGAGGCCACCAGCCTGTCGACCGACCCGAAATCCAGATCGGAATTGCGCCAGTTCAACTTGCGGATCGGGGCAAAGCGGTGGCTCTCGATCGCCTCGGCCAGATCGTCGCGCAGGGGCGGCGCCTCGCCGGTGACGCCAAAGGTGCCGTCCTCGGTGTAGCGCCCGGCGCGTCCCGCGATCTGGGCCAGTTCGTTGGGCATCAGCTCGCGCATCTTGCGGCCGTCGAATTTGCGCAGCCCCGAAAACGCCACATGCCGGATGTCGAGGTTCAGGCCCATCCCGATGGCGTCGGTGGCCACCAGAATGTCGACATCGCCATTTTGGTACAATTCGACCTGCGCGTTGCGGGTTCTGGGGCTAAGCGCCCCCATCACGACCGCCGCGCCGCCCTTTTGACGCCGTAAAAGCTCGGCCATGGCATACAGATTATCAACCGAAAATCCCACAATTGCACTACGAGGGGGCATACGGCTTATCTTTTTCGAACCACTATACACAAGCTGTGAATAACGTTCGCGTCTCATGAACTCGCACCGCGGCACCAGGGCGGCGATCGCGTTGCGCATGGTGTCGGCGCCCAGAAACAGCGTCTCGTGCAGGCCTCGGGCATGCAGAAGGCGGTCGGTGAACACGTGGCCGCGTTCAGGATCTGCGCAAAGCTGGATCTCGTCGATGGCCACGAAATCCGCGCCATTGCCGACCGGC
>CAYWTM010000029.1:0-31649 GCA_964460185.1 uncultured Roseicyclus sp. | reverse complement strand
CGACCAGCATGGGCGTCAAAAAGGGGGGCGTGGTCGTCTGATTGGTCGCACCAAGGGTGGTATGAACACCAAGCTGCACGCGATCTGTGATAGCCAGGGACGCCCTCTCAACCTGTTCGTCACCGCCGGTCAGGTCAGCGACTATATCGGGGCACGGGCGTTGCTCAGCAGTTTGCCCGATGTTGACTGGCTGCTCGGGGATCGCGGCTATGACGCGGATTGGTTCAGAGACGCGTTGAAAGACAAGGGGATACGTCCATGCATCCCCGGTCGGAAGCAACGCAAGAAGGCCGTAAAATACGACAAGCGCCGTTACAAACGACGCAACAGGATCGAGATTATGTTCGGCAGGTTGAAGGACTGGCGGCGGGTGGCAACGCGATATGACAGATGTCCAAAGGTCTTCCTTTCGGCCATCGCTCTCGTGGCACTCGTAATCTACTGGCTATGAGTACTGACCCTATGCTTCAATCAAGGAAGAGTTTTTCAACAAAATAAGCCATTGTCGCCCGCGCGCAGTGTAACGGGCTGTGATTCGGCGATCAAAGATCGTTTGTCTGAGCACCGGACAGAGACCGGGGCGTGGAGGACGTTGGTGCTCGCCAGACCGCGTTTACTGTAGTTGGCAGTTGAGTTCAAAGCGACCCGACGAAAATCCAGATCAAACATTTTTAGGATGTGGGTCTTTATGTGGGGCGAGAATCGCTCTCGCCAATAAAACCCTTTGAAATCAATTTATATTGGCGGAGGAGGTGGGATTCGAACCCACGGTACGCTTTCACGCACGCCGGTTTTCAAGACCGGTGCATTCGACCACTCTGCCACTCCTCCACAGGCGCGCGCATTGGCTGCGGCACCTCCTACGGCGCGAAAACCGATTCTGGAAGGCGCGCGATACATGCAACACCTTGCCGATCCTTTGCATCCTCGCCGCAAACGGGTTCCCACAACAGCTTTCTGGCGCTATTGTGTGACAAAATCAAAGCGGGACCGCCCCGACAACAAGAAGGCGGCTCGTATAACCTGAGGCGCAAGCGCGCCCATTGAGTGCGGACAGAGCAGCAGATGACCAGATTTCCCATGCCCCCGTCGCGTGCCCATCTTGGGCTTGCCGTGACAGCGATCCTTGCCCTTGCAGCCTGCAGTGAGACGTTCCAGCCCTTTGGCAATGCCGGCACGCGCGACGCCGCGGCGGATGGCCCCGCGCCCATCGGTGCCACCCGGCTTGTCGAACGCGATATCGAAGCCCCCGAGGTTTTCGAAGTCGCCGAAGAAGGTCTATGGGACGGGCGTCCTTCCCTTGGCGGCGTCTGGGTCGCGCACCCGACCGCGACAGACCCCGAACGCGTGATCATCCGCAACGAGGAAAACGGGCGTTTCGTGATCGGCGCGCTGTTCCGACGCGAGCATGACAACCCCGGCCCGGAACTCATGGTCTCATCGGACGCGGCTGCGGCCCTGAACGTTCTGGCCGGCGATCCGACCATGCTGCAGGTCACGGCCCTGCGCCGCGAAGAAGTGCCGGATCCCGATGCAGCCCCCGAGGTCGAACGCGATCTCACCATGGCAGGGGCAGACGGCTCGGGCATCCCGACGCCTGAGATCACGGCAACACCCCTTGGCGATCCCATTGCCGCGGCCGCGGCCGCCATCGCGGAAAGCGAAGCCACCGCAACGGTACAGACCGCTGCCGCTGCACCCGCGGCCGTACCCGCACCCACGCCGGCATCCGCACCCGCGGCTTCCGCTGCGGGATCGTCGCTCGAGCGGGCATTTGTCCAGATCGGCATTTTCTCTGTGCAAGAAAACGCCAACAACACCGGACAGGCCTTGCGCAACGCCGGTCTAGTGCCCACGATCTATGACCAGACCTCGAACGACCGCCGCTTCTGGCGTGTCGTGGTCGGCCCGGCAGGCACCAGCGCGGATCGTGACGCGATCTTGCAGACGGTGCGCGGGCTTGGCTTTGAGGATGCCTATTTCGTGTCGCGCTGATCCGCGCCCCAAAACCGGGACAAGAATGACCTCTGCTCTTGCCATACTGACACGCCGCGCCGCCACGATTGTGGCGGCGTTGGCCTTTTCCACCGCCACCGTTTTCGCACAGGCCTTCGAGACAGAGGCCACCGGCGCCTACGTGATCGACCACAACACCGGTCAGGTGCTCTTGGCGCATAACGCCGATGTGCCGCTGCCGCCGGCGTCGATGTCCAAGCTGATGACGCTCTTGATGACGTTCGAAGCACTGGCACAAGGCCGCCTGACGCTTGAGACGCGTCTGCCCGTCAGCCAGAACGCGATGGATTACGGCGGCTCGACGATGTTCCTGAACACCCAGGACCGCCCCACCGTCGAAGACCTGATCCGCGGTGTGATCGTCGTGTCCGGCAACGATGCGTCGGCCGTTCTGGCCGAAGCGCTCAGCCCCGATGGCACCGAGGATGGCTTTGCACGGATCGCCACCGAACGCGCGCGGGAACTGGGGATGATGCAGACCACGATACGCAATTCCAACGGCTGGCCCGCACCGGGTCACGTGATGAGCATGCGCGATCTTGGCATCCTGGCCGAGGAAATCATAACCGCCCACCCGACCTACTACTCCTATTTTGCCGAGACGGAATTCGATTACGAAGGCCGCAGCCCCGCCAACCGCTTCAACCGAAACCCGATCCTCGGGATGGGAATCGGGGCGGACGGGCTGAAGACGGGCCACACGCAAGAAGCGGGCTATGGCCTCGTGGGGTCCGCCTTGCAGGGTGACCGGCGGGTGACCTTCGTGATCACCGGCCTGCCATCGGCCGAGGCGCGCGCCCGCGAAAGCGAGCGGATCGTCAACTGGGCCTTTCGCCAGTTCGTGGAACGCGAAGTGGTCGAGGATGGTGTCGAGCTGGCCCGCGCGCCTGTCTTCATGGGAACCGCGCAAAACGTCGGCATGGCCCCGTCCGAAAGCCTGACGCTGTTGGTCCCCGCCTTGACCGAGGCCGATCTGAACGCCGAGGTGACCTATACCAGCCCCCTGATCGCCCCCGTCACTGCGGGCGATCAGATCGGCGAACTTGTGGTGCGCCTGGGCGAAGGCGAGACCATGATCGAACGGCGCATCCCGATGCTGGCCACCGAAACCGTGGCCGAGGGAGGGTTCATGACGCGCCTGTCAACAGCGGCGCGCGCCGTGTTGCACGACATGATCGGGCCACCGCCCGTGCCCGTGGGCGGCTGATCAATGGCAGCTGCAACAGGGCTTTTCATCAGCCTTGAAGGCATTGACGGATCCGGAAAATCGACCCAGTCGCGCCGCCTGGGCGATTGGCTGCGCACACAGGGGCGCGATCCTGTCCTGACCCGCGAGCCCGGCGGCGCGCCCGGCGCCGAAGACATCCGCCGCCTGCTGGTGGAAGGCGACCCGGACCGCTGGTCGCCCGAGACCGAGATCTTGCTGTTCACCGCCGCGCGGCGCGACCACCTGGAACGTACGATCCTGCCCGCGCTGGATCAGGGCCGCGATGTCATAACAGACCGGTTTGCCGATTCCACGCGCGTCTATCAAGGCGCCACGCGCGGCGATCTGCGCGCACTGGTCGATGATATCCACGCCCGCGTCATCGGGATCGAACCGCACCTGACGCTGATCCTCGACATGGATCCGCAGGTCGCGTTGTCACGGGGCCTGGCTCGCGGTTCGGGCGAGGACCGGTTCGAGGATTTCGGCCTTCCCTTTCAGGAAAAACTGCGCGCGGGATTTCTGGCTTTGGCGCGGGAAGCGCCACAGCGCTGCGTTGTCGTCGACGCCTCGCAGGATCCCGACACCATCGCCGCCGCCATCCGGGACACCGTCGCGGCGCGCCTGTGATCGATCCTGACCCGCCCGTCGGTCGCGCCCGAAATGGGCGGCGCCTGCCCATCGGCCATCTCGCCCCGCTGTGCGCACCATGCTAGACCTGTCCCATGAGCGATGATGCACCCCCCGAAGCCGACCGTCTCGATGACGCGCCACACCCGCGCGCGACAGCCCGCCTGTTCGGACAGGACGCGGCCGAACAGACCTTCCTCAACGCCCATAACGCCGGCCGCCTGCCCCATGGCTGGCTGCTGACCGGGCCCAAGGGCGTCGGCAAGGCCACATTCGCATGGCGGGCCGCGCGGTTCTTGCTGGCCACGCCGATGGATGACGGGGATGGCCTGTTCGGGGCACCGCCCCCGCCCGCCACGATGGATATCGATCCCGATCATCCCGTGGCCGCACGGATGCAGGCCCTGTCGGAACCGGGCCTGTGCCTGCTGCGCCGGCCCTGGGACGAAAAGGCCAAACGCCTCAAGACGCAATTGACCGTCGACGAGGTGCGCAACCTCAAATCCTTCTTCGCGATGTCCGCAGGCGGCAACGGGCGGCGCGTCGTGATCGTGGACAGCGCCGACGAGATGAACACAAGCGCCGCCAACGCGCTGCTGAAGGAGCTTGAGGAACCGCCCCGCGATGCGGTTCTGCTGCTGATATCGCATCGTCCATCGGGCCTGTTGCCCACGATCCGGTCGCGCTGCCGGACGCTTCGGTTCCACCCCCTCGGGCCAGACGATCTGACGCGTGCGCTGGAGCAGGCCGGCCACCCGCCCACCGACAATCTGCAAGGGCTGGCCGAACTGGCCGGTGGATCCGTGGGCGAGGCCGTGCGCCTGATGTCGCTCGGCGGGGTGACGCTCTATGCCGATCTGCTGGGGCTGGCGGCGACCCTGCCCCGTTTTGACAGGTCGCTTGCCATCCGGCTCAGCGAAGCGACCGCCGGCAAGCAGGGCGAGGCGCGCTTTGATCTCACGCTTGGGCTTCTCGATACGCTTTTGTCGCGATTGGCGCGGACCGGCACGACCGGCCTGCCACACGCCGAAATCGTTCCCGGCGAGGCCGCCACGCTGGCCCGCCTTGCCCCCGATGCGCGCGCCGCGCGCGACTGGGCCGACCTGGCGGCAACGCTGACCGCGCGCACGCGGCGCGGCAAGGCGGTCAACCTTGACCCCGCCGCGCTCACGTTTGATATGTTCCTTGACCTGGACCGGGTGGCATCGCGCCTTCCGGCCTGAGCCAGCAAAGCGCAATACATGCCCGATACACCACCCGCCATCGTCGACAGCCATTGCCACCTGGATTTCGACAGCCTGCTGCCGGACCTGGACGACGTGGTTGCCCGCGCCAAGCAGGCGGGCGTGACGCGCATGGTGACGATCTGCACGCGCCTGAAGAATGCGGCCACGATACGCGCCATCGCGGATGCCCAGCCCCCCGTCTTCTGGGCCGCCGGCACCCACCCGATGAGCGCGGCCGAAGAACCGATGGCCAGCGTGGACGATCTGGTGGCGCTGTCCCGGCATCCGAAATTCGTGGGTATCGGCGAAACCGGCCTTGATTACCACTACACCGCAGACAGCAAGGCCGTTCAGCAAGACAGCCTGCGCATCCATATCGAGGCCGCCCGCCAGACCGGTCTGCCCCTGATCATTCATGCCCGCGACGCCGATGACGACATGGCCCGCATCCTGACCGAGGAACACCGCGCGGGCGCCTATTCTTGCGTCATGCATTGTTTCAGCTCCGGCGCGGACCTGGCGCATGCGGCGCTCGACCTGGGGTTCTACCTGTCCATGTCGGGCATCGCGGCCTTTCCCAAATCGCAGGCCCTGCGCGATATCTTTGCCGCCGCCCCCGTTGACCGGATCCTTGTGGAAACCGACAGCCCCTACCTGGCCCCCCCACCCCATCGCGGCAAACGCAACGAGCCCGCCTTCACCGCCCACACGGCGCGGGTCGGCGCCGAGATCCACGGGCTCGGCTACCGGGAGTTCGCGGCGCAGACCTCCGCCAATTTCGACCGCCTGTTCTGGAAGGCCGCCGAATGGGACGCGGACCATCAGGCCGGGGCTGCGTGAATGGCGGAGTTGCGGTTTACCATATTGGGCTGCGGCAGTTCGGGCGGCGTTCCGCGCCTGGGCGGGCATTGGGGGGATTGCGATCCGGATGAGCCGCGCAACGCCCGCAAACGGTGTTCGCTGTTGATCCAGCGGATCGATGCGGGCGGCGAGACAACGGTATTGATCGATACCTCTCCGGACCTGCGCCAACAGATGCTGGATACCGGGATCGGTCGGCTGGACGGGGTCGTTTATACCCATCCCCACGCCGATCATACCCATGGCCTCGACGATCTGCGGATGATCGTGTTCAACATGCGCGCGCGCCTTCCGGTCTATGCCGACGGCCCGACGCAGAATGATTTGCTCAGCCGTTTCGGATATGCCTTCGTGCAGCCGCCCGGTTCGGCCTATCCGCCGATCCTCGACCTGAATTCGATTGACGGCGACCTGACCATCGACGGGGCCGGCGGCCCGATCACCCTCACGCCGTTCGAAGTGATCCACGGCAATATCCACGCGCTCGGCTTTCGGGTCGGGGGCCTTGCCTATCTGCCGGATGTCTCGGACATTCCGGCCGCCGCATGGGAGACGCTGACAGGGCTGGATTGCTGGATCCTCGACGCGCTGCGCCGCACGCCGCATCCAAGCCATGCCCATTTGCAGCAATCGCTGGACTGGATCGCGCGCGCGGCGCCACGACGTGCGGTGCTGACGAACATGCATATCGATCTGGATTACCAGACGGTGCTGGATGAAACACCGGATCACATCGTTCCGGCCTTCGATGGCATGACCATCAGTTACGAGGTCTGAATGACCCAGATCCTTTCGATCGTCCTGCCCGTCTTCCTTGTGGTCGGCGCGGGATATCTGGCGGTCTGGCGCGGCCTGTTTTCGGACAGCGCCGTAGATGGCCTGATGGTGTTTACCCAGAAATTCGCGATCCCCTGCCTGTTGTTTTCGGCCATCGCGACGATGGATCTGGGGGCGGATCTGGATTTCGGGCTGCTGGTGTCCTTTTACACCGGGTCGACCGTGTGCTTTTTCGCGGCCCTGTTCGGGGCACGCGTGATCTTTGGGCGACCTTGGGTGGATTGCGTGGCGATCGGGTTCAGCGCGCTGTTTGCCAATACGGTCTTGCTGGGGCTTCCGGTGTCCGAGCGCGCCTATGGCGCGGACGCGCTGGCGCCCAACTACGCCATCGTCGCGTTCCACCCCGCGTTTTGCTACCTGCTTGGCATCACCACGATGGAAATCGTGCGCGCAGAAACGCGGGGCCTGCACCTTGTGCGCACGGTCGGTGTCGCGATGTTTCGGAATGCGTTGATGATCGGCATCGGTTTGGGCTTCTTGGTGAACCTGACCGGTGTGCCGGTTCCCGCCATCCTGGACAGCGCCCTTGACCTGATGATCCGCGCCGCCCTGCCCGCGGCCCTGTTTGGCCTTGGCGGCGTGCTCTGCCGCTACAAGCCCGAAGGCGATGCCGGGGTCATCGCAATGATCTGCGGGCTGTCGTTGATCGTGCATCCGGCGATCGCCTACACGCTGGGCACAAACGTCACGGGGCTGACCGAAGGACAGTTGCGCGCAGCGGTGGTGACAGCGGCCATGGGGCCGGGAGTCAACAGCTACATCTTTGCCGACATGTACGGCGCCGCCCGGCGCGTGGCGGCATCATCGGTGCTGATCGCCACGGCGCTGACTGTCATCACGGCCTCCACCTGGATCGCGATCGTGGGCTAGCGCCGCTCAGACAGCGCAGAATTCACCCGCTGCGGCAGTGTTGAGCAACGGCAAAGCCGGGCCGTCATCCGGACCCCCGATCTTCGACGCAATGCCCGGGCATGCGGCCAGCAAATTGCCACGCGTGACGGGATCGAGACGGGCCAGACCGGGAGGTCCGGGCAGCAGCGTTTCGCACGGCACGTTTTCAGCCAGCACCACTTCGTGCCGATCGAACAGCAAATGACAATAGGTCACCGTCTCGCCCTCTTCGATCCTCACATCCGCTCCGTTGACGAACCCTTTGGCGGACGCCTGGACAGACGCCGCGTCAAACAGAACCTCGGCCCGCCAGCCCGATACGATCAGACGATGGCCCTGGCCCAGGCACAGCGGGCGCATGTTGTCCATCACACCGGTCTGAAACACGACGGGCGCATGGGCAGCCCTCGCCTCTACCCGCTGCATCCCGATCCAGCGCAGGCGCGCATGCCTCCCATCCGCCGTCAGCAGAAAATCCCCCGCAGTCAGGCGTTCAACGGCCACATAGCCCAACGGCGTGGCCAGACGCGTTCCCGCCAGGAACCCCATCTGTTCGATCAGGCCGGGCGCCGCGGCGGGGTTTCCGCCTCGGGGCGAACCGGCATGATCGTCACGCGAATGCGACGCAGCAAGGGTTTCATCACCGGCAATCGAAGGGGGCAAAGCGGACATGGCAGCATCCCGAACCTGAAAAGACCCGGTCAGGGTTCATCATGGTTAAGGCCATTGTCAGACCGGCATCGGGGCCAAAATCAGGCAACTTTCGGGCAAACGCGTCCACACCTGCCACAATTCCGCAGCCGTGCCGACGTGTCGGTCCCCCAAGACACGGATCAGGCAGACAGAAGCGCGCGCGCCTCGTGTCCGGTCAGGGGCGGATGCGCCAGGGTTGCGATGGGCAGTTGGCCCGCACCCAGCCCGGGGAAAATACCGATCAGGTCCTGCCGCGCCGCGCGGCTCAGGCTTGCCAGATTTTCCGGCGTTGGATGGAAGCTTTCGGCCTCTGCCCCTTCGGCATAGACGATCTGATGGCTGTCGAACAGCAGATGCACATAGGTGATCAGCCCACCCTCGACCCGGCGGATCGTGGTGCCGTTTTCGAAATGAGCCGCAGGAACAAGCACCGCATCCTCCCCGAACAAAAGCTCCGCCTTCCACCCCGAATACCGCAACCGGTGCTGACGCGACACGCGAAGGGGGGCGGTATTGCCGATCGTGCCCGGCGCGAATTCGATAGGGGCAAAACGCCCCCAGGCCGCCACCTGGCGTTTGCCGATCCAACGCAGGCATTGTGGACCGTGATCCCGGGTCAGCACCAGATCCCCGACGGTCAGATCCTCCACCGCCACCACCCCGCCGGGAACGGCAATGGAGGTGCCGGCGGCGAAGCATACCGGCGTGACATAGTCGGATGCCGCGAAACTTGGACCTTCCAGATACGAGATCACGGTCAAAGGCGTATCAATCGGAGGGAATTCACCCTGGGGACCGACAAAAGCCAGCCCCTCGACCGTCGCGTAAGAGGGGCTCGAGTTTCGGATGTTGAAGGCCACCAGCGTCCACGTCTGGTCGCCATCCGTCACGACAAAGCTGTATTCCGCCTCGACCACATCGCCTGTATTGAACGGCATGCCATCGACCGGAGGCTGGTTCGCCATGCTCTGCCCGGCATCGTTGTCCTCGAAATTGTCATCGTTGTCGTTGATCAGGACCTCTTGCCAGTTCCTTGTGTGCAGCGTGATGGTCGCGCCATCCAGATGTATGCCGCTGCCCTGGGTGATCCCGTCCAGACCATTGCCCCCGTTGGTTCCGGTGATGGTCATATTGGCCGCCGTTTCGGGCAGAACGTAAATGGAATAGGCCAAGGTCGCGCGATCCGGTTGCAAAGGTCGGTAACGACGCCCTAGCCGGTCAAAATGCTGAAATTACGGACGCTTTATGGCGACTTTAAGCAAGTTTCCCGCGGCTTTCTTGGATGCGGTTGCAGCCTGCCCACATGGCCGCGGCGACGCCATGCGCCCCGCGCGCCCCCTCGGCAGAAGGGGCGCCTTTGCCGCTTGCCCGGCTCAGACGCCTTCGACCACCAAGATCACGCTGTCGGCGTTGCGGCGACGGATGTCCGCCACCTTCTGGTATTCCGGGTCGTTATAGGCGGCCAGCGCGGCCTCGTAGCTCGGGAATTCGATGACGACATGACGCTGATATGTTTCGCCTTCCATCACCTGGCTCTGCCCGCCACGAACGACGAAACTGCCCCCCAACCCCAAAAGGATCGGCGTGTCCTTCTCGACATATTCCTTGTAGGCCTCGGGATTGTTCACCGTGATATGGCCGATAACGTAACCTTTGGGCATTGCGTCCTTGCCTTCCTGTGGCGTTGAACCGCGGTTCAAATCCGCGCATGGAACGCACTAAACCAACCCCCCGGCATGGATGCAACCACTTCGCCCGGCACGGTTTTGCGCCGGCGCGGGGCCTGCCCGCACACCCCTGTGCCATTTTCGCAAGGTTTCGGTCGCTTGTGTCATACGGCTGCATCCCTTAACTGGTGCCCATCGCAAGAGATTGCCCCACCGCACGGACCCTAACCGCCCTGCAACACCCATCCGACATCGACATGCCCACGCAACGGCAATCCACGGCCCGCCGTCTTCTGGGCCGCCTTTGGCGCGAGCATATCGCACGGTTCTGGCCGGCGCTGATCGCCGCCGGGGTTCTGATGACCATCGAAGGCGCGGCGCTGGGCGCATTTGCCTACATGATCCAGCCGCTCTTCGATGATCTGTTTTCAGCCGGTTCGCTTCAGGGGGTGACCTGGGTCGCGCTGGCGATTTCGGGCGTGTTCATACTTCGGGCGGTCGCGGGTTTCGGCCAGCGCCTGATCATCGTTGCCATCGGGCTCAGGGTGACCACATCCCTGCAGACAAGGCTGGTCCGGCATCTGCTCGACCTCGACCTCGGCTATTTCCGCGACAATGCCCCCGGCTCCTTGATCGAACGCGTGCGCGGCGACACGCTGGCGCTTCAGGGCGTTGCCTCGACCGCGGTGATGTCGCTGGGGCGTGACACCATCACCTTCCTGTCGCTGCTCAGCGTCATGTTCATCTCGGACTGGCGCTGGACGCTGCTTGCCCTGATCGGCGTGCCGCTCCTGGTGATCCCGCTCCTGGGCCTGCAGCGGTTCATTCGCAACACCACCCTTGCCAGCCGCGAAGCCGCGGGCCGTCTGTCGATGCAACTCGACGAAATGTTCCACGGCATCCAGTCGATCAAACTGAACCGGCTGGAACAGCACGAGACGTCGCGCTTCAAAAGCGAAGTCGCCCGTTTCCTGCGCGAAGCGATCCGCGCACAAAGAGGGCTCGCGGCCAATCCCGCCATGATCGACATCATCGCGGCGACGGGCTTTGTCGCGGTGCTCTACTACGGTGGCGCACAGATCATCTCGGGCGAAAAGACGGTCGGGCAGTTCATGTCCTTCTTCACCGCGCTGGCGCTGATCTTCGATCCGCTGCGCCGCTTGTCCAACATCGCCGGGCAGGTTCAGGCCGCGATGGCCTCGCTTGAACGCCTCTATGACGTGCTTGAGGCAGAACCCACCATCTTGCCGCCGGCCAACCCCAAACCCGTGCCGCACGGCGATATCGCCTTCGACGACGTGGTCTTCGGCTATGGCGAAAATTCCGTGCTGCGCGGCCTCAGCTTCAGCGCCGCACAAGGGCAGACCACGGCCCTGGTCGGCCCATCCGGCGCGGGCAAGACCACCGTTTTCGGCCTGCTGACCCGGCTTGTTGACCCGCAGTCCGGACGCATCTCGATCGCGGGCGACCCGGTCGCGTCTCTTGATCTCGCAGACTTGCGCGATGCGATTGCCGTGGTGGGCCAGGAAACGGCGCTTTTCGACGCCACCATCGCCGAGAACATCCGCCTCGGCCGCCTGTCGGCCACCAGGGCCGAAATCGCCGCCGCGGCCGAGGCCGCCTCGGTCACCGAATTCGCCGCCACCCTGCCCGAAGGCCTCGACACACCGGTAGGCCCGCGCGGCTCCGCCCTGTCCGGCGGGCAAAGGCAGCGGGTGGCCATCGCGCGGGCCATGCTGAAATCCGCACCGATCTTGTTGCTCGACGAACCGACCTCTGCCCTGGACGCCAAGTCCGAACACCTGGTGCAGGCCGCGCTTGCCAGGCTGGCCGAGGGGCGGACCACCCTGGTCATCGCCCACCGCCTGTCCACCATCCGCGACGCCGACAAGATCGTGGTGCTGGACCGCGGCCGGGTGATCGAGGAAGGCCGCCACGACGACCTGATGGCGGCCGATGGCGCCTATGCCCGGCTCCAGGCATTGCAATCCGCCGGCATCACCACGGGCCTGTAGCGGCGACACGCTGCCCCGCGGCGCGCGCGCATCCTTTTGCACCTCCCCCTTGTTCT
Source organism: uncultured Roseicyclus sp. (assembly GCA_964460185.1). Classification (GTDB taxonomy): domain Bacteria; phylum Pseudomonadota; class Alphaproteobacteria; order Rhodobacterales; family Rhodobacteraceae; genus JAVJPJ01. The sequence continues at coordinate 19,550 of CAYWTM010000029.1, read as the reverse complement.
CTGTTTCACAAATATCCCGGGGGTCCGGGGGCAGCGCCCCCGGGACTGAGCACAGCGCGGCAAACCCTCAGCAGCTCAGCGCCAGCGCCGGGAATCCGTGCGCAGGAACCATTTGCGAAAAGGATCGCCAGGCGGACGAAACGCTGGTGGGCCGGTCCCCTCGAGGACGGGGCTTTGTCATTCGGCTCCGTCCAGCAGACAACACGAACGCGCATCTGAAATCCGCTTCTGTCGCAATTGGAAACTTATGCGGCGCTGCAGCGAGAACGTGAATCGTCGCTGCGCATACCATGACCCGACCCAAGGATGACTTGAGGGGGCAAAGAGCATTTCATGATCAAGGTATTGTCAGGGGTCTGGGCTCTGCTGCTTGGCATTGTGCTCATCATGCTTGGCAACGGCATGCACTTCACGCTCATTGGTCTTCGGGGCGGGATCGAAGGATTTTCACCGACAGAACTGGCGGTCGTCACGTCCGGTTATTTCGTCGGGTTCCTGTCTGGCGCTCGCGTTTCTCCGCTGATGATCCAGCGCGTCGGTCACGTGCGTGTCTTTGCGGCGCTGGGCAGCTTCATGTCGGCAGGGTTGATCGCCCTGCCGCTGTTGACGGAGCCCTGGGCCTGGACGCTCTTGCGGGTTCTGGTCGGCTTTTGCATGTCAGGTATCTACGTCGCGGCCGAAAGCTGGTTGAATGCATCTGCCACCAATGAAACGCGCGGAAAGACTCTATCGGCTTACATGATTGCCCAGACCCTCGGCATCATCGGGGCACAAGGGCTGCTTTCCCTGGGTGACGCGGGCACCTCCGTGCTCTTCATCTGTGCCTCGATTCTCGTCTCGATTTCATTCGCGCCGATCCTTCTGTCGTTGACCCCCGTCCCCGTGGTGGCGGTCGCCCGCCCGATGGCGCTGCGCGACTTGTTCCATGGCTCGCCCTTGGGCACCGTGGGAATATTCCTGTTGGGCAGCGTTTATGCGACGCAATCGGGTATGGGCGCGGTATTCGGGACCCAGATCGGCCTGACGGCGAACCAAATCGCGCTCTTCATCGCGATGCTGTTCGCCGGTGCCCTGGTATTGCAATATCCGATCGGATGGCTGTCGGACCGGATTGACAGGCGACGGCTGATTTTCGGCCTTGCCGCAATGGGTGCGGCGTCTTGCGGGCTGGGTTGGGTCACCGGTGGCCATCTCGGGCCGCTGATGGTCGCCGCATTTCTCGCCGGTGGTGTGACCACGCCGCTATATGCCCTGTTGTTGGCCTACACGAACGATTCCCTTGCCGCCTCCGACATGCCGGCCGCATCCGGTGGGCTTGTCTTCACGTTCGGGCTTGGGGCAATCGCGGGCCCGCTTGTCGCAGGCCGGGCCATGCAGGAGCTGGATCCCTACGCCTTCTGGCTGGTGCTTGGCGTGACCTTCGTCGCGATTGCGCTCTACGCGCTCTACCGGATGACACAGCGTGCGGTTGCCCCGGTCGATGAAACCGACAGTTACCTCAATGTCCTGCCCACCGCGACCCCCGTCGCCGTGGAGGCTGCGGGCGAATGGGCAATGGAGAACGCCGAGAACGAACGCGGCGCAAACGCGACGTGAAACTGTGAACATCGGATGAAAGCAGCCATCGGACGGTGCGCAGCATCCTTTCCGGCACGGCTCTTCCCGTCGATGGGGCAGACATTTGGCGCACTCGAACCCGGAGCCGCCCTATGCGCTTGCCCGACCACGCGACGAAGATCATGAAAACCGGACCCTCCAACGCCCGTCATGAATGAGGGAGCCCCGGGGTGCAGGTCACTCGATGGCGGTTCTGTCCGGGCAGACCACCACACAATCCGGCCCATTGCCAAACGAAGGTCATCCGACACGGCGCCCTATTCCCTGAGAGCCGTGTCTTTCACTCTCACCAAGGGCTCCGTGAGATATTCGAGCACGGTCCGCCTGCCGGACAGGATATCGACCGTGGCCACCATGCCCGGCAGGATATCCACGCTTGCGTCGTCGGCATCCGTCAGTGTTCCAGAGGTCCGGATCTCCACGACAAAGGCCCTCTCATCCCGATCTGGCCGCGTCACCGCATCTGCACCGACACGCAGGATGTTGCCGTCAATCGATCCGTAGCGTGACGGATCATATGCGGTGAGAGACACGCGCACATCCTGCCCGGGGCGCACGAAAGCCACGTCTTCGGGGGCGAGATAGGCCTCAACCAGCAATTCGTCACCAAGCGGCACGATCTCGACAAGCGGTTCGCCTGCCCGGGCAAGCGAACCGACAGTGGTCAGGATGATCTGGTTGACGATCCCTCGGGTTGGCGAGCGCAGGACCGATCGATTGAAACGGGCTTCTAGCGCCGGCAACATGACCCGCACTTCGTCCAGCTCGGCCTCGGCGCGTGCCAGTTCATCCAGCGCCTCGGCCCGCGAGGCCGACAGCGCTGAAACGATCCGGTCTTCGATCTCTGCAACTGACGCGCGCGCCCCGGTCAGTGCCGCGCGCGCCTCGGCCAAGCGCCCAACCGCTTCGGCCTCGCGACCCAGAAGGCCGATAAGCGTTGTCCTTGGTTCGATGTTGTCTTCCACGAGCGGGCGGATCACCGTGATATCCTCGCGCAGCAGTGACAGTATTTCTTCCGAGGTCCGCACCCGTGTCTCAGCCTGAAGAACCTCTTGCTCGCGTTGCCCTGCCTGGCGCTCCAGAACGGCGATCTCGTCTCTCAGCGCGGCTTGCCGGGCCTCGAACAAGGCCAGTTCCGACGCCACGACGCCGGGGCTTTCCACAGCGAGCGCGGGATCGGGATTGAACGGCTCGCCCGAGATTTCCGCCTCCAGCCGGGAGATGCGAAGTTCAAGCGACAAGACCCGCCGTTCCGCCTGGCTCAACTCACCTTCCATCTGCCGCCCGTCCAATGTCACCAGCGGCGCGCCAGCGTCCACGATATCGCCCTCGTTCACATGGATATCCGCAATGACACCGGGCTCTGCAGGCTGCACGATCTGCACCTCGGCGCTTGGCACGATGCGCCCGTCCGCACGGGTCACGGCGTCAAGTTCGGTCATCGCCGCCCAAACGGCAGCCGTCCCCATGAAAGCGAGGATCAGGACAAGCAATAGTGACGCGCGAAGCGGATTTCCTCCGCGCATTTGCCGTGCCATGTCGCGGGCCGCTCTGACATGAGGTGCCATTGTCTAGGTCTCCGTCTCGCCCGGGCCCACGATCCTGTCTTTCGGACCGTCGGCCACGACCTTGCCCTGCCCAAGCACGATCACGCGGTCAACCAATTCCAGAAGGCTCGGGCGATGCGTGATGACCACAAGCGTCCGATCCGCCGCATGGTCCTTGAGGCGCTGAATGACGGCCTTTTCGGTCATGACATCCATCGCCGAGGTGGGTTCATCCAGCAACAGGACCGGAGGACGCCCGACAAGCGCGCGGGCAAGGGCCACCGATTGCCGCTGCCCCCCCGAAAGCCCCTCTCCGCGTTCGCCCACAACGAGGTCATAACCGTCGGGCAGGCGCGCCGCGAAGTCTTCGACTCCGGCCACCGTCGCGGCTTCGAGCACCTCGGCATCGCTGGCATGCATCGCACCCAGCGTGATGTTCTCCCTGAGCGTGCCGGTGAATAGCCACGCATCCTGCAGGGCGGATCCGACATTACGGCGCAGATCGCCCGGATCAATCTGCCGGATGTCCGTTCCGTCAACCCGCACCGCACCGGAGGCGGGCTGGTAAAGGCCCAGGATCAGGCGCGCAAGCGTGCTCTTGCCCGATCCGATCGGACCCAGGATGGCAACTTTCTCACCTGCCGCGATCTCGAAATTCATGCTGTCGATGCTTGGTTCCGACGATCCGGGATAGGTGAAACTGACCTTGTGAAAACTGATCCGCCCCTCGAGTCGATCCCGCGCCAGGTACCGCCGGCCATCGGGGCGCTCGCTTTCTGCCTGCATCATGCGGTCGATGGCGCGATAGGCTGTGCGGGTCTGCGTCATGCGGGTCAGGGTCTGCGCGATCTGGGCAAGTGGCGTCAACGCGCGTCCGGTCAGGATGACGCTTGCAATCAGCGCACCCATTGAAAGGGCGCCGTCCATGATCAGGAAGACTCCGTAAAAGACGATCGCGATTTGCGACACCTGCTGGACGAATGCGGTCGCGTTCAGGGCGAACTGGCTGATCGCCCGCGACTTCACACCGTGCTCCGCCTGGGCCGCCAGCGCTCGGTCCCACCGGGTCTTCATCCGGCCCTCGGCGCGCGCCGCCTTGATGGTTTCAAGCCCGGACAGCGCTTCGACCAGGACGCTTTGTTTGGATTGGCTGTCGGCAAAGCTGCGCTCGGCAAGCCGGGACAGGAATGGTTGCGTGGCAAGGGCCACGAAAAACACCACAGGCACCGCGACCATGGGCACGACGGCAAGCGGACCGCCAATCAGGTAAATCACGCCGATAAATAGAAGAATGAAGGGCAGGTCGACGATGGCGACCAGCGAAGCCGAGGTAAAGAAATCGCGGATCATCTCGAATTCTCGAAGGCTTGCCGCGGTCGCGCCGGTGGACCCCACGCGGGCCGAAAGGCGCACGGACATGACGCGATCAAAGATCGCGCGCCCCATTGAAAGATCGGCGCGCTGCCCGGCCCTGTCGATGAAACCTGCCCGCAAGGTGCGGATCGCGAAATCGAACCCCAGCGCAATCGCGACGCCGATGGTCAGCGCGACAAGGCTTTCGACGGCTTCATTGGGCAGGACCCTGTCATAGACCACCATGATGAAGATGGACGTGGTCAGGCCCAGAAAGTTCGCCACCGCCGCTGCAAGCGCGACCTGGAGATAGCTCCAGCGGTTCGCGGCAAGCGCCGAGCGGAACCAATGCCCGCCAGCCCTGTCCTCGCCGCCCGCAACCGCGCGCGACCGCAAAAGTATGGCCTGCCCGGAATAGGCTGCCGCAAGGTCCGCGCCGGCCAGAAATACCCGGGACTTTGGGCCAAGACGCGGATCGTGCACGGCCCAGCCGTCTGCGTGGCGTTCCTCGAGCACAAGGGCACCGGTATCGGTCAGAAGAACGGCCGGCAGAACCGTCGCATCGAGTTCCTCCAGGCCGATGGGGCCGACCCCGACTTCAAAGCCTGCCTCGCCCGCGGCGCGGATCGCCGCCGCAAGGCCACCATCCGCCTCATCGTCCCGGCGCGTTTCCTCGAACCGTGTCCAGGGGATCGGGTGTCCCAGAAGCGCGGATGCATGCGCCAGGGCATTTTCGATCGCGGACCGGGCGGTTTGTTGCCCGCCGTCGGGGCAAATGACTGCAGGTGCAACGTCGCTGCTGTCGCCGATCGGTCTGCTGTCGTTCACGGCCCCACGCTCCCGGGGTCCATGCCAAGCACATCAAGAAGCTCGCCCGCCAGCGCAAGCCGTTCAAAGCCCGCAAACCTGTGGGCTGCCGCAATCTCGGCGTGGCGGGCTGCCGCCCGGTCCAGGTCGCGCCCGAGATCCAGAAGATCGAGGCTGTCGACCCGCCCGCTCTCGAAACCGCGCTCGGCGTCCTCAAGCGCCTGGGCCGCAGCGGTTTCCGCCTCGCGCGCAGCGGCACGCTCCCGCGCCAGGGACGCATCGCGGGCCGCGGCAGACGCAAGCGCCCGTTCGATATCGCTGTCCAGCAAGGCAAGCTCTGCCTCGAGCCGGCTGACCTCGGCTTCGGCTGCACGCACGGCGGCTTCGCGCTGACCACCGGTCCCAAGCGCGTAGTCGAACCGGATCGCGGCACCCACACTGGGGTCATTGCCTGAATCAAGACCACCGATCAGGTCCAGGAATACGGTGGGTGCGCGCTCGGCCGTGCGCGAAGCGAGATCAGCGCGCGCCGCTTCCAGCTCTGAGGAGAGGGCCCTGAGCGCCTCGCTCGCGCGGCCGGAAAAAGCAGGCTCCGGGGCACGGGGCAGCGGGCCGGGCGTTGGCAGCATACCAAAGATTTCCCGGGCGCGCGCCTCGGCTTCGGCGACACGACCCTCTGCGCTGGCAAGGGTGGCGCGGGCATCCGCCTGCCGCGCCGTGGCGCGCAGGGAATCCGCCGTCCGACCGGCCCCGGCAGCAAGCAGACGCTCTATCCGCGACGACAGTTCATCATTCCGCGCGACCGAAGACCGCGCAATGCCTTGCAGCACCCGCGCCGTATGGAGCTCTTCCCAGGCGGCAAGCGCCTGAAGCGTCCGGTCTGTCACGCGCAGGGCCGTGTCGGATGCAGCGGCATCCGCGCGCGTCTCGGCGGCAAGGATCCGCGTCTGCGTTGCGGACCCGTCGAATATCCGCTGGCTGAGCCTTGTGGTCGGCGACACGTCCGACGATACAGCCGTCCCAAGGCCGGCGGTCACGCCAAGATTGATGGACGGCCGCAGAGCCGATCGCGCCTCTTCCACGCGGGCGGCGGCGGCGGCTTCGCCCGCGCGCCCTGCCCGAAGTGTCGGCCCCCCCAAAATCGCGGCTCTGACCGCGTCGGCAATCGGTGTTCCGGCCAGTACGGGATCTCGCAGGTAGGTCGTGCGCGATGGAATTTCCTCGATATCCGCCGTGCTCTGCTCGGCCACCAGCGGTGCATCGGTCGAATTCACGCAGCCGGCGGCGAGGATCAAGACGGCAATCGATGCAAGCGTCCCCCTCATGAAAATTCCTCTCGCAGGGCCTTGAGAAAGGCGGTGTCCTCGGGTGCGACCGTGGATGACCGCGCGTTGTTCGCAGCGACGGGCCGGGCTTCGATCATCCCCAGCGACAGGTCACTTGCATGGGCGAGGCGCAAGGCCCCATCGGCATGGAGCTTTGCAAGCGTTTCGCCCGCGACAGCTCCCAGGCGGTCCGATGCGACCACGTAAAGCCCCGCCCCCCCTTTCGGCCACGCAGACAGCAATTCCGCCTGCAGGAGAAGCGTTGCGGCACGTTCGGCCGATCTGAAACTGCGGCCCCATGCCGACAGTTGGGACAGATGCGCAGCGGTTTCCGCGTGGAGCGCGCCCTTGCCGTCAAAAAGGGGGGCTTTCGCAGACGCGGAGGATACCAGCTTTTCTTCGTCGACGTAGACCACGTCCCGTCCTTCTGTCCGCAAGACTTCGAACGGTCCACGACGCAGGTCGAAGGGCACCGCGCGTGGCCGCCAATCTCCACCGGTGCCGACCAATGCCGTTTCCCCGGCCTGAAGGACACCAACGGGGATCACGGGCTGCGCGCGGCCCGATGCGACGCGAAAGACGACCGGCATTCGAATGGCGAAGATCGGCACCTCGTCAAGGCAAAGCCGGACAACCGAAGACGCACCTTGTGCAGGCTTGGACAGGTGCGGTGTCCAGCCCATGTTGCCGTGCAGGGAATTTGAAAGGGGCGTCATGCGGGTCATGGCAAGAACGATGGCCGGCGCGCGCCGCACGCCGGCCATCCCGATCAAGTGTTCGGTAGGAAGAACTGGATGTCGCTCGCGTCGAACTGCGGTAGATCCAGGTGGGTCAGACCGTCAAGGCGCAGGAAACTGTCCGTTGACGCATTCCCGCCGGCGTCAAAGTCAAGCCTCCAGATCGAGATGCTGCTGTCGTCGCCCGTCACGGCGATGATCGATTCTTCGGCGACACCGGTCAACGCGTCCTGGGCCCTCGCGATCACGGCCGCGTCGAGGTCGTCCGGGTCGCTGGTCAACCCGTCGAACACAACGATCCCCGTATCAACCGCGATTGAAACGCCGGTCGCATCAGACGCCACCCGCTCAAGCCCGGTGCCGCGATACACGTCAAAACCGGCGTGTATCTGAATGATGTCACCGTTCACGCCAAGGTCAAAACCGCTTACGACGTCCGTGCCATTTGTCGACTGGCTGTCGGACACGACGACGAACTGAACTTCGGACCCGTCGACGCCGCCGACCTTGATGAACCCATCAAAGACCGGTGGGGTTGTGGAAATGTCCGAGTCACCTTCCACCGTGTTGAAACCAAAGGCGTAGAAGCCATCGGTCAGGCCAGCGACTTCGAGGGTAACCAATTCGAATGGCCCGGACTCGGCACCCTCTGCGTCAAATCCAGCCACATCCAGATCCACCGTAAAGCGACGCGCCTCGAAGCCCAGCGATGTTTGTGCTTCCTGCAGCGTTTCCGAGCCGGCAGTCAGCGTCGTAAAGCCTCCTGTGGTGAAATCGCTTGGCATGGCGGTTCCCGTCCAGAAGACGTCGAACGAGAACGCTTCAACCGGATCTGTCGTTCCGAAAAAACTCTGGAAGGCGTCGCGGTCCACCGAGAACGTCACGAAGTTTCCGTCAACCGTTATGTTTAGTTCGGCCTCGTCTCCGACCGTGTTGCCCACGATCAGGAAGTCGTCGTCGCCACCAAAGACATTGTCACCACCATCCAGGAACTCGAGGATCCCACCTTCGGCCACCAGCAGATCCGACTGGTCGTCATTGCCGGTCACGGTGGCGGACAGAATGTCCCTCACATAGTCCTGCCGCACGGTTCTGGTCAGGCCGTCGCCCTGATCAGGCGCCTCGAACTCGGACAGTTCAAGCTCGCCGGTCACGGGGTCGTAGACCAACCGCTCGTTGATGAAGAAATCATCGATCGAGCCGCTTTCGTCCAGAAGAGGTGCGATATCGATTTCGCGTGCCGTGACGGAGCCGTCGTTCAGGTCGATCTGAACAATGTACCCTTCGGACGTGATCAGTGTTTCCTGATCCTCCCGGAACAGGAGCACGACCGGAAGACCATCCGTGGCAGAGATATCGAAGGGGACATAGCCCACATTCGGCGGTATGCCGCCCCCTTCGTAGTCGGGATCGATGTCGGACAGCGAAAACGAGAAATTCGTCACGCCCTCAGCATCCAGCACAAGGTTTGTCGCCGCTGCCTCTGCCGCGGGAAACGCCGCCAGCAGCGATGCCGCCGGAATCCGGTGCACCGTGTAGAGCGGGTCGTCCGTTTGCTGGACGCCTTCGGGATCGGTCGTAATCGACGCCCCGATCTGCAGAATAAAGACGTCATCGCCCCTGATATAGATCTGCGAGCTGAACGCAGGCAGATCGTCATTCGCGGCCCCACCGTCGAAGGCAAAGAAATTGGTCGGCGTGCTGCTGACGCCGTCGTAGACGGCAAGGGACTGGTAGTCGGCGACCGGGGAAAAAACCTTGGCCGCAACGACCGTCAGGCCATTCGACAGCTCTGTTCCACCAACCACTTCGACCCCGGTTTCACCTTCGACCGCGTCCGCGATGTCTGCCGCGGGGGTGATCGCGGTTGTGCCCGCAAGGAACACGCCGCTCCCGTCTTTGTTGATATCGGAGTTGACCAACAGATCCAGGGTAAGCGTCTGACCGCCGGCGGTGATTTCAATCGAGCCCGCCTCGGTCATTCCGTCCAGCGCGATGATATCGGCATCCGGTATGACGATCGAGAAATCGCCGTTGGCCGCGGTCGCGAACGGACCATAGGTCGTGTCGAAGGCGCCAGAGGTTGTCGTTCCGGTCAGCCGGATCGACACCTCGGTGCCTTCGGCAACATTCGAGACATTGCCAAGCCCGGGCTCGCTTTCACCTACCTCGGCCAGCAAACCCAACTCGACGACATCGAACAAGACAAGATCGCCGTCCTGTTCGCCGTCCTCCAATGTGATCTGAACCGCCGGATCCGCGATCGCATCCACCGTGCGATCGGCCGTGGCCGCGGCAGAGACGTTGCCGGCAGCGTCGATCACGACAGCCGAAATCTCGTAGGCCCCGTCGTCATTGGCCGACAGATCAAGCGCTTCGGTCGACCATACGCCGGACTCATTGGCCGTTACGTCGATATCCTCCGCGAACAGGGACGACGACAGGCGCACCGTGGCCAGCGCTTCCGCGCCGGTGCCCGAAATCGTGACCGCGCCGACTTCGTCCGCGTCATACAGGTCATCTGCCAGATCGAAAGCGGGAGCAGCCGGTGCCGTGACATCCACCGTGATGCTGGCCATGACCGCGCCGGATTCGTTGCCGGCCTCATCGGTCGCCGTGACCGAAATGCCGTCCACACCGTCCACTGCTGTCCGCTCGTAGGTCCAGCCGGTCGCGTCCGCGACCACGGTCACGGTCTCGCTGCCGTTGAAGGTGATGGCGACAGTCGCGCCCTCCTCGGCATCGCCGGATATGGTGTATTTTCCGTCCGATATCTCGGACGCGTTCACCACATCGTCGCCTGCCACATTGTCGATGGTCGGGGTCGCGGGCGCCGTGGTGTCGATGTCGACGGCGGACGTCGCGCTGACCGGGGTGGTGCCATCCGATGCGGTGGCCTCGATCGTGTAGGACCCGTCGGACAGCGCCGAAAGATCCAGGGACGCGGTCCAGGTTCCGTCGCTTCCATCCAGCGATGCCGCAACCGGCGCCACGATTTGGTTGTCGCCCTGAACAACGCGGACGCTGACAGAAGTCACGTTGGCCGATGTGCCAGCCACCGACACCGGCGCCGCGATTTCGGCTGCATTGGCGACCTCTCCGACCGCCAGCGCGTCGATACCCACGGACGGCGCGGGCGTGATGACCTCGATCGACCGGCCAGCGGACGGGTCGGACAGATTTCCGGCAGGGTCCTGGGCGACGGCCGTAACCGTGTAGTTTCCGCCTGCCGGGGCCGCGATTTCGATGGACCACTCGCCATCGACAACCACATCGCTGCCGACATCATCGTCGTCCAGCTTGACGGTGACGGTGCTGCCGGTTTCCCCCGAGCCCGAGATGACGACGTTCGAGGCGAGCTCGGCGCCTTCGACCACGTCGTCGCCCGCGATCACATCGATCGACGGTGTTGCGGGCGGGGTACGATCGAACGTGATCGCCGAAGCCGTTGTTTGCGTCGTTTCGTTCGTGCCGTCGCCCGCGGTCACGCGGAGGCTGTAGCTTCCATCGCCGAGGCCGCTCAGATCGAGCTCGGCCGAGAAGGTGCCACCGGACAGGACAGCATCAGTGCTGGCCACGACCTCGTCACTGCCGTCGAGAAACGCCACCGAAACTGATGTCGCGCCTGAAACGCTGCCCGAAACCGTAACCGGCGTTGTGTCGTCTGCGCCCACAAGAGCCGCCTTGTCCGTCGTGATATCGCTCAATTCCGGTGCGGTGGCATCGACGGTGAAATCCCGGTCTGCGGTCGTCAGGTTCAATGCGGCGTCGGTCACCTCGACACTGACCTGGTAATCCCCGTCAGCGGGCGTTTCCGTGGTGAACGTCCATGTTCCGCCGCTCACCGTGGTCGTGCCGAGCAGTTGACGCGCTTCGCCATCGGGCTGGATGTAAACGGAAACCGTCGCACCATCCTCGCCCGTGCCCGAGAACTGGACCCCATCGGCGGCTTCCGAAACGTCCACGACACCGTCGGTTTCGACCACGGCCAGGGTGCCCGCCGGCGCGATGGTGTCCACATCGAACGTAAATCCGGCAGCTTCAGACACATTGCCGGCCTGGTCGGTCTGGGTGATCTGAACGGTGTTCTCACCTTGCGAAAGATCGAAGGTCAGATCGAACGAAAAATTGCCCGAACCGTCCGCTGTCGTCTCGATCGCGGTTCCCGTGGCCGGGGCCAACCGAACGGTGGCGTTCGGTTCGGCCACGCCACTGATGGACCCCGATCCGGTCTCCACGTCATTGACCACACCGTCGACTTCGCTCTCGTTCAGCGTGATGCTCGACGGCGGCGCGGGCGGCGTCGTATCGATCTGGTACGAAATACTGTTCAGCGTCGCGCCCGAGACAACCTGGACTCCGCCCACGTCCTTGGTGGCCGTGATCGTGGTTGAAACATCGCCGTCGGATGGAAAGTTGGCTCCGGTCAGCGTCACGCTCCAGTCGCCGGACCCGTCGACCACGTCCGACCCCGACGCATCCCCCAGCGTCACCGTAACTGTCGATCCGGGTTGACCGGTTCCGAAGATGGTGATCGACGCCTCGGACGCTGCGTTCAGATCAAGGCTCTGGCCGGCCAGCGAGGCATCCAGCACCGGACGCAGCGGCACGACATTCTCGAACAGTTCCGTATCGTCATTGGCGTCGCTCAGCGCCGAGGTGCCATCGCTATCGCCAACACTTTGCACCACTGCTTGGGTAAGCGTGCCCTGCACGACCGTTTGCGCGCCTTCCAGACCGTCCAGATCCGACGCGCCATCAATCTGGGCTGCGGCACCGACAAGCGCCTCGGCGAGATCGGTTACAGACACCTCGATCGCATCCCCGGCAGCCGCGAGCGCCGTGTTCAAGGCGTTCGGATCATCGAAAGGGTCCCCCCCCTCGCCATCGGTCAGATCCTCGGCAAGCGCCGCAAGCACGGCGTCCGCCGCGCCGTCCGGGTCGGACGGTGCCGAGGCCGAAACCAGGTTGACCACTGCTGCGATCTTGGCCGCAGCCTGCAATTGGGAAAGATCGCCCTCCTCGGCCAGGGCCGCCGGATCATCGTTCAAAAGATCGCCCGAAAGCCCGAGAGACGACGCAACGGAAGCGGCAGCTTCGGCGGCGGTTGGCGGAGTTCCGGATGTGTCCGAAGCAATCACCGCCTGCACAAGCGTCGTCAACGGCGTTACCACCGTCGAGCCCGCCGGGGCCTTCAGCGTTCCGGTAAAGGCCTCACCCGTCGAGATATCGACACCGCCCACGGCGATCAGCGGCACGTCGGCCGCGAACAGGGACGAGTCAAAGCTGCCATCGGCCGCAGTCGTCGTCTCCGTTTCGCCCGTGTCAAAGATGCCGTTGGCGTTGGCGTCGCCAAAGACCTGGGCGCCCGACAGATAACCGTCGACCACAAAGGCCAGTTCCGGCGTCGGGGCAACGCCGCCACCACCGCCACCACCGCCACCGCCGCCGCCAGCGGCCACTGCAAGCCCCCCAAGAAGCGCGAGGCCGCCCATGCCGGCGCCACCTTCGGCAACGCTGCTACCTGCAGCAGCGTCAACGGCCGCCAGAGCGATGGTATCCGCCGTCACATCTGGAACGATGTAGCTGCCATCAGCCGCGATTTCGAAACCCGACGCATCGATTCTGACCTGCTGGCCGTTCTCCAACGTGATCAGGAGGTCGCCGTTCTGCGCGATCTCCGCGGACACCACGCCGTCGATCGTGCTGACGTCGACCTGTACCTGTTCCTGTGCCGATGCCACCATCGCCGTCGGCAGGACGAGCGACAGACCACCAAGGCCGGCCGCCATCCGCCGCGCATTCCTTCTGGCCCATGATCTCAGGAACTTCAGGCGGGCCTCCGACCGCGTCGGCACATAGATGCGCCGCGTCAGGGGCGGCAGAATTGACGTTTGCTCACTGGACAGGAAAACTCCTGGAAATGCTTGGCCGCGTTCGAAAACAGACACCATCTTGACTTCAGAATTCGAAACTCGATTGGAGGTAGGCTTATCCAGGGGCATTGAAATTTCCTTATCAAAAATCGACTGCAACAACCTTCAACGCGGTCCCTCGTTTTGCAACCCCTCAAAGGGCACGAAAATATCAAACGATCAACGATATGCGGCACACGAGGCGATGTTGCGCGGCCTCTGGCCCTTTCGCCCCCGAGGGGGCGCCGAAGCTGACCGGAATGCCGTCAACCTGTTCAATGTGTCCTGGCAGCCGAAACCGTGCCGCTGCCTTGGGTGCGGCGGAACCTGGGGTGGCACGGACCCTCGGGGACAGACAGGACCGCATTTTTCCGTCGAGAACCCGACCCGACCGTGATGATCTCCGACAAGTGCGTCCTGTCTTTTGCATCATCGCTGACCCGCCTTGGCACATTGATGTCATCGGAGGCCAGCTCACACCACAAGACTCCGGCACCGAGCCCGTACATCCAGTGTCAATCGCGCGTTTGCCGCAACGGCGCCAGGCAGGGGTCTACCAGGGCCAGAAGCGGGAACTTCGCCTGATCGTCAACATGTGCAATCGTTTCCACCGAACCGTCCCGGCGGAGCGGTTGGGTGACGGACAATGACAGCACAGTGTCATGCAACGGATCATGAAGGGGAAATTTGGATGAAATGGTGCGGTCGAGAAGACTCGAACTTCCACGGGAGTTACCCCACAGCGACCTCAACGCTGCGCGTCTACCAATTCCGCCACGACCGCACGTGATCAGGTAGTCGCGGTCCTTTAGCCGAGCCTTCGGGCCTTGTGAAGGGGGATGCCTCCAAAATTCATCGTCTGTGCACGATTTTGCGAGACTGGCGCGTCCTGCGATGCAATGTCGGCCTCAATTGCCGGCAGGCGCACAGAAAAACGGGCCCCGAAGGGCCCGCTTCACACGCTCGGGTCGACAGCCATCACTGGGTGACGCGGACGGTCGGCAGTTGGTTCGTGGCCGGAACCGGGACGGGGACCGGAACCGGAACAGGCTGCGCTGCCGGCACGGGGACCACCGCCGCGGGCGCGCCGCCGCCCTGCAAGCGCATGGTGGCGCTGCGCAGCAACTGAACGCGTTCGGGCTGACCTGGCATGAAGGCAGGCAGTGCGCCCTGCTCGATCGCGCCAAGGCTTGCGTTGTACCACTGCATCGCCAGATCGGGCCGGGTTGTCGTTCCGAACCCTTCGCGCAGATGATGGCCCAGCAACTCGCCATAGGCAGGCTCGCCCATGGCGACCAGCACCAGCGACGACCCCACGGCCATGCGCATGTTGTCCTGGGCATAGCCCACCGACAGGCAAACCCGCGCCGTGGCGGCCAGATCAGCGGGCGGAATGCCGGAGCCGACGGCGAAATTGGCCACTTCGGGCACCATCGCGGCCTGGCCGATCATCGAGGCGCGGTCTATCTCGGTCGACATCATCTGGGCAAAGGAACCGCATTGCTCGGCGATCTGGGCCTGCGTCAGGCCAACGATGTTCTGCATCAGCTGTTCGCCCTGCGCCATCGCATAGGTCCGCGCCACGCAGAACTGTTCGCTCAGCGCAAAATCGGGATCGGTCAACGTGGCCATGGTCACATAACCGCCATTGCTGGAGGTTTGCAGCATCACGCCGTTGCAGGTGTTGGCCAGCGACGCGGTGGGCGCTGAATTTGCAAACAGGTTCGGCACCGTCGGCGCCGCGTTTGCCGCGATCGTCGGCGCGGGCTGAGGCTGTGCCTGCGGGTTCACGATGACCGTGGTCGCGGGGGGCTGTGGCATGACCTGCTGCGGTGCGCCGGCTGGCAGGGTTCTGCCCTGCAGACTGTCACGATAGGCAAACAGCAACGGCTGTCCCGCCAGGCCCACCTGCGCCGCGCCGCCGTTCTGGGCCCAGTAATAGGCATCCATCAGGTAGTCGAACTGGTACGCGGCGAATTCCCGCCCGTTCACCGGATAGTTCATCGTGCGTTGATACCGTTCGATCGCCGACCGGGTGCCATTGCCGATCTGACCATCCACGGTGCCGGCGTTGAAGCCAAAGTAGTTCAGGGCCAGCTGCGTCTCGCGGCCCTGCTGTGTCGCCGGAATACCGGGGCGCACAACGCGGGTTCCGGTTGTCGTGCGCGTCCCGCTGCGCGTGTTGTTCGATCCGATGGCATGGCCGATCACACCACCGATGATCGCCCCGCCGATGAATTCGCCCACATCCGCATCGGCACGCTCGGCAGGCATCAATGCCAGCGCGGCCATCAGACCTGTGGCCGTCAGAATTCTTGCATACATGAAATTCCCTCCAGGTAGGGGCGACCCAAGCTGACAGACCTGGCCGACCAATAGCAATGGAATCGAACATAGCACGGGAATCACCTGTTTTATGAGGAAATCTCGGCGGCTACGGAAAACCCTACCCTGGCCTGTCCGCCTCGGGGGCCGGACCGCGACGGCGCATCGCGACGATACCGGCACCAAGTGCGACCACGAGGATCACGCCGTAACCCAGTTCGGGAGTGCCGGGGAACAGAACTCGATTCAGGACACGATACGGCAGCAACGTGAACAGACCAGCCACCATGAGGCCCTGCCAGTACAGCCCCCTCATGTAGGCCCGGTGGCGCGCCACATGACCCGCCCGCGCGGCCTGCACCCCGTGCCACAGCGTCCAGATGACCGGACCAGCGAGCAGGTGGATGACGCCGAACCCACCCCAGATGGGTAGGATGACGGCCTCCAGCCAGAATGCGCCGACGGCCACCGTCAGCATCACCACCACCCAAAGATAACCCGCCGTCTTGTGCCAGATGTCGCGCTGCCGCCGGTACAGGGCGACGGGGCCCAGTACCACCGCCGAGATCGCGGCCAGCAGATGAATATGCAAGGCAAGCGGCAGGTTTGTAAGATGTGAGAAATCCATGGATTTGATCCCGTCTTGCTGTCGTGAATCGGCTAGTGCCACACCCGGCGGTTGTGACCCGGCCCCGGCTTTGGCACAGTGCTGGTCGAACACCCGCCCCGGGCGCCAGAGCGCCTGCGTGAACGACAGGACAAACCGCGTGGACCACCCGCCGCCGCACTCCGCGCTTCGCCAGATGCGACAGCATGTGATGGCCGTCCGCACGCTGGCCGTGTTGGTGCTTGTCGGCATCGTGGCCACCATCGCGGCGCCCTTCGGAACCGGCGACGCGATGTCGGTGCTGCCCCGGGCGGCATTCTGGATCGGGATCGTGGTGCTGACCTATGGCCTTGGGTCGCTCGTGGATGCGGTTTTGCGCCCCTGGCTTGAGGGTCTGCGCCCCGCGGCGCGTGTCGCGATCATCGCGGCGGCCACGGGGGCGGTGATCGGCGCAGCGCTTCAGGTGATCACGGCGGCCATTTTCGGGCTTCAGGATCTCCAGCAAGAACTGGTCAGCGGGATGCGCAACTTCATCATCGGCGCCTGTGTGTCAGTGGGCGTGCAAATCGCCCATCCAGCCAACGCCCGCTTCCGCGACACGATGCCCGAACCGCGCGCCCCTGCCCTTCTCGACCGGTTGCCGCTCGACAAACGCGGAGCGCTGGTGGCCATCTCGGTCGAGGACCACTATGTCCGGGTGCGAACCACCAAAGGCGAAGAGATGCTCCTGATGCGTCTGAGCGATGCCATCCGCGAAACAGAACCGGTCGAAGGGCTGCAGGTCCACCGCTCGCACTGGGTTGCGGGCGCTGCCGTGCAGGCCGCGCGACGCGCAGGCGACAGGGCCGTTCTGACCATGAGCGCGGGTGACGAGATCCCGGCTTCGCGCACCTATGTTCCCGCGCTGAGGGCCGCGGGCTTTTTGCCGAAATGAGGCGCTAGGCATGGTCGAATGGATCATCTCCGACACGCCCGTGGCCTACCTCGATGCCGTCGCGATGATGGAGGCGCGTGTGGCGGCCATCCATGACGGCACCGCAGACGAGGCGATCTGGCTCTTGGAGCATCCGCCGCTATACACCGCAGGAACCTCGGCCCGACGCCAGGACCTCAAGGATCCCGACCGCTTTCCGGTTCATGACACGCGCCGCGGCGGGCAGTACACCTATCACGGCCCCGGTCAGCGTGTGGCCTATGTCATGCTGGACCTGAACCATCGCGGGCGGGACGTGCGCCAGTTCGTCACCAACCTGGAAACCTGGGTGATCACCACGCTGGCCCAGTTCAATGTCACAGGCGAGGTGCGCGCGGGCCGGGTCGGTGTCTGGGTTGGACGCCCGGAAAAACCGCCGCTTCCGGACGGCACCCCCCGCGAAGACAAGATCGCGGCCATCGGCGTGCGCCTGCGCAAATGGGTCAGCTTTCATGGGCTTTCGATCAACCTCGACCCCGACCTGAGCCATTTCGACGGAATCGTGCCGTGCGGCATCGAAGGGCACGGGGTCACCAGCCTTGTCGATCTTGGCCTTCCCGTGACGATGGATGATCTGGATCTCGCGTTGCAGCGCAGCTTTTCGGCAGCCTTTGCTGACCCTGACGGCCAGCCCCGGTAGCATCGCAACCGCATTGTGCCCCCTGTGGAAACGCGTCGTTTCAAAGTGAAATGGATAACGGCCCAATTCGTGCCACCATTGGCGACCACTTGGGCAGTGTAAATTTTAGTTGGTGAATTGCTGCCAAGCCCGGCTCGGCAGCATGTTGAGGAAGATCATGATGGTGTTGCACCAGGCAAAACAGAATCCACGCCCCGATTTCGAGATTGCGGCCATAGTCGCAAGTCTTACGTTCCTGGGTACGATCGCGGCGTTTTCAGTGGGGTTGGTGCTTCACGCGAAATACGAGGTCGACAGGCGATCGTTCCAACGGGAGATCCATGAGACCGCCGAGGATGTGTTTCCCTCGCATGGGCTCGAAGGCGGGGTCGGCACGGCGTCGGCGATCGCCCCCGACGACCGCGAAGCTCGGTAACGACATCCGGCGTGATCGCCCGTGGCGCGGCGATGGGTCGATGGCAAGCCCTGTCTCGGCCGATTTTCACAAGCCTGACATGGCCAAGCTTACCTGTGCGCATTGCGGATGCCGTTTCACCCGATCGCGGCCCACCGCATCCGGGCGGACGGTATCCAACATGTGTCCTATCCTTCCGGTCTGAGACAATTCCCCTCACCCAAAACCGCGGCCGATTGTCCCGAGACACATTGCGAGGCTGATGCGACCGGGTTAAACCGGATATCGAACATGCGGGTGCGCACCAGACCATAGCGCCCCCCGCTTGCAGAAAGACTGACAGGAGAAAAGCATGGCTGACGCCACCCTTCAGGGGCATGACCACGATCGGCCGGGTTTCTTTACCCGCTGGTTCATGTCCACCAACCACAAGGATATCGGGATCCTCTACCTGTTCACCGCAGGGTTCGTAGGCCTGATCTCGGTCATCTTTACCGTCTACATGCGGATGGAACTGATGGAACCGGGTGTGCAGTACATGTGCACCGAAGGCGCGCGGGTCCTGTCTGCCGCGGCCGAAGGCGAATGTACGCCGGATGGCCATCTGTGGAACGTGATGATCACGGGCCACGGCGTCCTGATGATGTTTTTCGTGGTGATTCCCGCGCTTTTCGGCGGCTTCGGCAACTACTTTATGCCGCTGATGATTGGTGCGCCGGACATGGCTTTCCCGCGTCTGAACAACCTGAGCTACTGGATGTATGTCGCCGGCACCGCGCTCGCGTTCTGCGCCGTGTTCATTGACGGTGGCGCCGGGCCGGGCTGGACGTTCTATCCCCCGCTCAGCTGGCAAGATGCCCCCACCAGCCGCGCCGTGGATTTCGCGATCTTCGCCGTGCACGTGTCTGGTGCTTCGTCGATCCTGGGCTCGATCAACTTCATCACCACCTTCCTGAACATGCGTGCGCCGGGCATGACGCTGCACAAGGTGCCGCTGTTCGCATGGTCGGTCTTTGTCACCGCGTGGCTGCTTCTTCTGTCGCTGCCGGTTCTGGCGGGTGCCATCACCATGCTGCTGACCGACCGGAATTTCGGCACCACGTTCTTTGACGTGGCCGGCGGCGGTGACCCGGTGCTGTTCCAGCATATCTTCTGGTTCTTCGGCCACCCCGAGGTCTACATCGTGATCCTTCCCGCCTTCGGCGTGATCTCTCACGTGATCTCGACCTTCTCCAAAAAGCCGATCTTCGGGTATCTGCCGATGGTCTATGCGCTGGTGGCCATCGGGGGCCTGGGCTTCGTCGTCTGGG
>CAYWTM010000028.1:0-33612 GCA_964460185.1 uncultured Roseicyclus sp. | reverse complement strand
CACATGCCCCTCGTATAGTGCATCGATCAGGGTGACGAACCGCTTTGCCTCGTTGAACTTGGTGGAATCCAGACGTGGCACGCCCTCCAGCAGCAAAAGCTTTACCGCGCCCACCAGCGCAAGGTAATCCGCAGGCCCCAAAGGCTGGCCGCACAAATCCCAGAAGGACGCCCGCGCCATGCCCGCCCAATAGCGCGGCAGGCGCACCTCGCGGCCCTTCACCTCGAGGCAAAGCTCCTCCTCGTGCCCCCCGGTCAGGTCACGCCAGATCGCATCGATGGCCTGCGTCGCGGCGGCCCCGGTGGGAGAAAAATAGACCTGCTCACCCGCCAAACGATCCTGGCGATAATCGGTCATCGCCTCCAGCTGATCGACCTCGAGCTTCTCTTCCAGCAGCTTGATGAAGGGCACGAACAGCTGCCGGTTCAGCCCATCCTTGTACAGGTCCGAAGGGTGCCGGTTCGACGTCGTCACGATAAAGACACCCGCATCGAACAGCTTTTCAAACAACCGGCCCACGATCATCGCATCGGCTATGTCGGTGATCTGCATCTCGTCAAAGCACAGCAGTCTCAGATCCTTGGCGATATCCGCCGCAACGGGCCTGATCGCATCATCCACGCCGGTCTTGCGCGCCTCGTGCAGGGCACCCTGCACCTCTTGCATGAAGGCATGAAAATGCACGCGGCGTTTCTGTGTGGTGGGCGCATGCTGAAAGAACAGGTCCATCAACATAGACTTGCCCCGGCCCACGCCGCCCCAAAGATACAGGCCGCGCTTGCCCCCCGGTGCCTCGGGCTTGCGAAACCGTGCCAACAAGCCGCGCGCCGGCGCCGGGCCCTCCTCCAGCCGGGCACGCAAATCCTCCATCCGCAACAGCGCACCCCGCTGAGCGGGGTCCGGGCGCAAAAGGCCCTCTGTCACACGGGTGTCGTAGATCGCTTGAAGATGCTGTCCCATCGCCCACTGGATAGCCCGGAATTCGCGCGACATGAAAGATGCTTGATCCCGCTTTCACGGATCCTGATTTGACCGCCCCGTCGATATCAGCGCAAATGCCGGAACTCTCGTGCAAGGCAGCCTTTCATGGACCGTTCCCAATCCCTGTTCACACCGGTCCTGATCGGGGGCTGCATCATCATCTTGATCAGTTTCGCGATCCGCGCAAGCTTTGGCATCTTCCAGATCCCGATCGCCGATGAATTCGGCTGGCTCCGGTCCGAATTCAGCCTTGCCATCGCGATCCAGAACCTCGCCTGGGGGATAGGGCAACCGATATTCAGCGCCATCGCCGAGAGGTTCTCGGATCGCAAAGCCATCATTCTGGGCGCGCTGTTCTATGCCGCCGGGCTGGTCTTTTCCGCCTATGCCATCACACCGGGCCAGCACCAGGTCTTCGAGATTCTCGTGGGCTTCGGCGTCGCTGGCACCGGCCTCGGGCTGATCCTGGCAATCATCGGCCGGGCCGCGTCCGACGAAAACCGCTCTGTCGCGCTCGGGATCGTGACCGCCGCCGGCTCGGCCGGGCAAGTGATCGGCGCGCCCCTGGCCGAAGGCCTGTTGTCGGTCTTCCCGTGGCAAACCGTGTTCCTGATCTTCGCGGCCATGATCATGGCCTCTCTTTTCGCCCTGCCCATGCTGCGCGCCCCTGCCCAGACAGGCAAACCCCTGGCAGAGGAACCCATGGGCCTGATCCTGGGCAAGGCGATCCGTGACCCGTCCTTTGCCCTCATCTTCATCGGCTTTTTCTCCTGCGGCTACCAGCTGGGGTTCATCACCGCCCATTTCCCGGCCTTCGTGACCGAGCTTTGCGGCCCCATCGTGCCCGGTACGGTCCTGCACAGCGTCGGCATAACCACCACATCGGCGCTTGGCGCATGGGCCATCGCGCTGATCGGCGTCGCCAACATCGCCGGAACCGTCACCGCTGGCATCTTGGGCAAACGCTTTCCCAAACGCTATCTCCTGGCGGCGATCTACACGGGCCGCACGATTGCCGCGGCCACCTTCATCGTCCTGCCCATCACGCCACTGACCGTCGTGGTCTTTTCGCTCGTCATGGGCTCCCTGTGGCTTGCCACGGTTCCCCTGACCTCCGGGCTTGTCGGACATATCTACGGATTGCGCTACATGGGCACCCTTTATGGCCTGGTCTTTTTCTCTCACCAGTTGGGAAGCTTCATCGGAGTCTGGCTCGGCGGCGCGCTCTATGACGTCTACGGAGACTATACCGCCGTATGGTGGATCGGCGTCGCCGTCGGGGCCCTGTCGGCGATCGTACATCTGCCGATCCGCGAAACCCCGCTCGGGGACCGTGCGCCGTCCCTCGCCTGACCCTTTCTCTGTTTCAGAAATATCCTGGGGGTCTGGGGGTGAAACCCCCAGCCGGTCGACCCGCGAAGCGGGGCGAAATCCCTCAGGCGTCCTGCACGGCGTCGAGGATGTATCGCGCCACCATCAGGTCCAGATGCGCACCGCCGCCGTTCTTGAACAGCGTGATCTCATCGTCGGACTGCCGCACGAAGGCGCCAGACCCCAAATCATAGTAATCCGCCACGATATCGCTTTCGAAAAACACCCCGTCCGAGATCGGGATCTTCAACTCGCCGATATGGCCCACCGTCGTCTCGCGGCTGTCCACGAACACCCGCGACCGGCGCAGCGCGGTGTCATCCGCCTCGCGCATGTCGGGGCGATAGGCGCCGATCAGGTCCACATGCTGGCCGGGATGCAACCATGCACCCTTCAGGATCGGTTCGCGTGTCATGGTGGCACAGGTCACGATATCGGCCAGGCCCACGGCAGCCTCCAGATCGGGGGCAGGGTCGGTGCGGTCGAACTGCGCGGCCAGGCGGGCCGCACCCAGGGGCGACCTGTTCCAGATCAGGAACCGGGCATCGGGGAAAACCGCCCCATAGGCCTCGCGCAGGGATCGCGCCACCGTACCCGCGCCGATGATCAAGATCACCTTGCTGTCGGGCCGGGCCAGGCGTCGCGCGGCACAGACACTGTCGCCCGCCGTTTTCCACTTGGTCAGCAGGTGGAAATCGACGATCGCGGACAGCCTGCCGTCCAGATCGGAATAGAGCGCCGCGCTTCCGTTGATGGAGGGTTCGCCCCGCGCGGCATTGCCGGGAAAGATGGTGGCGGTTTTCACCAGTTGTCCCAGCCCGTCGATCCATGCCGCCCGGCTCAGCAGGGTATCGTCTCCACGATACAGGAACGTATCGCCGATCTCGGCCCGTGGCAGGCTGTGGCCCGCTTCGATCGCATCGCACAGCGTCCGCCAATCCAGCCGTTCCTCGGCCCCCATACCGATGATGGTCATGCTCATGGACGCGCCTCCTCCGGTGACAAAAGCCCCGCTGCGACCAGCCGGGCGGCCCATCCCTCGGGCCCTTCGAACAGATGCGTCTGCCATCGCCGTGCATCGGCGGCGGCGATGTTGTCTGCCCTGTCGTCGGTAAACAGCAGCGCGTCGGGCGCGATCCCCGAATGCGCCTCGACCATTTCAAAGATCCTGGCCGCCGGTTTGGTGACCTGCATCCGGCCCGACACATAGGCATGATCGAATTCGTTCAGGAAATCGAACTGCGTCTGGGCATAGGCATAGCTTTCCACCCCGAAATTGGTCAGCGCGAAGACCGGCACGCCCCTGGCCCGCAGCCGCCGCAACAAGGTGACGGAATGATCGATGACCGGGGTGGCCAGTTCTATCCAGTTGTCGTGCCACTGCCGGATCTCGGCGCGCCATTCGGGATGGATTTCGGCGGTGTCATAGATCACCTCGCGAAACGGCTCGCCCATATCCACGCGCTCGTTCATCGCATGCAGATCGACAGCATCGAACAGGGCCCGGCGGCGATCTTCCCCGATCACGCGGTCGTAGTAGCGTTCCGGCTGCCATTCGATCAGCACATTTCCGATGTCGAAAATGACGGCTTGGGCGCTCATGCATCCGCCTCGTACATGGCCTCGGCGTGAAAGGCGACATGGTCTTCCATGAAGGTCGAGACAAAGAAATAGCTGTGGTCATATCCCGGTTGCAGGCGCAGCGTCGCGTGCTGGCGACGCGCGGCGACAGCCTCGGCCAGGGTTTCGGTCTTCAGAAGATCGCCGAACTGGTCCGCCGTCCCGGTATCGATCAGAACCGGGCCGGGAAATCCGCGGTCACGCATCAGGGCGGACGCATCATGCGCTGCCCAGGTTGCCTCGTTGTCCCCCAGATATGCGGTCAATTGCTTGCGGCCCCATTCGCTGTCCATGGGATTGCAGATCGGCGCGAAGGCCGAGACCGAGGCAAAGCGGTCCGGATGGGTCATGGCGATGGTCAGCGCTCCATGACCGCCCATCGAATGCCCGGTGATCCCCTGCCGCATCGCGTCCAGCGCGAACCGGTCAAAGACCAGGTCGGGCAAGTCTTCGGTGATATAGTCCCACATCTGAAAATGCTCGGCCCATGGATCCTGGGTTGCGTTCACATAGAACCCGGCCCCCTGACCCAGATCATAGGCCTCGTCATCGGGCACGCCAGCGCCGCGCGGAGAGGTATCGGGGAACACCAGCGCGATGCCCTGCTCGGCCGCCCAGACCTGCGCACCGGCCTTTACCATGGCGTTTTCATGGGTGCAGGTCAGGCCGGACAGGTACCAAAGAACCGGAACCGGCCCATGGGCAGCCTCGGCCGGCAGGAACAGGCCAAAGGTCATGTCGCAGCCGGTGGCGTTCGAGGCATGGGTATAAACGCCCTGCGTCCCACCAAAGCAGCGGTTTTCCGAAACGGTCTTCATGGTGCGCCTCCGGTGGTTGACCTTCCAAGGCGTAGCGCGGGCCGGGGGCCGGGGGCAAGCGGATCAACCGCCCGGAACGATCCCGGCAAGATCGGACACCCAGGCGATGACCAGCGAAACGGTCACGATGCTGATCGCCGTGGACACCAGGATGGAGGCAGACACCCGCTGCGGCGCCACCCCGTAATGCTGCGCCAGGATATACACATTGCCCGCAACCGGAAGGGACGCGGCCGCGATCATCACGGCGGCGTCGTAGACCGGCACAGGAAACAGGAACAGCGCCGCGAATGCCACCGCCGCCGGGTGCAGAACCAGTTTGCAAAAGGTCAGCCAGCCCGCGACCGACAGACGTTCGGCCGATTTGCCCGCCAGCGACGCCCCGATGGCGAACAAGGCGCCGGGCGTCGCCGCCGCGCCCAGGATCGCCAGAAACTCGTTGGCGGGGCCGGGCACGGTCCACCCCGTCGCCGACCAGCACAAGCCCAGGACCATCGATACGATCATCGGGTTCTTCACCAGCCCCAGGCCCACGGTCTTGAGGATGCCAAGCGACATTCGGCCATCGCGGCTGCCGGTGATCAAGATCACGATCAGGCTGGAAAACACGACCAGATCCAGCGCCAGAACCAGCAAGACGGGGCCCGCCGCAGCCTCACCCATCAGGACGATCAGCATCGGCACCCCGAGGAACCCGGTATTGCCGATGACAGCACATTGCGCCTCGAACGCCGCTTCCGACATGGGCCGTCGTCGCAGCAACGCCACACCTGTCGCGATCAGATAGACCACGAAGCAGCCCCAGAGATACGCGGCCACGAACCACCAATCGAAGATCTCGCCAAGCGACAGGTTGGCCGCGAACCGGAACAACATGGCAGACAGCGCGAAGTAAAAGACGAATTTCGTGAGATAGGCCGCAGCCTCGGCGGTAAAGAAACCCGTTCGACAGGCCTGATACCCCAGTCCTATCAGCAGAAAAAACGGAAGGGTTTTCAGGAATATCTCAACCATTATGCCCTTCGCTACGCTGCAAAATCCGTCCTGTCCAGCACTGCGGGAAAAAGCATCCGGATTTGCCAAACCTAGCTTTGGACTTTCCGGATTGCGACCGAAATGCAGCGGTTGGCGCACGACACAAACCCGGCCACCCGGCCGGATACCTCTTTTTGTTTTCAGGTGAGAGCATATATCCCGAAAGCATTGCAAGAACTGAACCGCTTGGTCTAATAAGCTTGAACGCAAGGGAAGAACACGCATGAACATCGAAGTGCAGACCAAGAAAGGCCGCAAATACGACCAGGTGGTCGACGGCGCCCGGTCGGTCTTCATGCGCGAAGGGTACGAAGGTGCCAGTGTCGACGAAATCGCCCGCGACGCGGGAGTGTCCAAGGCAACGCTCTACAGCTACTTTCCCGACAAGCAGCACCTGTTCATGGCGGTTCTGACCCAGGAATGCGGCCACCAGTCCGCGATCGAACTGACCATTGATGCCGGAACCATGACCGTGCCGGAAACCCTGCGTTACATCTGTCACGCGCTGGCCAGTTTCATGGTGTCGCCCTTCGGGCGGGATATGTTCCGCGTGTGCATGGCAGAGACGCAGCGCTTTCCCGCGCTTGGGCAGGCCTTTTACGAAAGCGGCCCACGGCGCTGGAACCGCAAGATCGCCGATTTTCTGAAAACCCCCAAGGCCCAAGAGGCGCTTGAAATCGAAGATGCCTACCTTGCGGCCGATCAACTGGCGCAGCTTTGCCGCGCCGATCTGTTGCTGAAGATCATGTTTGGAATCGAGACGTCCGCCACCGCCCGGGATATCGACCGGATCGCGGACGAGGCGGTAAAGACCTTCATGGCCCGTTACGCCCGCAGGTAAGCGGTATCCAGATGCCCCTGCCTCGGCTAACGTCACGGAAATGACGCGAAAAGGGGTGCACCATGGGCGCGTTGAAAACCGAACGTTTCCGCGACTATCTTGGCCCGGTCACGAACACGGATGTCTGGTCGTGGTTCCAGATGCGCCCGGACGATGTTCTCGTCACCACCCCACCGAAATGCGGGACCACATGGATGCTCAACATCGTGATGATGCTGATCCATGGCAAGGTGGTGCCGGACGCAGGCGGGTGGCACAGCGCGCCATGGGTGGATTGCAATTTTCGGGATCGCCGTGAAATCACCGACTTCCTCGACGGGTTGACGCGGCGGCGCTGCATCAAGAGCCACACGCCCATGGACGGCGTCCCCTATGCGCCCGAGCCCACCTATATCGTTGTCTACAGGCACCCCGTCGACATGCATTTTTCGATGCGGAGCTTTGCCGAAAACCTGAAGATCAACGCGTTCGATCACATGTTCGAAGGCAATGATCGCGCGGGCTTCCGGCGGTTCCTCGACGGGCCGAGTACCGAGCAGGGCATGGATGACATGACGCTGGCCTCGCTCGCTCTCCACTTGGGCGAGGCGCGGGCACGCGAGGCGAACGGCAATGTCCATTTCTTTCACTATGCCGATCTGACCCGCGATCCCGCCGGACAGATCAACCGGGTGGCCGGGCTCCTGGATATACCGCTTGACCCGGAACTGTGCGCCGAGATCGTGGAAGCCACCAGTTTTGCGTCAATGCGCAAAGCCGTGGAGGCCAGCGAAATGCGCTTTCACAAAGACGCTTCGATGCGTGATCTTGCGGATTTCTACGCGTCAGGCAGTTCGAACAAATGGGAAGGCCGCCTGACCGACGCCGACATGGCCGCGTACGACGCGCGCATGGCAGAGCTTTTTGGCCCGGACGATATCGCCTGGCTGAACTGGGGTGACCGGCGCGCGCCCTAATCCAGCCGCCGCACCAGCATCTGGTTGCCCTGTCCGCGCTTGACCTCAAGCATCTTCAGGCTCTGGATCAGGTCGCTCAACTTGCGCTTGCCGTAGGTGCGCGTGTCGAAATCGGGGTTTGCGGCGGTGATGAACTGGCCCAGTTGACCCAGCGAATACCAATCATCGTCCTGTTCGATCGAGGCCATGGCCTGAAAGATCAGGTCGCGCGCCTCGTTCACCGGGCGCTTCTCGGCGGCCGTTTCAGGTTTCTGTTCCGACTTGGGAT
Source organism: uncultured Roseicyclus sp. (assembly GCA_964460185.1). Taxonomy (GTDB): domain Bacteria; phylum Pseudomonadota; class Alphaproteobacteria; order Rhodobacterales; family Rhodobacteraceae; genus JAVJPJ01. The sequence continues at coordinate 25,722 of CAYWTM010000028.1, read as the reverse complement.
CGGGCGGCAGGATGTTTTCCACAAAGATGAACCGTTTGCAGGCCTTGCGGAACGCATCGGGTGTTTTCTGCTGCCCGATGCCATAGACGTCGAGACCCTGTTCACGGATTCGGCTCGCCAGACGGGTGAAGTCGCTGTCGGAGGACACCAGGACAAAGCCGTCGAACCGGCCCGAATGCATCAGGTCGATCGCGTCGATGACCAACGCGATGTCGGACGCGTTCTTGCCGACGGTATTGGCAGGCTGGTGGTGCGGCACGATCCCGAACTCGGCCTGCACGGCGGACCAGCCCTTCATGTGGCTGGAGGAGAAATCACCGTAGATGCGACGGACGCTGGCCTCACCAAAGCCCGCGATTTCGTCAAAGATCGCCTTGGCATGCTTGTAGGACGTGTTGTCCGCATCGATCAGAACGGCAAGAAGCGGGGTATCATGGGCCATCGGGAAAAACCTCGGCAGGAATGTCAGAACAGGTTTGCCGCCCGTGCCACAGCGCGCGCAACGCCTCGGCCTGAACGGCGTTGAGATTGGGAATATAGATGGTGCCGGTCGTGACCGGCGCTTGCACCGTCGCCTCCAGAACCCGCATATCGCAAATCGAGACGCTCAACGGAAATCCCGTGGCGATTTCGGTCCATTCCGCGAAATCCGCCGTCGCCTCGGGTTCCATGCGAACGAACACGTCGGTGATATCGCCACTATCGGAAATCTCGATCGCCGCGATGTCGGTGGGGTTCAGACTCGTGATGCGCCCGATCATGGCATAACTCATGAACGGTTCGGGGCCGGGAGCCAGAAGCAGCGCCAGCGAATCGTCGTGCACCGACTGCCCGGTGACGTGCGACGCCGGCAGTAACATCACGAGATTGAGGGCAAGAGCGCGGCGAAGGAACATGGCCGGACCCTAGACCAAGCTCCGGTACATCACCAGCGCATCCACATAGCCCAGGGTCGGGTGGCGAAAGGCCATGGGAAGGCGTCCCACGGTGTCGAATCCCGCGCCCGACCAAATGTCGACGGCGCGGGTATTCGTCGCCACGACGAAATTGAACTGCATCGCGCGATAGCCCAGCCCCCGTGCATGGGACAAGGAATGATCCAGCATGGCGCGCGCAACGCCCCGTCCCCGCGCCGACGCGGCGGTGATGTAGCCGCAATTGCAGACATGCGCGCCGCCGCCCGCGTTGTTGGGCCGAATGAAGTAGGTTCCCATCATCGCGCCGTCAGCTTCTGCCACGAAGACCCTCTTTTCGGGCGTTGTCCAAAAGGAAAAGGCAGCTTCGGGCGAGATGTCGGGGTCGACCGTGTAGGTGTCGCCGGCCCGGAACACGGGCAGGATCACGTTTGTGAGCGCCTGATGGTCCGGACCGACAAGGGGCCGGATGACAAGCTCGACGGTCATGGGTTATTTCGTGCCTCCGCCCGACGGCACAAGCCCGGTGACGCCGCCATTGGCCACGATCTCGTCCCAGATATCGCCAAGACGATCCGCGATCAGTTCCCGCGCGTCGCTGTCTTCATCGGTGTTGTGCAAGACCAGGAATGGCGCGACCAGACCTGCCTCGTCCGCGCAGATGAAGATGCCGTCCACGACTTCGCCGCGCAGGTCATAGCCGCCCACAGTCCAGTTGCTGCGTCCGGTGAACCCATCGCTGCCGAACCGCCCCCGGTACGTGTTGAAGGTGCTTTCTGCATAATTCATGCAGGTATCGCGGTCGGGGACCGAGTTGAAATCGGTGACGGTCCAGCCCTCCGCGCTTGCGCCGCTTGCCGTAAGGCAAAGCACGGCCAAGGCGATCCTACCTTTGGGTTGCATGTAAAATCCTCCAGTCAAAAGTCTTTCGCCTTGTGGCTCCCTCGGTCTGAAACAACCGACACGTCTTGCGCCGCGCGCGGGCGGGCGGGGGGCCGGGGTCAGTAAACCACGACCGAACGGATGCTTTCGCCCGCATGCATCAGGTCAAATCCCTTGTTGATCTCATCCAGCGTCAGGGTGTGGGTGATCATCGGGTCGATCTCGATCTTGCCGTCCATGTACCAGTCCACGATCTTCGGCACATCGGTCCGCCCGCGTGCGCCGCCAAAGGCCGTGCCGCGCCAGGACCGCCCGGTGACCAGCTGGAAGGGCCGCGTGCTGATTTCCGCCCCTGCGGGCGCCACGCCGATGATGATCGATTCGCCCCAGCCCTTGTGGGCGGATTCAAGGGCCGCGCGCATCACCTGAACGTTGCCGGTCGCGTCAAAGGTATAATCCGCGCCGCCCTTGGTCAGGTCGACAAGATACGGCACCAGATCGCCTTCGACCTCTTTGGGGTTCACGAAATCGGTCATGCCGAAATGCTTGGCCATCGGGATCTTGTCGGGATTGATGTCGACACCGACGATCTGATCCGCGCCTGCCATGCGCAGGCCCTGAATGACGTTGAGACCGATGCCGCCCAGACCGAACACGATGGCGCGGCTGCCGATTTCCACCTTGGCGGTGTTGATGACAGCGCCGATGCCCGTCGTCACACCACAGCCGATATAGCAGATCTTGTCGAAGGGCGCGGCGGGGTTGACCTTGGCCAGCGCGATCTCGGGCAGCACGGTGTGGTTCGAAAACGTGGAACAGCCCATGTAGTGCAGGATCGGCGTGCCATCGAGCATCGAGAACCGCGAGGTGCCGTCAGGCATCAGGCCCTGGCCTTGCGTCGTGCGGATCGCCTGGCACAGGTTCGTCTTGGGATGCAGGCAATAATCGCATTCACGGCATTCGGGGGTATAAAGCGGGATCACGTGATCGCCCGGTTTCAGGCTGGTCACGCCCGGGCCCACCTCAAGCACGACGCCCGCACCCTCATGTCCCAGGATCGCGGGAAACAACCCTTCGGGGTCTGCGCCTGACAGGGTGAATTCATCGGTGTGACAGATACCCGTGGCCTTGATTTCAACCAGAACCTCACCGGCCTTGGGTCCATCGAGATTGACCTCCATGACCTCCAGCGGTTTTCCGGCTTCAAGTGCGACGGCGGCGCGTGTGCGCATGATCATATCCCTCCCGTAGGCTTGTTTTGCCGCCAGCTTGTTCCAATCTGGAAAGCAACGCAACGGAGGATACCCATGATGCACCCCAGAAGCTTGGCGTTTGCCCTTTGCCTGGCCGCAAGCCCCGCGCTTGCGCAGCAAGACGATGACCTATGCGGCGCGGCCGGCTTTCAGGGCCTTGTCGGTCAGTCGGGCGAAATCGCGCGGATGCTGGTTCTGGATCAACCGGTCCGCGTGATCGCCCCCAACAGCCCCGTTACCAGGGATTACCGGCTGGACAGGATCAATTTCGACCTGGATGAAAACGGGATCATCACGGTGGTGCGCTGCGGATGACTTGCGCCCCCCGTTGATTCCCCCTATATCCGCCTCAACAGCGGCGCGTCAGGGTCCACACCTGAGGCTCCACCGGAGAGTTCAACGGGCCGCGCGGCCCGTTTTTTTGTTTCTGGAGACACCCCACGTGTCCGACTTGATTGCCAAAACGTCCATCGACCGGCGCATGGCCGAGATCCTGACCCCAGTCATCGCAGACATGGGTTTCGAACTTGTGCGTATCCGGCTGATGGGCGGAAACACCAAGACGCTGCAAATCATGGCCGAACGTCCCGAAGGCGGGATCGAGGTTGATGAATGCGCGCAGATTTCCACGGCCGTCAGCGCCGTTCTGGATGTCGAAGACCCGCTGGAGGATGCCTATACGCTTGAGGTTTCCAGCCCCGGCATCGACCGCCCCCTGACCCGGCTGAAGGATTTCGAGACCTTCGAAGGCTACGAGGCCCGGATCGAAACCACCGACATGATCGACGGACGCCGCCGTTTCAAAGGCGTGCTGGCGGGCATCGACGGTGACGAGGTTCTTCTGAACGTCGAGGAAGGCACGATCGGCCTTCACTTCGACTGGCTCAGCGACGCAAAGCTCGTCCTGACCGACGACCTGATCAAGGAGATGCTGAAACAGCGCAAGGCTGCCGGCATCGTGGACGAGACCCAATTTGACGATATCGAGGAAATTTCCTCGGAGGCGGAGGACTAACAGATGGCCATTACGTCAGCCAACCAGCTGGAGCTTTTGCAAACCGCAGAAGCCGTGGCGCGCGAAAAGATGATCGACCCCTCGCTGGTCGTCGAAGCGATGGAAGAAAGCCTCGCCCGGGCGGCCAAGTCGCGTTACGGGTCCGAGCTGGACATTCGCGTGACGATCGACCGCAAGACAGGCCGCGCAAGCTTTACCCGCGTGCGCACCGTCGTCGACGCCGATGAGCTCGAGAACGAAAAGGCCGAATTCACCGTCGATCAGGCCAAGGTGTATTTTACCGCCCCCGCTGCGGGCCGCGATGAATACTGGTTGCGCAACGGCGCACGGATCGACCCCGCCGAGGCGGGCACGCCCGAGGTCGGCGATACGTTCTTTGAGGCTGTGCCGCCCGTCGACATGGGCCGGATCGCCGCACAATCGGCCAAGCAGGTGATCTTGCAAAAGGTCCGCGAAGCCGAACGTGACCGCCAGTACGAGGAATTCAGGGACCGCGCCGGCACCATCATCAACGGTGTCGTCAAGCGCGAGGAATACGGCAACGTCATCGTCGATATCGGTCGTGGCGAAGGCGTTCTGCGCCGCAACGAAAAGATCGGCCGCGAGGCCTATCGCAACGGCGACCGCATCCGGTGCTACATCAAGGATGTCCGCCGCGAAGCGCGTGGTCCGCAGATCTTTCTCAGCCGGACAGACCCGCAATTCATGGCCGAACTGTTCAAGATGGAAGTGCCCGAAATCTACGACGGCATCATCGAGATCAAGGCCGTCGCCCGTGACCCCGGTTCGCGCGCCAAGATCGCCGTCATTTCCTACGACAGCTCGATCGATCCTGTCGGGGCCTGCGTGGGTATGCGCGGCAGCCGTGTGCAGGCCGTGGTCAACGAGCTTCAGGGCGAAAAGATCGACATCATCCCCTGGAACGAAGATGCGCCGACGTTCCTGGTGAACGCGCTGCAGCCCGCCGAAGTGACCAAGGTCGTTCTGGACGAAGACGCCGAGCGGATCGAGGTCGTGGTGCCCGACGAACAGCTGTCGCTGGCTATCGGCCGGCGCGGTCAGAACGTGCGTCTGGCCAGCCAGCTGACCGGCCTGGATATCGACATCCTCACCGAGGAAGAAGAATCCAAGCGCCGCCAGGCCGAATTCGAAGAGCGGACGCGCCTGTTCATGGAAGCCCTGGACCTGGACGAATTCTTTGCCCAGCTGCTGGTTGCCGAAGGCTTCACCGCGCTTGAGGAAGTCGCCTATGTCGAGCAAGATGAGCTCTTGGTGATCGACGGCGTTGACGAGTCCACCGCCGAAGAGCTTCAGGCCCGTGCCCGTGACTATCTCGAGGCCCAGAACAAGCTGGCGCTCGAAAAGGCCAGGGAGATGGGTGTTGACGATACGCTTGTTGAATTCGACGGCCTGACACCCCAGATGCTTGTGGCCCTCGGCGAAGACGGCGTCAAGACGCTGGAGGACTTCGCCACCTGCGCCGACTGGGAACTGGCTGGCGGCTGGACCACCGTGAATGGCGAACGCGTCAAGGATGACGGATTGCTGGAACCCTTCGACGTGTCGCTTGAGGAAGCGCAGAACATGGTCATGACCGCCCGCCTGAAACTTGGCTGGGTCACCATCGAGGAACTCGAGGCACAGGCCGCAGCCGAATCCGAGGCCGCCGGTCACGCCGAAACCGAAGAGGGCGCAGAGGGCTGAGGCCCTCTGCGAAAGGCCCGCGCCCATGACCCGCGGTGGCCAAACCAAGGACCGGTCCGAAGGTCCTGAGCGTCGGTGCATCGCCACCGGAGAGGCAGAGCCCAAGCATGGGCTGATCCGCTTCGTGGTTGGCCCCGACGGTCAGATCGCGCCGGACCTGATGGAAAAGCTGCCGGGCCGCGGCATCTGGGTCAGCGCCGATCGGGACGCGCTGGCGCTTGCGATCAAGAAGAACCTCTTTTCGCGCAGCGCGAAACAGCAGGTCACGGTGCCGGATGACCTGATCGATCGGGTCGAGGCCGGTCTTGCGCGGCGTCTGACGGACCTGATCGCGCTCAGCCGTAAGGCCGGCGATGCGGTCGCGGGGTTCGAGAAGGTGAAGGATTGGCTCGCCACCCGAAAGATCGGCGTTCTGCTTCAGGCCACGGATGGGTCCGAGCGTGGAAAATCAAAACTCTGGACCCCGCAAGGGGCCCGGTATTTCAGCGTCCTGACAGCCCAGGAATTGGGTTTGGCATTCGGACGCCAAAGTGTGATACATGGCGCGCTTGCCGCTGGTGGACTCACCCCTCGTGTTGTAGAGGGTGCAGCGAAGCTACAGGGCCTGCGTAAGGCAATCGGCGAAGTGACCGCCGGGAAAGACGATTAAGACGCATGAGCGATCAGGACGGAAACAAACCCCTTGGACTATCTGGTGGCGCGCGGTCAGGCCGCGTGAACCAGAGCTTCTCTCGCGGCCGCACCAAGAGTGTGGTGGTAGAGACCAAGCGCAAGCGCGTGATGGTGCCGAAGCCCGGCACCCAGTCTGCTGCTGCGCAGAACGCCGAAGGGGGCAAGCGGGAAAAATCGGTTCCGGACGCCGAGATGGAGCGCCGCCTGAAGGCGTTGCAGGCCGCAAAGGCCCGCGAGGCCGAGGATGAAGAACGCCGCGCCACGGAAGAAAAAGAGCGCGAGGAAGAACGCACGCGTCGCCGGGCCGAGCAAGAGGCCAAGGAACGCGAAGAGCGGGAGCGCGAAGAAGCGCTGAAGGCCAAGGAACAAGAAGACTCCCGTCGCAAGGCCGAGGAAGAGGTTCGCCGCAATGCGCCGGCGGCCCCCACGCCCGCCGACGCAGAAGCCGCAGCCGCCACGGCCCAGCCGCGCGGTGCAAAACCCGCGCCGCAACCGGTGCGTCGCAAGGAAGAAGACGATCGTTCCGGCCGTGGCCGCGGTGGCGACCGGGGTGGCGAACGCCGCTCGGGCAAGCTGACCGTGAACCAGGCGCTGACCGGTGGCGAAGGCGGGCGCACCCGTTCGCTGGCTGCCATGAAACGGAAACAGGAACGTGCCCGGCAAAAGGCCATGGGCTCGCAGCAGGACCGTGAAAAGGTGACGCGCGATGTTCAGGTGCCCGAGACCATCATCGTCTCGGAACTGGCGAACCGTATGGCTGAGCGCGTGGCCGACGTGGTCAAGGCGCTGATGAACAACGGCCTGATGGTCACGCAAAACCAACCCATCGACGCCGATACGGCGGAACTGATCGTCGAGGAATTCGGCCACCGCGTTCAACGCGTCTCCGATTCCGACGTCGAAGACGTGATCGACACGGTCAGGGACGCCGACGAAGATCTGCGGCCGCGTCCGCCGGTCATCACGATCATGGGCCATGTCGACCACGGCAAGACATCGCTTCTGGACCGGATCCGTCAGGCCAACGTGGTCTCGGGCGAGGCCGGGGGCATCACGCAGCATATCGGCGCCTACCAGGTGACCACCGATAGCGGTGCGGTGCTGACCTTCCTCGATACGCCGGGGCACGCGGCCTTTACATCCATGCGCGCGCGCGGTGCACAGGTGACGGACATCGTCGTGCTTGTGGTTGCTGCGGACGACGCCGTCATGCCGCAGACGATCGAGGCGATCAATCACGCCAAGGCCGCCAAGGTTCCGATGATCGTGGCGATCAACAAGATCGACAGGCCCGCCGCGAATCCGCAAAAGGTGCGGACCGACCTGCTACAGCACGAAGTGGTGGTTGAGGAAATGTCGGGTGACGTTCAGGACGTCGAGGTTTCTGCACACACAGGCCAGGGCTTGCCCGAACTGCTGGAAGCCATCGCGCTTCAGGCCGAATTGCTCGAACTGAAAGCCAACCCCGACCGTGCCGCACAAGGTGCCGTCATCGAGGCGCAGCTTGACGTGGGCCGTGGCCCGGTCGCGACGGTTCTGGTCGACAAGGGCACCCTGCGGCAGGGCGATATCTTTGTCGTCGGCGAACAGTGGGGCAAGGTCCGCGCGCTGGTGAACGACAAGGGTGAACGCGTGAGCGAAGCCGGCCCGTCGGTTCCGGTCGAGGTTCTGGGCCTGAACGGCACACCCGAGGCCGGCGACGTGCTGAACGTGGTCGATACCGAGGCGCAGGCGCGCGAGATCGCGGAATACCGCCAGCAGGCCGCCAAGGACAAACGTGCCGCTGCCGGGGCTGCCACCACGCTCGATCAGCTTCTGGCGAACGCCAAGGCCGACAAGAACGTGTCCGAGCTTCAGATCGTGGTGAAAGCCGACGTTCAGGGCTCGGCCGAGGCCATCGTTCAGGCGCTGGAAAAGATCGGCAACGATGAGGTCCGCGTTCGCGTGCTGCATTACGGCGTCGGCGCGATCACCGAATCCGATATCGGCCTTGCCGAAGCGTCGGGCACCCCGGTCATCGGCTTCAACGTGCGCGCCAATGCGCCCGCTCGCCAGGCCGCGAACCAGAAAGGTGTCGAGATCCGCTATTACTCGGTCATCTACGACCTGGTTGACGATGTGAAAGCCGCTGCATCGGGCCTTCTGGGGGCCGAGATCCGCGAAAACTTCATCGGCTATGCCGAGATCAAGGAAGTGTTCAAGGTGTCGGGCGTCGGAAACGTGGCTGGGTGTCTGGTGACCGAAGGCGTAGCCCGCCGGTCCGCCGGTGTACGCCTGCTGCGCGACGACGTCGTGATCCACGAAGGCACGTTGAAGACGCTCAAGCGCTTCAAGGACGAGGTCAAAGAGGTCCAGTCCGGTCAGGAATGCGGCATGGCCTTCGAAAACTACGAAGACATTCGCCCGAAGGACGTGATCGAGATCTTCGAACGCGAAGAGGTCGAACGCTCGCTCGCGTGACAACCCCAGACACGAATGACGAAAGGGCGCCCATTGCGGCGCCCTTTTCATTTCGACACTGCAGTGTCACGGCTCAGGTCGTGGACACCGCCGCCTCTTTCGGGTTGCGCATCCAGACCGACGCGTTCAGCGCGCCCGCAACGCTCACCCAGACAAGATAGGGCGCGAACAGGGCGCCGGCGATCCAGTCAAGTTGCCAGAAACTGATCATCGTGCCGCAAACAGCAATCCACAGGCCCACCATCACGAAAAACGCGGCCTTGATCCGGTGCAGGCCAAAGAAGACCGGGGTCCACAGCGTGTTGAAGGCGATCTGCATCGCCCAGAAGGCCATGCCGAACCCGTTGCCTTCCAGCCCCGATACCCGCATCGCGGCGAATGCCGACGACAGATACAGCACTGTCCAGGCGACGGGGAACATCCAGTCGCGCGGGGTCCATGGCGGTTTTGACAGGGCACGATACCAAGGGCCGGGGGAAAACATCGCCCCGGTCGTCGCAGCCGCCCCGCAGGCAGCCAGATAGATGGCGAAAATTCCAAGGTCCATTGGACTGTCCTAGCACGTCAGGCGGTTTGATCCAGCCCTCTATCAGTGCGGTCGCGCGCCTCGAGTTGCGACAGAACCGACAACACGCCCTCGCCCCAGTCGTTTTGCGCCCCGTCCCGACGAGCCGCAGCCTCGACCAGAAAGGCGACCTCGTCCAACGGCTGCGCGAAAATGACGGGGCTTTGCGGGACAACGCTGACCCATCCCGCACGCAGAATGGACAGGCCCAGATACCCGAGTTTCTGGCGGCCAGTGGTGTGGGCGCGTTGGGTGATGCTGTCATGACCCTTGCGCGCCAGCTGTCGCCCGATCGCGTCGTAGCAGTGGCGCGCGGCAAAGATACCGGGACGCGCCGCCAGGGGCAGCGCCTTGATTCCGGGCTCTGACCTGAAATACAGGCGGTTGGCCTCGGCCAGCAAACGCCGCACCAGCCGCCGGATCGCGGGCGACGGTTTGGGATCGGCAAGAAATTCTTCGATATCAATGCCTTCTTCTGCCATCCAGTCGGTCGGCAGATACAGGCGACCGGCGCGGGCATCTTCACCCACATCGCGGGCAATATTGGTCAGTTGCATGGCGACGCCAAGATCGCAGGCGCGTGCCAGCGCTTTCGCATCCCGCACACGCATCAACACGCACATCATGGCCCCCACGGCCGAGGCCACCCGCGCGGAATAGCTGCGCAGCTCGCTGAGCGTGGCGTATCTGCGTTCCATCCCGTCCCACGCGAGCCCTTCCAGAAGGGCCTCGGGCAGGGCGCGCGGCATCTCGAATTCCTCGATCAGTGCCGCAAAGGCGCGGTCCGCAGGGGCATCCTTGGGTCGGCCCGCATAGGCCAGGTCAAGCCGGTCCCTGAGCGCCAGAACGGCGGCGGGTTTATGTTCGCCGAAATCGACTTCATCATCGGCAATCCGGCAAAACGCATAGAGCGCCAGCGCCGGATCGCGCACCTTGGCCGGCAAGAGCTTGGATGCGGCATGAAAGGAATAGGACCCCTCACGGATCGCATTGCGGCAATGTTCCAGATCGTCGTCGCGTATCATTCCGCAGCCACCTTCGTTTCTTGCACGATGACGGGCCTGGGAGCATCTGGAACAAGTTGGTTCAGCACCTCCGAGGACGTCACAACCGACGGGATACCGGCACCCGGATGCGTCCCCGCACCTACAAGATACAGACCCGCGAATTCTTCGGAAATGTTGTGCGGGCGAAACCAGGCCGATTGGAAAATCCGCGGCTCAAGGGAAAATCCCGCGCCAAAGGGGCTTAGATACCGCGTCTTGAACGTGTCGGGCGTGAAACAGGTGCTGGCCGACAAGTGATCCTCGAACCCCGGGATCAGCTGATCATCCAGAACCCTGGCAAGCCGTTGGCGATAGACCTCTTCCATCTGGGACCAGTCAACGCTGTCGTCGCCGTGCAGGTTCGGGACCGGGCTGAGCGCATAGAATGTGTCATCCCCTGCCGGTGCCGCCGTCGGATCGGTGACCGATGGGCGGTGCAGATAGACCGACATGTCCTGCGCAAGGTGCCGCTTCATGAAAATGTCGTTCAGCAAACCCCGGTATCTGGGACCGTTCAGGATCGTGTGATGGCCCACATCCCCCCATTTGCCGGCCGTGCCCCTGGTTCCGAAATACCAGACGAACAGACCCATGGACCACCGCGCGCGATTCAGGCGCTTGCTGGTCCAGCGGCGTTTGGTGTGATTGCGCAGCAGGTGGTCGTAGGTATGGCCCGGATCGGCATTCGACACGACGATATCAGCCGTCAGCCTGTCGCCATCCCTGGTGACGACGCCTGTCGCGCGCCCGTCCCTGACCGTGATTTCATCAACCTCGGCATTGGCGACAACCTCACCACCCTGTTCGCGAATGACACGAACCATGGCATCCGCCATCGCCTGCACACCACCCATGGCATAGTGAACCCCGAATTCCTTTTCGAGGTGACTGACAAGGATATACATCGAGGTCACATGGGTTGGATCCCCGCCGATAAACAGCGGGTGAAAGCTCAGCGCCATGCGCAGACGCGGGTCGCGGACCCGAGCGGCGGCATGGGCATAGACCGACCGGTCCGCCCGCAGCCGGACAAAGCCCGGCAATTCGCGGATCAGATCCATCAGCTTGTTCATCGGGCGGCGGCCAAGCCCCTCGAACCCGAATTCGTAGCGCGCTTCGCTGTCGCGCAGGAATCGCTCGTAGCCCTTGACGTCGCGGGGCGACATCGCGCGCACCTGGTCCAGCATCGCGTCGTGGTCTTTCACGACCCTGTATGTCGATCCGTCACGCCAGCGGATCTCGTAATAGGGATCAACAGGGCGCAGATCGACCTCGGACCGGAAATCGCGCCCGCAATCGGCCCATAACTGTTCGAACACCTGCGGCACGGTCACGATGGTCGGCCCAAGGTCGAAGCGGTGGCCGTTTTGCGTGATCGACGATCCGCGACCACCCGCGCGATCCAGCCGATCCAGCAGCGTCACCTTGTAGCCCTTGGCCCCCAACCGCATGGCAGCGGAAAGCCCGCCAAGGCCCGCACCAATGACAATAGCGGTGGAAGGATCGTTGGGCATTGATGGGTCGCTCATGCCAAACCTCAAACTGTCTAGTTGGATTTACAATAGGCGAGAGAATAGCAGTTTGCCAAGGCAAACAACGCGGTTTCCCTTTTCTTGCCTAAAGCTTTGTGTCAGTCTAAGTTGACACATGGAGAGACCGGCCATGCAATCAGTGACTTTGAGCCTTTATCGCTTTGGCTCTGTGCCCGCGCGGGCATGGGCTCTTGCGCAGATGGGCATCGCGCGATTCGCCCTCAAGGCGGTACGCGACATAGGCATGGTAAAGCTGTGCGGATCAGGTGTGGGCGAAGGCTTCACACCGATACCGAACACGGCCGTCTATGCGATTCTGGCGACCTGGCCGGACCATGATACCGCGCGACGCGCGATGTTCGGCACGCGGGTCTTTCGCCGGTACGGCGATGTCGCCGATGAGACCATGACGATCTTTCTGACGCCCACCGCCGCGCGTGGCGCATGGGATGGCAAGGCGCCCTTTGTGGCGCAGGACGTGGTCTCTGACGGTCCGGTCGCCGCCCTGACCCGCGCCACGATCCGGGCGCGGACGGCGGTGCGATTCTGGCGGCGGGAACCCGCGATTTCCCGCGCCATCGGGTCGGATCCCAATGTCCTGTTCAAGATCGGGATCGGGGAATTGCCGCTGCTGCGGCAGGTGACGTTTTCGGTCTGGCCGGACACCGCGACCATGGCGGATTTCGCGCGCCGCGACGGGCCCCATGCGGCTGGCATCCGTGCCGTGCGCGAAGGCGGCCTGTTCAAGGAAGAATTGTATGCGCGGTTTCGCGTGGATGCCGTCGAAGGGATGTGGGACGGCCGCGCGCCGGACCTGGCCCGGCCGACCGCCCAACAGGACATGAAAGTGGCTGCCGAATGAAGGATTTTGCATTGACCGGACCGTTTCCGTTTTCCGGCATCGTCGGGCAGGACGAGATGAAACTCGCCATGATACTGACGGCGATCGACCCGGGAATCGGTGGGGTTCTGGTCTTTGGCGACCGCGGCACCGGCAAATCCACCGCCGTGCGCGGTCTGGCGGCCCTGTTGCCCCCGATCGAGGCCGTGGCGGGATGCCCGGTCAATTCCGCCCATGAAGGCGACATCCCCGATTGGGCCCATGTGGAAAACCGGGATCTGGTGCAAAAGCCCACGCCGGTGATCGACCTGCCCCTTGGCGCGACCGAGGATCGCGTGGTGGGCGCGCTCGACATCGAAAAGGCCCTGACACGGGGCGAAAAGGCATTTGAACCGGGCCTGCTGGCGCGGGCGAACCGGGGCTACCTGTATATCGACGAGGTCAACCTTCTGGAGGATCACCTTGTCGACCTGCTGCTCGACGTGGCGCAATCGGGCCTGAACGTGGTCGAACGCGAGGGGCTTTCGATCCGCCATGCCGCCAGGTTCGTTCTGGTTGGTTCCGGCAACCCCGAAGAGGGGGAACTGCGCCCGCAGCTGCTGGACCGGTTCGGCCTGTCGGTCGAGGTCACCAGCCCCAAGGATATCGACACCCGGATCGAGGTGATCCGCCGCCGCGATGCCTATGACCGTGACACCGGTGCGTTCCTTGCCAATTGGCGCGATGCAGACATGAACCTGCGTGCACGCATCCTTGAGGCGCGCGCGGCGCTGCCCGGCGTCGCGGCGGATGACTCGGTCCTGCGCGATTGCGCGGAGCTTTGCGTCGCACTTGGATCGGACGGGTTGCGGGGCGAACTTACACTTCTTCGTGCCGCCCGTGCGCTGGCCGCCTTTGACGGCGTCGATACGGTCACCCGCGATCAACTGCGCCGTATCGCGCCATCTGCGCTGCGCCATCGCCTGCGCCGCGATCCATTGGACGATGCCGGGTCCACCACCCGCGTCATCCGCGTGGTGGAGGAGGTGCTGGCGTGAGCAGCGGCGAAGAGCGGTGGCAAAAGGTCAACCTTGCGCTGGCCTGCTTTGCGCTCGACCCGGCCGCGATGGGCGGTATCTGGCTGCGCGCCCGCGTCGGGCCGGTCCGCGATCAGGTCCAAAAAGGTCTCGAAACCGCGCTGCAGAGCCATACCATTCGCAGGTTGCACCCCAATGTCGGCGATGATGCCCTTTTTGGCGGTATCGACCTGTCTGCCACTTTGGCCGAAGGGCACGTGGTGCGCACCACGGGTCTGTTGGGCAAGCCCGCCGTTCTGACGATGCCGATGGCCGAACGGGTCAGGCCGGCGCTTGCCGCGCGTCTGGCTGCAGCACTGGATGGATCGGGGGGGCTGTCGCTTGTGGCCTTCGACGAAGGGGCCGGTGCGGATGAAACCATGCCGGCGGCGCTGACGGACAGGTTGTCGATCCACCTGGATCTGGAAGATCAGCGCCTGTCGGATGCCCCGGATCTGGCGATGGATACCGATGCCCTGGACGAAGCCCGGCTGCGCCTTTCGTCAATCCGTGTCAGCGACGAAACGATCGCCGAACTGACCGAAGTGGCAACGCGGCTTGGCATAGGGTCGCTGCGCGCGCCCTTGCAGGCATTGGCCGTTGCGCGTGCATCTGCGGCGCTATCTGGCGCGGACGAGGTGGAAAGCCCCGATCTGTTGGCGGCGGTCGAGTTGGTACTGGTGCCGCGCGCCACGCAGATCCCCGAAGCCGAACAGCAAACCGAACCGGACGCACCTGAACCTGAACCCGATCAGCCGGAAGATCAGCCCGATAGCGACGAAGACGACCAGATGCGTGATCTGCCGCCCGTCGAAATGATGCTTGAAGCCGCCAGGGCCATGCTGCCCCCCGATCTTCTGGCGCGCATGCAGGCCGGCAAGGCCGCACGCTCCGCACAATCCGCCAGCGGCAGCGGTGCGGCGAAAAAGGGCAACCGGCGTGGCCGTCCCCTGCCGTCGCGTCCCGGTCGCCCCGGCGGCGAGGCGCGCGTGGATCTGGTGGCGACCCTGCGCGCCGCGGCCCCCTGGCAGCCCATGCGCAAGGCCGCATCCGGCAATGCGGACCGGCTGCACATCCGCATGTCGGATATCCGGCTTCGCCAGTTCCAGGAAACCTCGGACCGGGCGATCATCTTTGTTGTCGATGCGTCGGGGTCCGCCGCGTTGGCGCGCCTGGGCGAAGCCAAGGGCGCTGTCGAATTGCTGTTGTCCGAGGCTTATTCCCGCCGCGATCACGTGGCCCTTGTGGCGTTCCGTGGCGACGGATCCGAAGTTTTGCTGCCGCCGACCCGGTCGCTCGTGCAGACCAAGCGCCGCCTGGCACAGTTGCCCGGCGGAGGCGGCACGCCTCTGGCGGCCGGGCTCCGCACCGCGCTGGAACTGGCCGCACAGGTTCAGGCCAAGGGCATGACCCCTTCGATCGCCCTGCTGACCGATGGCCGCGCAAATGTCGACCTGTCGGGCGCCGCCAACCGCGCGCAGGCGGGCGATGATGCCATCAGCATGGCGCGCGCGATCAGGGCCACGGGGATGCCGGGGCTTGTCATCGACACCGGTGTCCGGCCAACGCGTGGCCTGGACGCCCTGGCACGGGAAATGGGTGTACCCTACCTGCCGCTGCCGCGGGCCGACGCCAAGACCTTGTCCGCGGCGATCGACGCAGCGGTCGACGCATCGCTCAGCCCGGCATGATTTCGGATCTGCCGCCGCCGGACTGGCCGAACCGTTCGGTCAGCCGGATCGTGCCTTGTGCACCGCATCGCTGGCATGTGCAGGTTCTGGGGCACGGCCCGGATATCCTGTTGCTTCACGGCGCCGGGGCCTCGACCCATTCATGGGCCGCCCTGATCCCGTATCTGTCCGCCGATCATCGCACTATCGCCATCGATCTGCCCGGCCATGGCTGGACCCGCAGCCCGCGCGGCCGGGCACGGCTATCGGATGTGGCAAGCGACATAGCGCGGCTATGCGAGCAGGAAGGATGGACCCCACGGACGATCGTCGGGCATTCGGCGGGTGGCGCTGTCGCTCTCGAAATGGCGCGTCAGGGTCGATTGAGTCCCGATCAACTGGTCGTCGTCAACGGCGCGCTGGAAAACTTCCGGGGTGCTGCCGGGTGGCTTTTCCCGATCATGGCCAAGGTTCTGGCGCTGAACCCGCTGACCGGGTTGCTGATTTCGCAAGGCAGCAGGTCCGTGGCGCAGGTGCGGTCGATCCTTGCCTCGGCCGGGACAGAACTGGATGAAGACAGCCTTGCCCGCTACGCCGCCCTGATCGCGCGCCGCGCCCATGTGGACGGAACGCTGGCGATGATGGCGCAATGGAAACTGGACGACCTCAACCGCGCCTTGCCACGGATCCCGACCCCGGCTCTTTTCATCCACGGGGCCAATGACGGGGCGGTTCCGCCGCGCGTGGCGGAACATGCATCACAGGCAATGCCACATGCGCAGTTGGTGATGTTACCCGGTGTCGGCCATCTGGCCCATGAAGAAGCGCCCCAGGTAGTGTTCGATGCAATGCAAACGGCGTTTCATCCACTCCAACCTTGACGCGTTTCGCAGACGAAAAAGGGCGGCCACAAGGGCCGCCCTGTTCTTTGTCCATGGCCGTCAAGCATGGATCATTCAGCGGCCAGCGACACCAGGTAGGCGTAGAGGTTGATCGCGTCCTCTTCGGACCGGACGCGGAACGCCATCGCACCGCGCAGGCTGTTGTCACCCGTGGCTTCACGAATGTAGCCGGTCGGATCCTGAACATAGGCGGCGAATGTTTCTTCGGTGATCAGAACACCCGCCTCGTTCAGGGCGGTCAGGCCGGGTGAATAGTTGAAGTCCTCGACATGGCCGAATGGTCCACCGGCACTGCCGTAAAGGTTCGGCCCCTGGCGGCCATTGCGGCCGGCAAGGGTTTCACCCGCGTCGTTTACGACGACGTGGCATGCAATGCACTGGCGAAACGCGGCCTCACCGGCGGCGGCATCCCCGGACGCGGCGTGGGCATCTGCCATCGCCATCGGTGCGGAGAACAGCGTTGCCGCCGCTGCGAGCATTAGTTTGCGACTCATCATGTAGTCTCCCTTCAGAATGGTCCCTGGGGACTATAACTATGTCGGAACTAGCGGGGTCCAGTGCTTTTATGAAAATTACGCCACGGCGTGCGCAATTGCACACTGCTTCCACAGTGTTTTCAGCGCCATCACCAGGTATTCGATATCTTCATCGGTGTGCAGCGGGCCCGGGGTAAAGCGCAGGCGCTCGGTCCCCTTGGGCACGGTCGGGTAGTTGATCGGCTGCACGTAGATGCCGAATTGATCCATCAGGATATCGCTCAGCATCCGGCATTTGTTCGGATCCTTCACCATCACGGGGATGATGTGGGAGGAATTGTGCTCATGCGGGATACCTTCGGCATCCAGACGCGCGCGCAGGCGCGCAACCTGGCGTCTTTGCATGTCGCGTTCGACGCTGGATTGCTTGAGGTGCTGGATCGATGCCGTGGCGGCCGCGGCCACGGCCGGCGGCAGCGCGGTCGTGAAGATGAAACCGGAGGCGAATGAGCGGATGAAATCGCACAGCGCCTCTGACCCGGTGATGTACCCTCCGACGACGCCAAAGGCCTTGCCAAGCGTGCCTTCGATCAGGGTGATCCGGTCCATCAGGCCTTCGCGTTCGGCCACACCGCCGCCGCGCGGGCCGTACATGCCAACGGCGTGCACCTCATCGATGTAGCTCATCGCGCCGTGTTTGTCGCAGACATCGAGGATCTCCTTGATCGGGGCGATATCGCCATCCATCGAGTAGACGGATTCGAACGCCACGATCTTGGTCGCGTTGGCGGGAAGTGCCGCCAGCTTGCGATCCAGGTCTTCGGGATCGTTATGTTTCCAGATGACCTTGTCGCAGCGTGCGTGACGAATGCCCTCGATCATCGACGCGTGGTTCAACGCATCGCTCAGGATCACCGCGTTCGGCAGGCGCGACCCAAGTGTCGACAGAGCAGCCCAGTTCGACACATAGCCCGAGGTGAACAGAAGCGCGTCTTCCTTGCCGTGCAGATCGGCCAGTTCTTCCTCCAGCCGTTTGTGATGATAGGCATTGCCCGAGATGTTGCGCGTACCACCCGCACCGGTTCCGCATTCCTTGACCGTGTTGACCATGGCTTCGATCACCTTGGGGTGCTGACCCATGCCAAGGTAGTCGTTCGAGCACCAGACGGTGACTTCGTCCTGGCCGTCGGAATGGTTCTTCACCCGCGGGAACGCCCCGCATTGACGTTGCAGTTCAGCGAAGATGCGATAGTTGCCCTCTTCCTTCAGTGCGTCCAATTGTGCCTGGAACAGCTTATCAAAATTCATCGGGCTTCCTCGCTTGGTAGTGTCGCTTTGGTGGGTAAGGAACGCTCGGGCAGCATCCAACGCCACAGTTTTTCATCGGGGAGCGGGAGCACCATGAACCAGTGTTCCAGCAGGGCAAGCGCCGTCAGGGCCGCCAGCAAGGCAAAGCCGACAACGTCACCCGTCGTTTCAGCCGTCCAGACCCGTTCAAGCCAGCAGGCCGCCGCAAACGACAATGCGGTGATGGAGATCGGGAACAGCCAGTTCATCCGCGCGGTGCGGAAATGGCTCGGGAGGTGGCGCAGCGGATCGGGAATGAACTCCACGTTGATCTTGCGCACGCCGAGATAGAGGTTGAGCTTCGCGGAAACCCGCGCTGCAAACAGAACCGCAAAGGTCCACATGCCAAAGGTATTCTCGGCGCCGTAACTCACATAGATCATCGCTATCAGCGTCAGTGCCAAAAGCGTTTCGTGATAGGCAATCGTGCCCCAGGCGCGGATGAAACGTTCCCATTCCGGCACGCCGGGCACGCTATCGGTGCGCACGGGGCCGGTGATGACACCGGTCAGAAAGGCCAATTCGATCCAGCCCCAAAGCGCCAGTGCCGACAGGAACGCAACGTAAACCGCCGTGGTCGAGCCGTCATTCAGCGTATCAAGGAAACCCACCCCACCCAAAAGCAGGAAGGGCAGGTTCCACAATACCGCCCAAAGCCGTGCATGCGCGCCACCTTTGTCTGCGCGCCGCACGGCCATCAGAATCGCCCCGGTGGAAAGCCACCAAAGAAACAGGGCCACGACGGCCGCTATCCAGGGCGAATGCATCATCAGTAAGCTGGCTCCAGTCGGGTAGAGACGGGAACCTGGTGTTTCACGGCCGGGATCATGAACAGGCTGATGAAAGCCGCCCCTGCCCGCACGGAGGCACCTGTGCGTTTGAAGATGTTGCCGGTCTTCTTGGCCTGGGCCAGATCGGCATTCGCCTTTTGAAGCGCCTTCAGGCCCTTTTCCCAACGCGGATGTTCGATATCCAGCGTCAGCGGGAACACCTGCTTGGAGATTTCGGACGTCTTGGTAAAGACCTCATGCGCGTACCAATCGGGATCAACGCCAAGCGCCGCATGGAAGGCAGGGCGCTGGTGATCGCGGACATACATGGTGGAATAGACCGCCGTGAGGAAGAACTTGATCCACAGCTTGTTCTGCCAGCTTTCGGTCAGCTTGGGGTCGGTCTTCATCAGCAGGGCAAAGGCTTCGCCATGGCTGAACTCGTCGTTGCACCATTCCTTGAACCACTTGAAGATCGGGTGGAACCGATGTTCGGGATGCGCTTCCAGGTGGCGGAAGATGGTGATGTAGCGGGCGTAGCCGATCTTTTCCGACAGGTAGGTGGCGTAGTAGATGAACTTGGGCCGGAAATAGGTGTATTTCTTCTTCTGCGTCAGGAACCCGAGGTTCACCGCCACGCCCGCCTCGCGCAGCGCGTCGTTGATGAAGCCGGCGTGCCGGGCCTCGTCGCGGGACATGAAGGCGAAGAGCTCGCAGATGTCCTTGTTGGTGCCGCGCCGCTTCATCTCCTTGTAGAGCACGCAGCCCGAGAACTCGGCGGTGCAGGAGGAGATCAGGAAGTCGATGAATTCCTTCTTCAGGGCGGGGTCCATCCCCTCCCAGTCGACATGGTCCCAGTCTTCGTTCTTCTTGAAATGGCCCTTGTTGGGATCGGCCTCCATCTGCGCGATCAGCTTGTCCCAGTCCTCGCGCACGCCGCTGACATCGATGGCATCGAGCTCGTCGAAATCGGTCGTGTAGAAACGCGGTGTCAGGAGCGTGTTGGCCATCGCGGTGTTGGTGGCCATCTCGTCATTGTACTGGCGGTCCTGCGCTTCGGCGATGGCCAGTCCCTCTTCGACGGTGGTGGCATCGGCGGTGTGTTTGGTCGCGGCGTTCGTCGCGCCTTCGGTGCGCGGGTTGAGCATGTTCATAGCGTCACCTCCTCGGAGAACGAGAATTCGCACAGTTCCATGAACTCGAAATCGCCGGTCATCCGCGTCCACATCTGTTCCAGCTTGCTGGCGCGCGCGATGCGGGCGACGCGCTGTTCGCGCACGACTTCGCCGTAGGGCGCCATCACCGGCGGACCCTGCACCGTCACTTCGTCGCCGGGGTTGATTACGGCGCCGTTCAGAAATTTCACATGCGCATGCAAGCTGTCGAAGCAGTGGCTGACTTCAACCTCGCAGGGCGCTGTTTCAAACTCTTTTGTGAGCCATCCCATTTGGTCATTCCTCCAGAAGGCGGGCAAAGACCGCCTCGTTGTCCGCCCCAAAGCCCACAAGTTCGGCCCTGAAGTCGGTGTAGTCGTCACGAAGTCCAATCCGCCCGTCTGAAAAGCGGATTAGCCGGATAGGTTCGGACGCAGAAAGGCCAACGGCCCCACGTTCCCGCTCCAGCACGCGGGATATACCGGCGACAAAGCCGCCTTCTGTATTGGAAAGATTGGCAACAACGTTGCCGTCCAGGTCGAGAACCCGGGCAGAGCCATCCATCTGGCCATAGATACGTATGATGCGTTCCTGCACGATCGGCGCTTCTTCAAGCGAGGGCGGCATCGCCTCGAGCGGGCGATCGGTCAGCCGCGCATAGGACACGATGATCAGGATACAGACACACAGAACGAACATGGCCCGGACAAGAACGGTCGGAACCATTTCCTTGTCACGTTCGACCAGCTTCTGTTCCGCCTTGGTGTAGGTGCGGGTAAATTCCATGGCCACTACTCCGCCGCGACCGGCGCTGCGGCCGGCATGCGTTCGATCACCGGTTCGCTGACCGCGGTTTCAGCCGCATCCGACAGGATCGCCGCCACCGAACGCGCATCGGGAATGCAGCGCAGCGCAGGCTGCGTGTGCTTGAGCTTCCATGGCCGCACATGGGGCCAGGTCAGCACGTAGGACAGGCGGGTGTCTTCATCGAGCAGTTCGAGCGAGATCGACCCTGACCCGTCCTTGCGCATCCGCAGGTCGGCGTTCTTCACCTGACGGAACGGCACATTGAGCGTCATCGTCAGCGCCGCGCCGATCCGCAAGGCCACGCGTTTGTTGGTGATCGTATAGACCGTGGCCTTGGCTTGCAGGACCGAGATCACCAGCAAGATGAGGCAAACAATGGCCCCCAAGGCCAGGAAGAACGACGCGGCCGTGGCCGCCTGGGTCCAGGATTCGGTCGCTGCGCCGCCAATCGTGCGCCATGCGAAGAGGAAGGTGAAATACCCTGCGACCCACCAGAAGCTCAATGCCTCACGGGCCAACGCCCACCAGTATGGCTGGCCTTGCCAGAGGATATGTTCCCCCTCTGGCAGGTTTTCGGGCAATCCGCGAACCGGTTCGGTCGCAAAGTCGTCGTGGGTATGAGCCATCGGTCGTTTCTCCTTCCTCGATCGTCATCCGGGCCCGGTCCGAGAGCCCGTCTTGGTCGTCACAGAAGCGGGTCTGTCCGCGCCTGCGAGGCGTAAAGAATGCCACCGCCGTAGTAGGCGGAGATCTTCTCTTCCTCGAGCATGGTCACTTGCGTGGCCGATTTGGTCAGCGGCACATCGGCAAAGTGTTCGCCGAAGATCGCGTTGATCTTCACACGCGATGGCCAGATGCGGCAGAACTGGATGGGCACAAGGCGCGTGCCGCCACCGTGCTCAGCGGCCAGGTCGATCGCCAGATACCGAACCAGTTGTTCCGGCACGTCGATCCACATGTCGCTGATCGTTCCCACTTCGGTGCCATCGCCGGCCACAACCGGTTTGCCCCGCGGATCGAAACCGGCGCTGACGCGGAATCCATCGGTGTAGCCCATCGGCACGATCTTGGGGTGACCGTGGCCATCCAGTTCGGGCATGTCACGGCGCGGCACCCAGGATGCGGGGCCCACGCCGTCCACCATCGGATTGCCGGTGGGATCGAACGGAAAGCCGTTGCCGGGCCCGTTGCGTTCCAGCGCAAGACTGTCGCGGCGATGCGAAGCCTCGTTTTCGGGTGAGGGAACAGTCACCTCCCCCCGGCCATGCATCAGTTTGAAGGTCTTGGCATCCGGCACAGGGAACGGGCCCTGGTTCGGCGCGGCGGTGCCATCCTCGTTCTCGAGCGGATAGCCTTCGCGCATGTTTTCGGTCTGCAGGTAATAGATCAGCAGCGCAAAGAAGATCCAGAACATCCAGATCGACAGGCTTGCCAGATCGAAGTTGCCGAAGAATGCGTTTTCCATGGATGGGTCCTTTCAGGTCGGCGGTCAGGTGGGGAGCTCGGCGAGGCCGATTCTGGTCCCCCGGTCCCTTGAGGCGGTTGTAACGGTGCGCACGAGCGGCCCGAGGGCCACCAGTGTCGCGAAGAGAAGCAGAATTTCGATGTGGTAGACGACGGAATAGCCCGTCGCGGGGTTGGACAGCGCTTCGCCCAACTGGCCCGAATTGGCCATTCCATTGACGACGTCGCGGATACCGCCGCCCATGGCGATCGACACGCCGGCGGCCGTGGCCTGCGCCGCGCCCCAGGCGCCAAGCGCAAGGCCACGGCCCGCCTTGCCCGAAGGCATGGTCATCGCGGCAGTCAGCGTGGCGACCGAAAACAGGCCGCCGCCAAATCCGATGCACGCGGCCCCGGTAAAGAACAGCGGCTGGGAGTCCCACGGGTTCGAGAAGATCACGGCGCAGAACGCGATAAGCCCCGCAAGGATGCCCCGCGCGGCCATGCGGTAGGGATTGATCCCCTCACCCAGCCATTTCGCGGCCAGTGCGAAACCGAACAGGGCGCCCACGGCCCAGGTTGCCGTCAAAAGGGTGGTGGATGATACCGACAGACCCAGGATCTCGCCGCCATAGGGTTCCAGCAACACGTCTTGCATGTTGAAGGCCATTGTTCCCAGGAACACCACAACCAGCAGCCTGCCAGCAGTGCCACCGCTGGCATAATCGGCCCAGGCGTCCTTGAACGATGGCGTGGCCTCGTTGCGCTCGGCCTTGGTCATCGGGCGCACGCGTTCCTGCTTCCACAAGGCGGTCACGTTCAGAACAACGGTAAGGACCGCACAGCCCTGGATCACCTGGATCAGCTCGAGCGGGGTGAACTGACGCAAGAGCCAGCCGATCACGATGGCGCTGCCGCCCATGCCCACAAGGAACATGACATACAGCAAGGCCACGACCCGCGGCCGGGTCTCATCGGTTGCACGGTCCGCTGCCAGCGCCAGACCGGCGGTCTGGGTCATGTGCATGCCGAGGCCGGTCATCAGGAAGGCAAGCCCGGCCAGGATTTCCCCGGCATATGGCAGGTCATAGGTCACCTGCGTGACATCGCCGCCCAGCACCAGAAGCGATGCGGGCATGATGGCGAGGCCGCCGAACTGCCACAGGGTGCCGAACCACAGGTAGGGAATGCGTTTCCACCCGATGGCGGATTTGTAGGTATCGGATTTGAAGCCCAGAAGCGCCCGGAACGGCGCGATCAGAACCGGCAGCGCGACCATCGCCGCCACGAGAAACGCCGGCACCTGAAGCTCTACGATCATCACGCGGTTCAGGGTGCCCAGCAGCAACACGGCTGCCATACCGACCGACACCTGAAACAGGCTCAGGCGCAGAAGCTGCCCCAGGGGCAGCTCTTCGCTGGCGGCATCTGCAAAGGGCAGATACTTGATCGATATGCGTTTGAGCATGCTCATATGCGGTATTCCAGGCAGGTCGAGATGTAGAAACCGCGGCTGACGCGCTCCACCTCGTTCAAGACACCGGTTCCGCCGCTTCGGGTCGTTTCCCTGGCGATCGTGCGCGGGGCGTGGGGAACCATCGTGGGCGACCGGTCAGAGCGCGGGAAAAGCTTTCCCATCCCGAAGAACGCCATCAGGAAAGGCGTGCGCGGGGCGACAGTGAACACGATGGAGTGGCGGGACCGTTCCGACAGTCCGGCGATGGCCCGGCCCAGATCTTCGGCGGAATAATAGATCATCGAATCCATCGCCAGGATGTGGTCGAATTCCCCAAGATGGGTCGACAGCATGTCGCCCGAGGCAAAGGTGATCTTGTGGGTCAGATCGGCAGGGATCCGGCTTTCGGCGATCGAGACCAGCTGCGGGGAAATGTCGATGGCGACCACCTCGGCCCCGCGCTCGGCAAGGATTTCCGCCATGGCGCCGGTGCCACAGCCCGCATCCAGAACACGCCGACCGGTCAGATCTTCGGGCAGACGGCTCAACATGATGTCCCGCATCCGGTCGCGGCCTTCGCGGACCGTCTGACGGATACCCGAAACCGGCGCGTCAGAGGTCAACCGTTCCCACGCCGTGGTTGCGGTGCGGTCGAAATATTCTTCGACCCGGTCGCGCGTGGCGCCGTATGTGGGCGTGCCCACCATCAATCGAAACCCAGCAATTCAAAGATGTCGCGATCTTCCAGCGGCGCCGGCGCCAGCGGATCGGTGCCGGCATACAGAAGTTGGGCCAGACGGATATATTCGGCGCGGCATTGCACGATGTCTTCGTCATCGGGCATTTCGAACAGCGTCTTCTTCTTCAGCCGCGACCGGCGGATGGCGTCGACATCGGGCATGTGGCCGATGCGCTTGAAACCCACGACGTCGCAATAGCGATCCACCTCGTCGGTATCTTTCGACCGGTTCGCAACGCAGCCCGCCAGACGGACATTGTAGTTCTTCGACTTGGCCTGCACCGCGGCGATGATGCGGTTCATCGCGTAGATGCTGTCGAAATCATTGGCCGTGACGATCATCGCGCGGTCGGCATGCTGCAACGGCGCGGCAAAACCACCGCAAACCACATCGCCCAGCACATCGAACAGGACCACATCGGTGTCTTCCAACAGGTGGTGCTGCTTCAGGAGTTTCACTGTCTGACCCACGACATATCCGCCGCAGCCGGTGCCTGCGGGTGGGCCGCCGGCCTCGATACACATGACGCCGTTGTAGCCTTCGGTGACGAAATCCTCGGGGCGCAGTTCCTCGGCATGGAAATCGACGTCTTTCAGGATGTCGATGACGGTCGGCTGCAAATGGCCCGTCAGGGTAAAGGTGCTGTCATGCTTGGGATCACACCCGATTTGCAGAACCTTCTTGCCCAACTTGGAAAACGCAGCCGACAGGTTGGAGGACGTGGTGGATTTTCCGATCCCGCCCTTGCCGTAGACGGCAAAAACCGTTGCGCCTTCGATCTTCATCGATGCATCCTGATGCACCTGCAACGACCCTTCGCCATCCTGACCGCGCGGCAGGATCGGCGGTGCGCCAATTGTCTTGGCGGCAAGGCCAGCGGCCTCACGCATCGCGGCACGGGCAGCGGGGGGACTTTTCTCATCAAGCATCGGTCTTCCTTCCTATTCCGCAGCTACGGTCAAACCTTCGAGGGTGTCTTCCAGCTCGTCCGCACCGGCCTGAAGGGCGGCGAGCGTGG
>CAYWTM010000027.1:0-33626 GCA_964460185.1 uncultured Roseicyclus sp. | reverse complement strand
ATGCCATCCTCTGCTTATGAGGCGAAGGGGCTGATGAAGACGGCGATCCGCGACAACAACCCGGTCGTCATTTTCGAAGACAAGCTGATGTACCAGGACAAGGCCCCGGTCCCGGAAGAGGAGTACCTGATCCCCTTCGGCCAGGCCAACATCAAGCGCGAAGGGCGCGATATCACGCTGATAGCGACTTCGTCGATGGTGCAGGTGGCCGAAAAAGCCGCCGACATCCTGGCAAGTGAAGGCATCGAGGCAGAGGTCGTGGACCCACGCACCATTGTTCCGCTGGACGAGGATACGCTGATCAAGAGCGTCAAGAAGACCTCACGCGCCATCGTCATCGACGAGGGGCACCAGAGCTATGGGGTGACCTCCGAGATCGCCAGCCGCCTGAACGAAAAGGCTTTCTACTATCTCGATGCACCGGTCACGCGTATGGGCGCGATGGACGTGCCGGTGCCCTTCTCACCGGCCCTTGAGGATCTGACCGTTCCAACACCGCAGAGCGTGGCTGACACCGCCCGGAAACTCTGCGCCGGGGAGCTTGTCCATGCCGCATGACGTGACAATGCCCCAACTTGGCATGGCGCAAGATGCGGGCAAGATCGTGTCCTGGTTCAAGGCGCCGGGTGACGCGGTGGCCAAGGGCGACGCCCTTTTCGAAGTTGAGACGGACAAGGCCACGATGGAAGTCGAGGCGCAGGCCGACGGCTTCTTGTCCCGCGTCACGGCTGCCGAGGGCGATGATGTGCCTGTCGGCGTGGTCATCGCGTGTATCTCCGAAACCGCCGGGGAAGACGCGGCGACCACGGACACCGCACCTGCCGAGGACGCAAAGACACGTCCCGTGCAGGACGGTATGTCCCTGCCCGAGGGCGATACCGTCACGATGCCCCAGCTTGGCATGGCCCAGGATACGGGCCTCTTGGTCACCTGGCTCAAGACACCGGGTGACAAAGTCGCGGCCGACGACGTCTTGTTCGAGGTCGAAACAGACAAGAGCACGATGGAGGTCGAAGCAGGGCGTGACGGATGGCTCGCCGCGACCTTGGCCGAGCCCGGCGAAGAGGTTCCCGTGGGCGACCCGGTCGCGATCATCTCGGACGCGAAGCCCGACGCGCCGGTGGCGCGCTCGGTGAAGAATGGGGCGAAGGCGGAAGCGCCGGCCAAGGCGGAAGCGCCGGCCGAGGTGGAGGCCGCGAAACCCGCGGCTGCGAAAGCGCCTGCGCCGAAGCCGCCTGCGCCCGTGACCACGGGCGGACACATCCTCGCCTCGCCCAAGGCGCGGCGGTTGGCGCTGGAGCAGGGGCTGGACCTTGGCCGGTTGGTCGAGGCGGGGCATCCGCAGCCCTTCCATGTTTCCGACCTGGAGGTTCTGCGCCGGATGCCGGAGCGCAGCACGTCTGCCGCCCCGGCCATGGCCGCCGTCTCGCGCCGACTGACTGCCAAGGCTGGCGAGGACGGGGTCGCGGGCTTCGCCGCATGGGCCGCCGACGCGCAAGGACTGACGGGCGACACCATCCTTGCGGGGCTTGCCGGGGCCAGCATTGGGTCTGCCGTGACGGTCTGTGTCGCTGTGGAACGGTTCGGAGCCTTGGCTGTCTTCGCCGTCCCGCCTGGGCCGGCGCTGTCACGGGTCGCGCCGAGCGAGGAAGCACCCGACCTGCTGGTCCGCGACCTGCGCGGCACGCACCTGGCAAGCGTCGAGATGGGCGCGGAGGACGTGCCGGTCCTGACCGTGACCGAGGCCGGGGGCGGGTTGCAGATCACGCTGGAATGCGCCGCGAACAGCATGGATGGCGCGGCGGCGATCCGGCTTCTTTCCGATTTCGCAGGCCGGATGGAGCAACCGCTTCGTCACCTGCTTTGACACTTGGGGACGACCGACATGGACTATACCGATCTCTATATTGATGGCGCGTGGGTGAAAACGACCGAGCGCTTCGACGTCATCAACCCGGCCAACGAGCAAGTGCTTGCATCCGTTGCATCGGCGGATATCGCGGATGCAGATGCAGCTTTGGATGCGGCGGAACGGGCCATGGCCGACTGGGCCGCCCGCACCCCCCGCGCGCGGTCCGAGGTTCTTCGCAAGGCCTGGGAACTGATGACGGCGCGCCTGGATCATTTCGCCAATCTGATCACATTGGAAAACGGCAAGGGCCGCGGCGACGCAATCGGCGAGGCGACTTATGCCGCGGAGTTCTTCCGTTGGTTCGCCGAAGAAGCCGTGCGCGCCGACGGGCTGATCACCCACGCGCCGGCCTCGGGCGCGCGCATCGTGGTCCAGCACAAACCAGCCGGGCTGGCCGTGCTGATCACCCCGTGGAACTACCCCGCGGCGATGGGCACCCGCAAGATTGCGCCGGCACTTGCGGCAGGATGCGCGGTGATCATCAAACCCGCGTCCGAAACGCCGCTGACCATGCTGGCGCTGATGCCGCTGCTGGAAGAGGCGGGCGTTCCACCCGGCCTTGTCAACGTGCTGCCATCCAGGAAGACCGGCGCCCTGGTCGATCACATGCTTCATGATCCCCGCGTGCGCGTGGTCAGCTTTACCGGGTCGACGGGAGTGGGGCGCAAGCTGTTGAAATCCGCCGCCGACCAGATCCTGAAACCGGCGATGGAACTGGGTGGCAATGCGCCGGTTCTGGTCCTGGAGGACGCCGACATGGATACCGCCATCGAGGGCACGATGCTGGCCAAGATGCGCAACCTGGGCGAGGCCTGCACCGCCGCAAATCGCATTTACGTTCACGACAGCCTGGCCGAGGCCTTTACCGCCCGGCTGACCGAACGCATGTCGGCGCTGAAGGTGGGCGATGGCACCGATCCCACGGTCGATGTCGGCCCGCTGGTCAATGCGGATACCCGCGACAAGGTGGCGGAATTCGTCTCGGACGCGCTTGCCAAAGGGGCAAAGCTGGAATGCGGCGGAACGGTGCCGAATGGCCCTGGCTATTTCTACCCGCCGACCGTCATGTCCAATGTGCCCGAGACGGCGAACTGCATTCAGGAAGAGATCTTCGGGCCCGTCGCGGCGATCCAGACCTTCTCGGATGAAGATGACGCGATCCGTCGCGCGAATGCCACGGAATACGGCCTTGTCGCCTATGTCTTCTCAGAAGATTTCAAGCGCGCGATGCAGGTCTGCGAACGGCTGGATTACGGAATGGTCGGCCTGAACCGCGGCCTCGTCTCGGACCCGGCCGCCCCGTTCGGCGGCACCAAGCAATCGGGCCTTGGCCGTGAAGGCGGGCACGAAGGCATGCTGGAATTCATGGAAACCCAGTACATTTCGGCAAGTTGGTGAGGGCGCGCGCATGACCGACATAATCGCAAGCCCCTCGACACGGCGCCGCGCCCTGGAAAAGGGTGTCGACATCGAGGCCCTTGCACACCGCCTGGGCCGCAGCACCATCGGCCCCGAGGACCTGGAAGATAGCGGCGGGGGCAAGGCATCCGGACCGGCGGCCGACACCTCCTACTGGGAGGTGGACCATGCACACTACGGGCCCGTCACCGAAGAACCGGTGAGCCGCTTTGCCCGGATCGCGGCGCGCAACCTTGCGGCCGCGCAAACGCTGATCCCCGCGGTCACGCATCACGACCGCGCCGATGTCTCGATGATCGAAAGCCTGCGCGCCGACTGGAAATCCCAGGCGCAGGCCCGTGGTGTCCGGTTGACGGCACTGGCCTTTCACGTGACCGCCCTATCCTGCGCCTTGCGGCAATTTCCGAGGTTCAACGCCTCGCTGTCGGCAGATGCCACCAGGCTCATCCTCAAGGAATATGTCCATATCGGCATCGCGGTGGATACGGCCCACGGCCTGATGGTGCCGGTGATCCGCAATGCCGACCGGAAAGGGCTTTGGCAGATCGCGGCCGAAATCGCCGACCTCGCTGCCCGGGCGCAAGCCCGAAAAATCGGACCCGACGAAATGGGCGGCGCTTCGATGACAATCACCAATCTCGGCGGGATCGGTGGCAATGCCTTCACGCCCATCGTGAACCCGCCCGAGGTTGCCATCCTGGGGCTGACCCGCACCGAAACCGTTACGGTCTGGGATGGTGAAACACCGCGCCCGGTGCCGATGGTGCCGCTCGATCTGTCCTACGACCACAGGGTCATCAACGGTGCCGACGCGGCCCGTTTTCTTACCCACTACGCCGGCCTGATCGCTGATCCCCGCCGAATGCTCATCTGAGGGCGCATGGATGTCTGAACATACCGAACTTCTCGTCATCGGCGCGGGACCCGGCGGTTACGCCTGCGCCTTTCGCGCAGCCGACCTGGGCCGCAAGGTGACGCTGGTCGATGCACGCGACGCCCTCGGTGGTGTTTGCCTGAACGAAGGGTGCATCCCGTCCAAGGCGCTGCTGCACGCCGCCGAGGTCATCCGCGAGGCGCGCCACATGGCTGATTGGGGCATCACGTTCGGCAAGCCAAGGGTTGATCTAGACCGGTTGCGCGCCACAAAGGACGCCATCGTGGGGCAGCTGACCGGCGGGCTCGGCGGGCTGGCCGATCGACGCAAAGTGTCAACAAGACAGGGCAAGGCCCGTTTCACCGGCCCCAATCGTGTCGATGTCGACGGCACCGAGCTGGAGTTCGACCAAGCCGTGATCGCCGTAGGATCCGCCCCGGTTCGATTGCCGGGATGGCCCGATGATCCGCGGATCTGGGACAGCACCGCCGCGCTTGAGCTTCGCGAAATTCCAAAGCGGTTGGCCATCGTGGGAGGCGGGATCATCGGGCTTGAAATGGCCACGATATACGCAGCCCTTGGATCCGCCGTCACCGTCGTGGAACTGGCCGACCAGATTGCCCCCGGTGCCGACCCGGATGGGGTAAGGATCCTGCACGCCGCACTGGAAACACAAGGCGTAACCATTCACACCGCGACCCAGGTCAATGAAGTCAAGGCCTCCAGGGCCGCCCTGACCCTGACATGCAGGGGCCAGTTCGATGGCACGATCAAGGCCGATGTGATCATCCAGTCGGTCGGCCGGAGGGCCAATGGCGACCGCATCGACGCCCAAGCGGCAGGGCTGAGCGTGTCCGACAAGGGCATCATCGCAGCCGACGACGCAGGCCGCACCGAGCATCCTCATATCTTTGCCATCGGGGACGTCACCGGAAACCCGATGCTCGCCCATCGCGCTACCCACCAGGGTCATATCGCCGCCGAGGTCGCATGCGGACATCGCGCCGCCCTGGGAACTGTCCTGATCCCTTCGGTGGCATACACCAATCCCGAACTTGCGTGGGTCGGGCTGACCCAGGCGCAGGCCAAGGCAGAAGGCCGCACCGTAAGGGCCGCCAGTTTCCCTTGGGCGGCCAGTGGGCGAAACCTGGCCTCCGGCGGGGGCGACGGCATGACCAAGCTGATTCATGATCCGCAAACGAAACGGATTCTGGGGGCTACGATCATCGGACGCAATGCGGGCGAGCTCATCGCCGAAATCACCCTGGCCATGGAACTTGGAGCAGGGCTGGAAGACATCGCATTGACGATTCACGCCCACCCGACGCTATCGGAAACCGTCGCTTTTGCGGCCGAGCGTGCGCTTGGGACGCTGACCGACCTTTAGGATCCCTGCCGGGCTGCGTTGCGCGTGCCCCATGCCGTCGGGCACGTCGCACACCCGCCCCCTCGAGCCCCCGGAACCAAGCATGTTTGACCGTTTGGTCAAGCTTGCCATTGCGTGCCGCCCATGAGACGCTGCCGAAGTCGCCCAAACAGCCTTTGGCCCCTGAAATGACCGAAATACTCCAACCTGCCCCTACGCGGCTTTCGACCGAGCAGTTGCCGCAACTGCATATGCCCCGGAACCCGGGGATGGCGCTGGATATGGATTGGGTCGCACGGGTACAGGCCAACACGTCGGCCATTGAACGGCGCGCGGCCTCGCTGCCGGGGCGGCGCACGGTGAAAAAGGCGTATCAGGCGGCCTGGCTTGCACGCGCGATCACGCTGATCGACCTGACCACGCTGGCGGGCGACGACACGCCGGGCCGGGTGCGGCGACTATGTGCCAAGGCCCGCCATCCCGTCCGCGCCGACATCCTGGATTCGCTCGGACTGCCTGCATTCACCACGGGTGCGGTTTGCGTCTACCACGAGATGGTGCCAATCGCGGTCGAGGCGCTGGAAGGTTCGGGCATCCCCGTCGCCGCCGTTTCAACCGGCTTTCCCGCGGGCCTGTCGCCTTACCACCTGCGCGTGAAAGAGATCGAGGAAAGCGTAAAGGCCGGCGCGGCCGAGATCGACATCGTCATTTCCCGGCGCCATGTGCTGACCGGAAACTGGCAGGCACTCTATGACGAGATGCAGGAGTTCCGCGCCGCGTGTGGCGATGCCCATGTCAAGGCGATCCTTGCCACGGGCGAGTTGGGCACTTTGCGCAACGTCGCCCGCGCCTCCGTGGTTGCCATGATGGCGGGGGCCGATTTCATCAAGACCTCCACCGGCAAGGAAAGCGTCAATGCCACGCTGCCCGTCAGCCTGACGATGATCCGCGCCATCCGCGCCTATGAGGCGGCCACCGGCATCAAGATCGGCTACAAGCCCGCGGGCGGGATTTCCAAGGCCAAGGATGCGCTGGTCTACATGACCCTGATGAAGGAAGAACTGGGCGATGCCTGGCTGCGCCCCGACCTGTTCCGGTTCGGCGCCTCGTCTCTCCTGGGGGATATCGAGCGGCAGTTGGAACACCATGCCACGGGCGCGTATTCGGCGTCCTACCGGCACCCGATGGCATGAGGCGCCCAATGGATCCGATCCCCCTCACCGTGACCGCCCTGATTGTGATAATCGCCTCTGCGATCAGCAACCGGGCTTGGAAACAAGTCAAACGGTCCGAGAAAGACCTGCCGCGACCGGACGACGTCGAAACCTTTCGCACCCGCTATTTCTGGCCGCAGAACCGTGCCGACATGCCAACCCGCTTTCGCGACCATGCCGATAACGTCGATCACGCGCGACGCATCAGCTATGCCTGCGCAGCCATCGCGTTCGGTGCCTTTTTCGGCTGGATCGTGCTGGAGCGTGCGGCATGACGGGCGCACGGATCGACGCGGACCCCTGCAGCGAACAGACCCGGCTTCGCGGCCAGCGGGGAGGTCCGGGATGCTGAGCCTCAACGCTCTTTTGTTCATCGGTCTCGGCATGGCGGCGGCAGCCCTTTCGTACCACGAGGATCGCAAGGAAAAGACCTCGGCCAGATCGCTGACGGCCGACCAGCTCAAAACCTTCAACGAGAGCTACTCCCTGTCGCGCCCGGCAACTGACTATCCGGCCGACCTGCAGACCCATGCCGCGATCGCGCACCCTGCCCGGATCCGCAAGATCTGGGCCGTGATCGCCATCGCCACCCTTCTTATCGCCTACGTTTTCACAGGGCCCTGACATGACAACCCGCGAGATATTCGACACGATGGATTATGGCCCCGCCCCCGAAAGCGCCGCAGAAGCGCGGGCGTGGATCGCCAAACGCGGCCCGGCCCTCGGGCATTTCATCAACGGCGCCTTTACCCAACCCGGCCAGACCTTCGCCACCCGCAACCCCGCGACGGGCGAAGAGTTGGCGCAGATCACCCAAGGCACGGCCGATGACGTAGACGCAGCAGTAGCGGCGGCTGCGAAAGCCTTCCCGAAATGGGCCAAACTGTCGTGCCACGCCCGCGCGAAATACCTGTATGCGCTGGCCCGCCTGCTGCAAAAACACGCCCGCCTGTTCGCGGTGCTGGAAACCCTCGACAACGGCAAGCCGATCCGCGAAAGCCGCGACATCGATATCCCGCTGGCACAGCGCCATTTCTACTACCACGCCGGCCTTGCCCAGTTGCGCGATGCCGAGATGCCCGGCCATGGCCCCATCGGTGTGTGCGGGCAGATCATTCCGTGGAACTTTCCGCTGCTGATGCTGTCGTGGAAGATCGCACCAGCACTTGCGGCAGGCAACACCGTGGTCTTGAAACCCGCCGAATACACTTCGCTCACCGCGCTTTTGTTCGCCGATATCTGCCGCGAGGCCGGCCTGCCCAAAGGCGTCGTCAACATCGTGACCGGCGACGGGGCCACGGGCGAAGCGATCGTGACCCACCCCGGCACCGCCAAGATCGCGTTCACCGGATCGACCTCGGTGGGTCGACGCATTCGCGAACAGACCGCCGGCATGGGCAAATCGCTGACCTTGGAGTTGGGGGGCAAATCGCCCTACATCGTGTTCGACGATGCCGATATCGATTCCGCCATCGAGGGGCTGGTCGACGCGATCTGGTTCAACCAGGGGCAGGTGTGTTGCGCCGGATCGCGCCTTTTGGTGCAGGAAGGCATCGCCGAGGATTTCTACGCCCGGCTCAAGGCGCGCATGGCCAAGCTGCGCATGGGCGACCCCTTGGACAAGTGCATCGACATCGGCACGCTGGTGGACCCGGTCCAGCATCAGCGCGTCACCGCCATGGTCGATGCCAACACCGACGGGGAAACCTATCGCGCGCCCATGGAGATGCCGGATCACGGGTCGTTCTACCCGCCCACCCTGATCACCGGACTGTCGCCGGCGGCCCCCCTGATGCAGGAGGAAATCTTTGGCCCGGTCCTGGTCTCCACAACCTTCCGCACCCCGTCCGAAGCGGTGGAGCTGGCCAACAACACCCGCTACGGGCTGGCGGCGACGCTGTGGACCGAGAACCTGAACCTTGCCCTGGATGTCGCGCCGAAACTGGTGGCAGGCGTTGTCTGGGTGAACGCCACGAACCTGTTCGATGCCGCAGCCCCCTTTGGCGGTGTGCGCGAAAGCGGATATGGACGCGAAGGCGGGTGGGAGGGTCTGTCATCCTACGTCAAGCCGACCGCGAAGCCCGTGGCGACCAGGGCGATCGAACCCGTCGCCGCCCCGGCCGACCCCGAGGCCTCTGGCCTGGACCGGACCGCGAAGATGTATATCGGCGGCAAACAGGCGCGGCCCGATGGCGGCTATTCCGATCCGGTCTGGTCGAAACGCGGCACGCTTCTGGGGCATGTGGGTCTGGGCAACCGCAAGGACATCCGAAACGCGGTCGAGGCCGCGCGAGGGGCTGCCGGATGGGCCAAAACCACCGGCCATCTGCGGGCGCAGATCCTGTATTACGTCGCCGAGAACCTGTCGGCACGCGCGGATGAATTCGCACGACGCCTGCGCGACATGACCGGGGCCGGCGCGGGGCAGGCCCAGGCCGAGGTCGAGACCGCCATCGCGCGGCTGTTCAGCTATGGGGCCTGGGCCGACAAGGTCGACGGGCAGGCGAAATCCGTTCCCATCCGGGGGATTGCGCTGGCCATGCGCGAACCCCTGGGCATCATCGGCGCGCTGGCGCCCGACCATGCCCCGCTACTGGGGGCGGTGTCGCTGATGGCGCCCGCCATCGCCATGGGAAACCGGGTGGTTGTGGTCCCGTCACATGCCTATCCGCTTGCCGCGACCGATTTCTATCAGGTTCTCGATACGTCCGACGTGCCGGGTGGCGTGGTCAATATCGTCACCGGCGACCCGGCGGACCTGGGCGAAACGCTTGCCTTGCACCAGGACGTCGATGCGCTGTGGTCGTTCTCGGCCGGGACCGACCCGGCCGCGTTGGAAAAGGCCTCGGCGGGCAACCTCAAACGCACGTGGATCTCACCCGATCATGCGCCCGACTGGTCGGGGCCCGATGGCGAAGGCCGGCGATTCCTCGACGCCGCGACGGAGGTGAAAACCATCTGGGTCCCCTACGGCGAATAGCCCCGAACCCGCAGCGCGGGTTGCCTGGACGGGATGCCTCCGGCGGGGATATTTTGGAAACAGAGAACCGGGACCTGGGCGCGCCCGATGAGTGCCGCGTCGTCTAGTCTCGCCCGGACAGCTGATCGCGCGTCTTGGCCCAACGCACCGCGATCCTGTCGCGGATCGGGTCGATCACACGATCCTCGAACCGTTCCCAGATGCGCCACGCCATGAACAGCATCGCCGCAAGCGCGATCAGGATCACGATGTTAAGCCAGGGGATCAGCGTGACATCGGGCCCATCCACGGGGCGGATCGACACCGCGTTGGGATAGGTCGTCAGCAACCGCGACCGCCAGCCGTAATGGGTGATGGCCACCCATTGCGGATCGGCCGCGGTGGAGGTCAGGTTGGCGGCCTCGGCATGCAGATCGGCGCTGTCGAGCTTGAAGTAGGGAGGCCAGCCAAAGCCTGTATCCTCGTTGCGGTAGACCATCACGGCACCCGGTCGGGTCACCGCGCCGGTCGCGTCCACGCTGTCGGGAAAGGCCCCGTTGATCAGGCGCAGGTCGCGGCTGTCGGTCTGGGCATTGCCGCTGTCGCCCTGCGCGTAGAAGATGCGGTTCAGCCCCGAGAAATCCTGCCGGATGATCTCGGTACCGGTGATACGCAAAATATCGCGCTGCGGCAGGGTGTAGTGAAGGAAAGCCCCGAAGAACAGGACAACAAGGGTCATGAAGATGATCCGGGGCCAGCGCATGACAGATATCCTCAGTTGGTCACATAGACAAAGACGGACAAACCCAGCAGGGGCAAGACATAAACGAGGACCACCAGCCATGTGCGGATGCGCCGCGCCACGGGATGCAATCGTTCGTCGATCCAGGCGTCGCGGTCGCCGGGGCGGCCTTCCATGACCCAGTCTTCCTCGAGGCGCATCTTGGCGCCCGAGCGCAGGTAGAAGAACATGCAGACATAGACCACGGTCAGTCCAACCAGCAAAAGCAGAACCATTCGGCCGAATCCGAGTATCATCGCAGGTCGTCCTTTCTTTCGTCTGGTCCACATATAGGCAAGACCGCAGCCAAATGGCAGGGCTTGCAGCGTCGCGCCATGCGGCGCAGTCTGTCGGTCATGGATATCGATACCCAATTGTTTCGTGCCATCGAGGCGCGCGAGGCCGATCTGATCGCGCTGACGCAGGATCTGATCCGCATTCCCACTTTGAACCCACCCGGGCGCCATTATGGGGACATCTGCGATTTTCTGGCCGCGCGCCTGAAGGACAAGGGGTTCGAGGTGGTGCTTGTCCGTGCCCATGGCGCACCCGCCGACAGCGACAAATACCCCCGCTGGAACCTCGTCGCCCGACGCGAAGGGTCAGGCCCGGGCGAGTGCGTCCATTTCAATTCTCACCATGATGTGGTGGCCGTCGGCCATGGCTGGACGGTCGATCCCTTCGGCGGCGAATTGAAAGATGGCCGCGTCTATGGGCGGGGGGCATGTGACATGAAGGGCGGGCTGGCGGCCAGCGTCATCGCGGCGGAAGCCTTTGTCGACACCTTCCCCGACTTTGCCGGCGCCATCGAAATCAGTGCAACCGCTGACGAGGAAACAGGCGGGTATGGCGGCGTCGCCTTTCTGGCCGAACAGGGGTATTTCGCGCCAGAACGGGTGCAACACGTCATCATTCCCGAACCGCTGAACAAGGATCGCATCTGCCTGGGCCATCGCGGCGTGTGGTGGGCCGAGATCGAGACCCATGGCCGCATCGCCCATGGGTCGATGCCGTTTCTGGGCGACTGCGCGGTGCGCCATATGGGGGCCGTCCTGCGGGAGATGGAGACCCATCTTTTCCCGCTTCTCGCATCGAAACATACTGCCATGCCGGTGGTTCCCGATGGGGCGCGGCAATCGACAATGAACATCAATTCGATCCACGGCGGCGAACCGGTACAGGAGGCCGATTTCACCGGTTTTCCGGCAGCCTGCGTGCCCGATCGCTGCAAGATCACCATCGATCGCCGCTACCTGATCGAGGAAAGCGCCGATGAGGTGAAAGGCGAGATCGTGGCCCTGCTGGAAAAGGTGAAGGCAGAGCGCCCGAATTTCTCATACGAGCTGAAAGAACTCTGGACCGTCTCACCCACGATGACCGACCGGGACGCGCCCGTGGTGACGACCGTCGCCGCCGCAATCGAAAAGGTGTTGGCCCGACAGGCGGATTACGTGGTGTCACCCGGGACCTACGATCAGAAACATATCGACCGCATCGGCAAACTGAAAAACTGCATCGCCTATGGGCCCGGCATCCTGGACCTCGCGCATCAACCCGATGAATGGGTTGGCGTTCAGGACATGATCGACAGTGCCAAGGTCATGGCCCTGACCCTGGCCGAGTTGCTGCTTTCGCCGGGAAACCAGGCCTAGTCGCGGAACCCCAGGTGTTCCAAGGCGCGCGACGCCATGAAACTGGCGGTTTCATCGCCTTCGATGAGATCGCGGTTCAGGCGTTTCACGATCGAACTCAGCGTTCTCGCATGCGAATGACGCTGTATGAAATCGGCAATATGGTCAGATTTGACCGACAAGATCTCTTCAGGACTTGGCGCAGCCATCCCACCCCCAGGTTCTCTGTGCGTCGCTGAGGAAAATCAATACAGCGATTCGATCCCGATCGTTAAAGATATATGACTGGCGGGGCCCACTTTGCCTTGCGATGCCCGAAATGTAGCCACCTGCGCCGGTTGCGGCACATGATGTCAGACCATGCCGGTGCAGAAAGCGCTTGGGCATTCCATGCCGATCGCGTCATGATAGCGTGAAAGTCCAATGTCCCGGGAGAGACACCAATGACCCGCACACTCCGTCTTGGCGTGGCAATCTGCGCCCTCAGCGCCGGCGCAGCCTTTGCGCAACAAACCGACATTTCCATCGGCATGGTGCTTGAGCCACCAAACCTGGATCCCACCGGAGGCGCCGCTGCCGCGATCGACGAAGTGGTCTATGCCAATGTCTTTGAAGGTTTGACCCGTTTCGGCCCGGACGGGTCTGTCAATCCGGGGCTTGCGTCGGACTGGACGATTTCGGACGACGGCACGGTCTACACCTTCACCCTGCGCAGCGGCGTGACGTTCCATGACGGCACGTCGATGACGGCCGACGATGTGGTGTTTACGCTCGATCGTGCCCGCGCCGAAGGCTCGACAAACGCACAGGCTGCCCTTTTCGCGAACATCGTCAGCGCCGAAGCGCTGGATGACACCACCGTTCAGGTCACGCTCGATGGGCCTGACGGGGCGTTCTTGTTCGACATGGCCTGGGGGGACGCGGTGATCGTGGCCCCCGAGTCCGCGGACACCAACGCCACCGCTCCGGTCGGCACGGGCCCCTTCCGGTTCTCGGAATGGGTGCAGGGCGACCGGGTCGAGCTGGTGCGCAACGACGCCTACTGGGGCGAGCCCGTGGCGCTGGAGGCCGCGACCTTCCGCTTCATCTCGGATCCCAACGCCGCCTTTGCCGCGCTGATGGCAGGCGACGTGGATGCCTTCCCGAACTTTCCCGCGCCCGAAACGCTTGGCCAGTTCGACGCGGATCCGCGGTTCAGCGTGATCGTGGGTTCGACCGAGGGTGAGACCATTCTTGCGATGAACAACCAGCAAGAG
Organism: uncultured Roseicyclus sp.; assembly: GCA_964460185.1. Lineage (GTDB taxonomy): Bacteria > Pseudomonadota > Alphaproteobacteria > Rhodobacterales > Rhodobacteraceae > JAVJPJ01. Next base: position 20,214 of record CAYWTM010000027.1, on the reverse strand, counting down.
CCGCTCAACGATATCCGGATCCGGCAAGCGATCAGCCATGCCATCAACCGGCAAGATATCATCGACGGCGCGATGTTCGGGTATGGCACGCCCATCGGCACGCATTTCGCGCCGCACAATCCCGATTATGTCGATCTGACGGCGAACTCGGCCTATGACCCGGACGCCGCCCGCGCCCTGTTGGCCGAAGCAGCGCCGGACGGGCTGAGCCTGCGCCTGATGCTGCCCCCGCCCTCCTATGCACGGCGTGGCGGTGAGATCATCGCCGCACAGTTGCGCGAGGTGGGTATCGAGACCGAGATCACCAATCTGGAATGGGCCCAGTGGCTGGAACAGGTGTTTCGCGGCAAGGATTTCGACCTGACCATCGTCAGCCACACCGAACCCGCCGACATCAACATCTATGCCCGGCCCGATTACTATTTCCAGTATGACAACCCGGCGTTCCAGGAGCTGATGACGACGCTGTCCGTCACCACCGACCCGGCGCAGCGCACGGCCCTGAACCAGCAGGCGCAGGAGATGGTCGCGAATGATTTCGTGAACGGCTACCTGTTCCAGCTGGCCAAGACCGGCGTGGCAAATGCCAATATCGAAGGTCTGTGGGAAAACTCGCCGACGCAGGCCAATGACCTGACGGGCGTGCGCTGGACACAGTAGGCGCGCGCGGACGCCCAGGCAAAAAAGGCCCCCGCCAGGTGCACTGGCGGGGGCCTTGTCTTGTCCCGGCAAGACCGGGTCGGTGCAGGGTCACATGGGCGGAATGGCGAAGAACATCGTCTCGCCCGAGTGGTCGTCGACGCCGTCATTGTCGGTGCTGACCCACATGGTGCCATCCGCCGCGATCGCCAGGCCTTCGACCTTGTCCAGGACATAGCCGCCGGTGGAGGTCAGGTAGGGCAACAGGTCCACGACCAGTTCGGGTTCCAGCACTGCCGGCGTTTCGCCAAGCGCGACCATCCCGTCCATGGCCGCCAGCGGCACGCGGGTGATCAGCTTGGTCACCGCGCGCGCATCCAGCTGGTTGTCGCGTTCGATGAAGTAGACGTAATCGCCATGGGCCACGATCTCGGACAGGCCGACCCATCCGGTCGCGGGTTCGGTCAGCGGGTAGTGGATCACCGACCAGTCACCGGTCTCGATGTTGTAGCCCAGAACCTTGGCGTGATTGGCCGGGTCGTCGCGCCATTCCCGCTGCACCGCGATATAGAGCATGTCGCCCACACGGGTGATGCCTTCGAAGCCGAAACGGGTCTCGACCGCCAGAAGTTCATCGGGCAGAGCCACGAAATCCTCGATCGCGCCATCTGCGCCAACATGGTAGATCGCATGCGGCACCAGTCGGTCCGAACGGCCTTCCGACGCGATCCAGAACCCGCCGTCACCGTCCAGCGCGATGCCCTCCATATCCATCAGTTGCGCCGGCTGGCCTTCGCGGGTCACCCTGATGGCGTCCACGATCCGGGCCGGGGTCTGGCTGACATCGATGTGGAAGATCGTGGGCTGCATGGCGTAGAAGCTGTCGGACACGGCGTAGATGGTGCCATCCTCGGCCATGACCTGGCCTGAAATGGCGCCCCACCCGGTCAGCTCGTCCATGCCCGCGCTGGTCAGATGCGGGTAAACCGCCTGCGCGTCCTGATACTCGAAAATCATGACATGGGCGCGCGGACCGGCATCGTCGGTTTCGTTGGCCGAAACCAGCAGGCCGCGCTCGGGGATGGTCACGTAACCTTCCGGCCCGATGCCCGAAGGCAGCAGCTGCGTCAGGACCGGGTTGGCCGGGTCGGTGATGTCGTAGACGCCCACGACCGAGGCGCGCTCGGCCCCGACAAAGACGAAGGGCGTGCCGCCGAACACGTCGAAGGTGACGCTTTCGGGCTCGACACCCTTGTTGCCGGAACGTTCCTCGGGATAGTGGCCGATCTCGACGATGGCGTATTCGAAGTCGGTGCCGCTTTCGTAGACGACCTCGCCATCCTGGCTGAAGATCGTCCAGCCACGGGTGCCACCATCCATGTCGCCCTCGTTGGCGATCGCGAAATGGGTGTCGTCGATCCAGGCGACCGAGTCGGGCTCGCGCGGCCAGGTCAGCGTGTCGCTGAAGACCAGCGCGCCCTCTTCGTCGGTGTCGATACCCTCGAGCGTGACCATACCGGCCGAGAAATGGCTCAGGACCTCACCGGCCGCATTCAGCACAACGATGTGGTTGTTTTCCTGCATCGTCACGACGACTTCGTTCTCGCCGTTGATCGAAACGAATTCGGGCTCGGGGTCTTCCGGGGCGATCTCGGCAAGACCGGTGACATCGGCGATGCGCGCGGTGCCGCAATCGATCAGGCCTTCGTCGGTCAGATCGACCATGAACACCGCACCGCCGGGCAACTGGCCGACGCGGCCATCACCCAGATCCTCGTCGCGCTCGTTCTCGATGGCGACGGCCAGGAAGGACCCGTCTGGCGCGACGGCCACGCTGTCGGGCTGTCCCGGCAGATCGCAGCGACCGACTTCGGCCTGCGTCGCGACATCGATTTCGACCAGGAAACCGGACGGCGCGGTGTAAGTCTCGGAGGTGTTTACGCCGGCCAGCGCATAGCCGCCGATCACCGCGACCGAGGTCGGCTCGCCATCGGGCATGAACAGGCCCGCCGCGACCGGGTTGGCCGGGTCGGTGATGTCGATGAATCCGATCGAGCCGCCGGGGCTGTCGGTGTAAACCAGCGTCATGCCATCGGCGGTTGCCGCGATGATCTCGGCCGAGGTCTCTTCGGCGTCCGGGTTGTTGTCCGCCACCATGAAGGACGCGATGCGGTTAAAGTTCATATCCTGAGCGAGGGCCGGGGCGGCAGCAACCAGCGCCGCGACAGACGTCAGCAAAAGGGGTCGAATGGCCATTGTTCTCTCCGATGAAAAGGCAGCCGTCGTGATCTGCCTATCCGCCGTGACAGTGGCGCGAACCTATCGTGTCAGTTTGATGAAACTGCGTACCAAGCGGCCAGTTCGGCCCTAGCCATGAACGGTGGCCCACCGTTCGATAAGCTGCTGCTGCAGCCGCCGCGCCCGCGTGCTGTATGTGCGCCCGCCCGGTGGGCGCTCGCGGTCCTCGACTCTCAACGCGGCGCGCCGTTCGACGTCGCCGCAAAAAATCGCGAAGGCCAGATCGCGGCCCGACGGCGCACGGGCATAACCGGCAAGGCTCGAGACGAAGTTGAGCGTCCCCGTCTTGGCCACCACGCTGACCGGATGGTCGGGGACCGGATTGCCGCGTTCGTCGCGCATGGGGACGTCTTTCATCAGGCGGCGCAGCATGCCGTCCGGCCCGGCGTCGACGAGGGCGCGGGCCATGTCCTGGGCGCGGACACGGCTGAGATCACTAAGGCCCGAATGGTCCACGAAAGCGGCCTGCCGCGCACCCAGACGCGTGTGCATCCATTCCGACATCGCCGCCGCGGAGGTTTCCAGATCATCCGGGCGCACCCCGCCCGCCCGGGTGGCCAGCAAACCCACGACCTCTGCCGTCAGGTTCGTCGACCAGCGCATCATGCTGCGCAGAATGTCTTCAAGCGGCTCGCTGACATGTTCGACCAGTACCAACGCATCTTGCGGCGGACCATCGGCCAGTTCGACCTCGCGAAAGGTCAGGCCGTTGCTGCGGGCCAGGGTCTGGAACACTTCGGCCAGATACGCCGCGGGGGCGCGCACCGGCAACCAGCGCGCGCCGTTTTCGCCCAATGCGCTGCGTGCGACGGTCCAGTGATCGCGGCCCTCGACCTGTTCATATGTATAAACGGGTGCCCCCCGATCTTCGACCTGCATCCTTGCGATCTGCACGGGGGGGCTGAGCGTTTCCGATCGCGCATCCATCGTGACCGTGTAATCGTCGCTCTGCCGCGCCCATTCGAAATGAACGCGGTTGAAATTCAGGTTCAGCGCCGAAATCGCAGGGTTGTAGCCCACATGCGCCGGCTGATCGGGGTCGATCTGAAAAACCTGCGGCAAAGCTCCATGGGCCAGCACCAGCCGGCCCGTGACCTCGCGCAGGCCCAGTTCCCTCAACTCGGACGCCATGCGGGCCAAGACGTCGGTGTCCAGCAGCGGATCGCCTGATCCGACCAGCCAAAGATCGCCCTCCAGCCGCCCGCCCGACACGGTGCCATGGGCCAAGAGTTGGGTTCGGAACCTGTAGCCGGGGCCCAGCCGGTCCAGCCCGTAGGCACATGTCACCGCCTTGGCGACACTGGCCGGCGGCAGCGCGACCAGCGGATTGAATACTTCGAGCATGCGCCCGGTATAGGCATCGGCCACGGCATAGCCGACGCGCCCGCCCAGATCGGCGTCGGCGACCAGGTCCGCACCCGATGGAACGGTCCGATGAACCAGGTTGCGTGGCCGCAACAGCGGCCGCAAGGACGTGTCCGGCGCGCCCCCCCAGGCTGTACTGGCAGTGGCGGTGGCGGCGATCCCGCCGCTCAGAAATGCGCGTCTGGAAATCAATTCATCAAACATCAGACTCCCCCACCGCGACTAAAGCGTAGCGCTGCGCCACGCTCAACCCCTCAGAGCCATGCATCGCCGCTTGGGGACGCCGCACCAGCGCAAGCGGGGCTGGGCCTGGCGCATCTGCTGCAAAAAACATCGCGACACGGCCGGGATCAGGCCGACCATTCGCCCCGGGCCCGGATATCGGACGAGGACAGGTCAACCATGGGAACATTCAGAAAACACCATGCCGGCGTTTCCGACAAGGGCAGCAGCCGGGCGCGCGATGCAGGCAGCCGCGCATCGCGGAACACCTGTGCTGCCTTCGCGGTGCGCGCCGAACTCCGCTGGCCGGGACGCGCCAGAACCCCGATGGGGACGGTTCGCATGATCCAGTCCCAGCGTTGCCAGCGATGGAACTGCGCCAGGTTGTCGGCCCCCATCAGCCAGACGAACCGGACGCCTGGATACAGCCGGATCAGCTTTTCGATGGTTTCGGCGGTGTAGCGGGTTCCGATCCGAGCCTCGATATCGGTGACCGTGATACGCGGATGGGTCACCAATGCACACGCGGCGGCCATGCGCCGGTCCAGCGAGGCAGGACCCTTGGGTTTCAGCGGATTGCCGGGGCTGACCAGCCACCAGACCTGATCCAGCCCAAACCGCTTGAGCGCCTCGCGGCTGACATGGGCATGGCCGGCATGGGGCGGATCGAAGGACCCGCCGAACAGGCCGACCACCTGACCCGGCACAGCAAGGGGCATATCGTGGCGCATTGGGTTCCTTCCGGCGTCCGGGGTTTCATGGGGCGGTGCGTACCGGCTGTCAATCCACCGCGCCGGTGCAGACCCGACAGGCGTGCACCGCGCGCGGGTGGCCGGGGCAGATGCGCGCGGCGAAACATGCAACCGCAACTGGCATGTCGGGGCGGCCGCTCGGGGCACGGTCAGGCAAGCTTGCAGATCTCAACGCCCGACTGGCGCGGTGCACCGGCACCTGACACCCCCGATTGCCGATCCCCGCGTGTATGGGTAGAAGCAGGCAAAATCGCATCATCGAAACGGAGCGGCGCATATGGCCTCGTACCAGTATGTCTATCACATGGATGGCGTCTCGAAGACCTATCCGGGCGGCAAGAAATGTTTTGAAAACATCCGGCTCAGCTTTCTTCCTGGGGTGAAGATCGGTGTTGTGGGCGTAAACGGTTCGGGTAAATCGACCCTGATGCGGATCATGGCCGGCATCGACACCGATTTTTCCGGCGAAGCCTGGGCCGCGCAGGGGGCCAAGGTGGGCTACCTCCCGCAGGAACCGCATCTGGATGAAACGCTGAACGTGCGAGAGAACGTGATGCTGGGTGTGGCCGAGAAGCAGGCCAAGCTGGACCGGTTCAACGAACTTGCGATGAACTATTCGGATGAAACCGCAGACGAGATGGCCGCCCTTCAGGACGAGATCGACAGCAACAACCTGTGGGATCTAGACAGCCAGATCGACGTCGCGATGGAGGCGCTGCGCTGCCCGCCGGACGAAGCAGAAGTCGCCACGCTGTCAGGCGGCGAACGGCGCCGGGTGGCGTTGTGCAAGCTGCTGCTGGAAGCCCCCGAAATGCTGTTGCTGGACGAACCCACCAACCATCTTGATGCGGAAACCATCGCGTGGCTGCAGCAGCACCTGATCGACTACAAGGGCACGATCCTGATCGTGACCCACGACCGGTATTTCCTTGATGATATCACTGGGTGGATCCTGGAACTCGATCGCGGGCGCGGCATTCCCTATGAGGGCAACTATTCCGCCTGGCTGGAACAAAAGGCCAAGCGCCTGGAACATGAGGCGCGCGAGGACAAGAGCCGCCAGAAGACGCTGGAACGCGAACTTGAATGGATCCGCGCCGGCGCAAAGGCGCGCCAGGCCAAGCAAAAGGCCCGTATCAACGCCTACGAGGAACTGGCCGGGCAGTCCGAGCGCGAAAAGATCAGCCGCGCGCAGATCGTCATCCCCAACGGGCCGCGCCTGGGGGGCAAGGTGATCGATGTCGAGAACCTGAAGAAGGGGTATGGCGACCGGCTTCTGGTCGAGGATCTGAGCTTTGCGCTGCCGCCGGGCGGCATCGTGGGTGTGATCGGGCCGAACGGCGCGGGCAAATCCACGCTGTTCAGGATGCTGACAGGCCAGGAAACACCCGATGAGGGCACGGTGGAATTCGGCGATACGGTACAACTGAGCTATGTGGATCAATCCCGCGACGCCCTGGATGCCAACAAGACCGTCTGGGAGGAAATCTCGGGCGGGGCCGAGATCATCGCACTGGGCGACGCCACGATGAATTCCCGCGCCTATTGTTCGGCCTTCAACTTCAAGGGCGGCGATCAGCAGAAAAAGGTCGGCCTTCTGTCGGGCGGCGAACGCAACCGCGTGCATATGGCCAAGCTGCTGAAATCGGGCGGCAACGTGCTGCTGCTCGATGAACCGACCAACGACCTGGACGTGGAAACGTTGCGCGCGCTGGAAGACGCCCTGGAGGATTTCGCGGGCTGCGCCGTGATCATCAGTCACGACCGTTTCTTCCTGGACCGTCTTTGCACGCATATCCTGGCCTTCGAGGGCGAGGCGCATGTGGAGTGGTTCGAAGGCAACTTCGAGGATTACGAGGAAGACAAGAAACGGCGACTGGGCCCGGATGCGCTGGAGCCGAAGCGGGTGAAGTACAAGAAATTCGTGCGGTGAGTGTTGGCCCGGGCATCATTGGGGCGTAGCGGTTGATCGAAATGGCGACCCGTTTCCAAGACGGCCCGGTTTCGCAACCCTGCGGACCAAACCGCGATGGTCGGGCCCAACCGATTTTTCCCATGCCGGCCAATGGTCGCCGGACGGCTGGACCATGCGCCATGTCGTCGACAGCAGCAGCTTGGCCGACTGGACAGGCATCACCATCACGCGGGATGCTGAATGGGACGGTGATGCCCTTATCCTTGTCCTGACTGCAAATGTCGTTTTCGGCGGCAAACCGGGTGAAGGCACCTTGCGCTGGCAAAAACCCGAACCTTGAAAGAGCTTGCTTTCTTCGTCTGCAACCCTCATATGAGCCCTGCAAACGTTTTTCTCTTTCGACCACTGTCTCCCTTCAAACGGCTTTCAGTCTCTCGATCCAGACCAACAAAGCCGGGTTGCCGCATCTTGCGGGCAGCAAATCAATAGGAGACTCCACGATGGCCAATGGCACCGTGAAATGGTTCAACGCAACTAAAGGCTTCGGCTTTATCGCACCCGACACCGGCGGCAAGGACGTGTTCGTACACATCTCCGCGCTCGAGCGTGCGGGCCACACCACCCTGAAAGACGATCAGAAGGTTACCTATGACGTCGAGTCGGGCCGTGATGGCCGCGAGTCCGCGATCAATATCGCTCTCGCATAAGGCGGTTTGCATCTCGGGTGACCCTGTCGCCCGAATGCATTGCCAGATACGGAAAAGGCGCGCAGTCATGCGCGCTTTTTTTGTGCCAGTCGCAAGGCGGTGCGCACTAAAAAGAAAGGTGCCCGCCCCATCGATCACGTCATCACCTGCCCGATGGCCCAGTCTTTCGGTTGCACCACGGGTGCGGCGATCCTACCTAGTGGATGCAAATCATTTCTTTGATCGTGGCCCGTCATCATGTCCAACCTTGTCACTTGCCTGTCCTGCGCGTCGGTCAATCGTGTTCCGGCCGACAGACTTTCTGCGCATCCGAAATGCGGAACATGCGGCGCCAAGCTGGTCGAGCCGCGGGTCCATGACCTCGACCCGGCAACCCTCCTGAAGGCGCAGCGCAAGGATACGCTGCCGTTGCTGGTGGATTTCTGGGCGCCATGGTGCGGACCCTGCCGGATGATGGCACCCGAGTTCGAAAAGGCCGCGCGCGCACTGTCACCCAAGGCGCGGTTCGCCAAGATCAACACCCAAGATCATCAAGACGTCTCGCAACGCTACGGCATCCGGGGCATCCCGTTGCTGATCTTGTTCCGTGGCGGCAAGGAGGTGGCAAGGCTTCCCGGGGCGCGACCCGCCGCCGAAATCGAGGACTTCGTGCGCCAACACATGCCGCAAACGGCCTGAACGCGTCCGGCCAATACGCCACCTTTCGCGCCTGCATCTCAGCCACTACCGTGCGGCCATGATGCAAGATCAGCCCTATGACCTCCTGATACTGGGCGGCGGCCCCGCCGGGTCGGCCGCCGCGATGACCGCCGTGAAAGCGGGGCTCAAGGTCTGCGCGATCGACAAGGCGTCCTTCCCTCGCGACAAGCTGTGCGGCGGCCTTTTCACCGGGCGCAGCCGGGCCCACTACCAGACGATCTTCGGGCGCGATCTGGACCCGGCCCTGTTCGAGGACCGCCATGCGATTTCCTTTCACATGGGCGGAAAACCCATGGGGTGCATCGAGAATGCACCGCCCATGTATCTGACAATGCGGTGGGATCTGGACGCACATCTATTGCAGCTGGCGCAAGACGCGGGCGCCGAGATCCGGCAAGGCACGCGCGTGGCGCGGATCGATATCCCGGGCAGCAAGGTGATCCTCGCCGATGGCACCCATGTCCGCTACCGGATGCTTGTCGGTGCAGATGGGGTCACCAGCCCGGTGGCGCGCGCCCTGTTCGGGCGGGCTTTCGACGCGGACACCATCGGCTTTGCCCTTGAAAAGGAAATGCCACCTGAACCCGATCCCGACATTGCGCGCACGGTGCGCGTCGATTTCGGCGCGGCAGACTGGGGCTATGGCTGGAGCTTTCCCAAGCGCAGTTCCACCACCGTCGGCGTGGGCGGCGTGCAGCGGTTGAACCCGGACATGAAGGCGCGCCTTGTCAGATATGCCGACCATCTTGGTCAGGGGGCCGCCGATGGCATGAAGGGCCATTTCCTGCCCTTTGGCGACTACAAGACGCGCCCGGGCCGCGGCAATGTCATGCTGGTGGGCGATGCGGCAGGCTTTGTGGACCCCATCACCGGCGAAGGCATCGCCTATGCCCTGCGGTCGGGGCAGATGGCGGCCATGGCCGCAGCACGCGCCCTGCGCGAGGATAGATGCCACGACGTGGCGATGATCTACCGGGGATACACGCGCGAAATCCGCTTGTCGCTGCGCATCGCGCGCATGTTGCGGCCCATCGTTTTTGCACGCTGGATGGCCCCGGTTTTTCGGCGGTCCTTCGCCGGATCACGCAAGGTCAAGCTCGCATATATGCAGATGCTGGCGGGTGAATTGGAATATCCGGCCCTGATGTGGCTGGTGGCAAGGCGACTGCCGTTTGCTGTCTTACGCGCATTGGCGGGGCCGGATCGAGGAATTTCCCCCTGACCGGCGCGGCCTGGGCGGATAGGTCTGGGTCAGCATGAAGAACACGAATGACGATGACCGGGCCAAAGCCCGCTGGCAGATCAAGGTCGCAAGAAACAGGCCGATACGGGGGTCAGAACCGGAACATGATTACCAGCACGATCGGCAAGATCATGGCGGACCACATGCAGAAGAAGAACGCCATACGGCCCATCATCAGCCAAAGCTGGATGTCCTTGTCTTCGGCAAAATCGGTGCTGACTTTGATCGCGGGTTCGAATTTTTCCATGCGGGCCATACCGAGTCCTCTCTCTTGTGCGCAGTAGGTACATAGTAGCCAAGCGAGCCACGTCCAGAAAAACTGCGCGGCTTTGGCTGGCATGAGCGAAAAACTTCCCTATCATCCAGACCAACTGCATCCCAGGAGAATGCCATGTTTCGAATGTCGGCCCTTGCCGTAACCCTCTTTACCGCATTGGCCCCTGCCCAGGCCCCGGCGCAAAGCGCCGAGGAAACGGAATTCGTGATGGGCCTGATGCAGTCGATGAATGCGCTTTCGGTGCGGTTCAATCGCGAGGTTTGCGGGTTCGTCCTGCAGTTGCCCGATGGCAGCTACGACTCCACCAAGGTATCCTGGGGTGGTCACGCGTCCTGTGCCTCGCTGCCCCTGACGCCGGGCGCACGTCCGGTGTCATCATGGCATACCCATGCCGCCTGGGGTGAGGGATATGACGGCGAGGTCCCGTCCATTCAGGATGTCGAGGGCGACATGAATTTCGGCGTCAACGGATGGGTGGCAACGCCCGGTGGGCGGCTTTGGTTCGTGGATGGGCAGACCGGGTTCATGCGTCAGGTCTGCGGGCGCGACTGCCTGCCGGTCGACCCGAACTTTTTCCCCGAGGAACACGGACCCGTGCAGGGCAGCTATTCCCTTGACGGGCTGTATCAGAGGTTTGGTCGCACAAGATGACCGGGGCTGGGGGGCAGCATGTTGAGGTCGTCCTGACGTCCCGCGTCACCTGCCCCGAATGTGGCGCGCAAAGCACCCAACAGATGCCGACGGATGCCTGTCAGTGGTTTTTTGCCTGCCCGTCCTGCGCCACGGTCTTGCGCCCGAAACCGGGTGATTGCTGTGTTTATTGTTCATATGGCGATGTCCCCTGCCCGCCCGTTCAGACCGGGCAGGGGTGCTGCCTTTAGGTGCGCCGACCGCGTTATTCGGCCGCGTCCTGATAACTTTCAAGCGGCGGGCAGGTGCAGATCAGGTGTCGGTCGCCATAGGCATTGTCGACGCGGTTCACCGGCGGCCAGTACTTGTCGACGCGGAACGCCCCGGGCGGGAAACATCCCTGTTCGCGGGAATACGCCCGATCCCAATCGCGGATCAGGTCTTCCATCGTGTGGGGCGCATGATGCAGCGGGCTGTCCTCGGCCTTCATCCGGCCTTCTTCGACATCCGTGATCTCGGCCCGGATCGCCAGCATGGCGTCGACAAAACGGTCGAGTTCGGCCTTGGTCTCGCTTTCGGTCGGTTCCACCATCAGCGTGCCGGCCACGGGCCAGCTCATCGTGGGGGCGTGAAAGCCATTGTCCATCAGGCGCTTGGCGATATCATCGACGGTGATCCCGACCTCTGCAAAGGCACGGGTATCGAGGATGCATTCGTGGGCCACACGCCCGGACTTGCCCTTGAACAGAACCGGATAGGCATGCGCCAGCCGCTCGGCGATGTAGTTCGCGTTCAGGATCGCGACCTTGGTGGCGCGGGTGATCCCCTCGCCCCCCATCAGCCGGATATAGGCATAGCTGATCGGCAGGATCGACGCCGACCCGAACGGCGCGCCGGACACCGGGCCCTCGACCCCGCCGGTTTCCGGATGGCCCGGAAGGAACGGGGCCAGGTGTGCCCTGACGCCGATCGGCCCCATGCCCGGACCGCCGCCACCATGGGGGATGCAAAAGGTCTTGTGCAGGTTCAGGTGGCTGACATCGGCCCCGATCTCGCCCGGCTTCGACAGCCCAACCATGGCGTTGAGGTTCGCGCCATCCAGGTAGACCTGCCCGCCATGGGCATGGGTGATGTCACAGACCTCGCGAACGGTGCGCTCGAACACGCCATGGGTAGAGGGATAGGTGATCATGCACGCCGCCAGCGTGTCGCCCGCAGCTGCGGCCTTGGCGCGAAAATCCTCGATATCGATGTCACCGTTTTCCGCGGCCTTCACCACGACCACCTTCATGCCGCACATCTGGGCCGAGGCCGGGTTGGTCCCATGCGCCGAGACCGGGATCAGGCAGACCCGACGGTGGTCGTCCCCATTGGCACGGTGGTAGGCCGCGATGGTCAAAAGGCCGGCATATTCGCCCTGCGCGCCGGAATTGGGCTGCAGCGACATGGCGTCATAGCCCGTGATCTCGCACAGTTTCCGGGTCAGATCCTCCAGCATCTGCGCATACCCTTCGGCCTGATCGGCCGGCGCGAACGGGTGCAGGCCGCCAAATTCAGGCCACGTGACCGGCATCATTTCGACGGCCGCGTTCAGTTTCATCGTACATGACCCTAGCGGGATCATCGCCCGGTCAAGCGCCAGGTCCCGGTCCGACAGCCGCCGCATGTAGCGCATCATCTCGGTTTCCGCGCGGTTCATGTGAAAGATCGGGTGAGTCAGGTACGCGGTCGTGCGCAACAGATCCTCCGGGATCGCCGGCAGGGTCTGCGGCCCAGCCAGCAGAACGCCGAAACTGCGGCAGACCGCCTCCAGATGCGCCTCGGTCGTGGTTTCATCCACCGAGATGCCGATCTTGTCACTGCCCACGTCGCGCAGATTCACGCCGCGGGCAACAGCGGCCGCCATGATCCGGCTTTGCATCTGCCCGACCGGCACGGTGAGGGTGTCGAAATAGGCCGCTGCATGCGGAATGTAGCCCCCCGCGCGAAGGCTGGCCGCCAGGCGCGCGGCCTTGAGATGCACGCGTTCCGCGATCGCCTTCAGGCCGACCGGTCCGTGAAAAACCGCGTAAAAGCTCGCCATCACCGCCAGCAGCGCCTGCGCCGTGCACACGTTCGATGTCGCCTTCTCGCGGCGGATATGCTGCTCGCGGGTTTGCAGCGACAACCGGTAGGCCTGGTGTCCGTGGCTGTCGACCGACACGCCCACGATCCGCCCGGGCAGCGAGCGTTTGTGCGCGTCATGGCAGGACATGAATGCCGCGTGCGGGCCGCCATACCCCAGGGGCACCCCGAACCGCTGCGCGGACCCCACCGCGATATCGGCCCCCATCGATCCCGGATCCTTGATCAGCGTCAGCGCCAGAAGATCCGTGACCACAACCCCAATCGCCTTTTCCGCGTGCAGGGCCGCGATGGCGCCCGTCGGATCGGACAACCCGCCATAGGTGCCCGGATACTGAAAGATCGCGCCAAAGACACGCCCTGCATCCAGTGTTGCCGGGTCCGCCACGATCAGTTCGATCCCCAGCGGTTCCGCCCGGGTGCGCATCACGGCGATATTCTGCGGGTGGCAGTTTTCATCGACGAAAAACGCGCGCGCCTTCGATTTCGCGACGCGCTGCGCCATCACCATCGCCTCGGCGCAGGCCGTGGCCTCGTCCAGCAGCGACGCGTTGGCGATCTCCAGCCCGGTCAGATCGGCCACCATCGTCTGGAAATTCAAAAGCGCCTCCAGCCGGCCCTGCGCGATCTCGGGCTGATAGGGCGTGTAGGCGGTATACCAGGCCGGATTCTCCAGCACGTTGCGCTGGATCGCGGGGGGTGTGTGGGTGTTGTAGTAGCCCTGCCCGATCATCGAAACCATGGGTTTGTTCCTGGCGGCGATCTCGCGCATATGCGCCAGCAACTCCGCCTCGGACATCGGCGCCCAATCCAGCGGCACCTCTTGCCGGATCGAACTTGGCAAGGTCTGGTCCATCAGGTCATCGACGCTGTCCGCCCCCACAACGGCCAGCATCTCGGTCATTTCGGCGGGCGACGGACCGATATGTCGACGGTTGGCGAAATCGGTCGGGTCGTATTGGGTGGGCGTCCAGGGCATTGGGTGGGTCGTCCTTCGATGTCTGCTCAATCCGCAAGGCGGGCGCGCCTGCTTCTCTGTTTCAAAAATATCCCGGGGGAGGCGCCGCAGGCGACGGGGGCAGCGCCCCCTGCCGCGGCTGGGCACTATTCGCCGATATGATCCTTGTATTCATCCTCGGTCATGAAATCATCGAGCATGCCGGGATCCTCGACCTTGATCTTGAAGAACCACGCGTCGCCGGTCGGGTCGTCATTGACCAGCGACGGGTTGTCCACCAACGCCTCGTTGATCTCGACGATTTCCCCGTCCAGCGGTGCCGCGATGTCCGAGGCGGCCTTGACGCTTTCGATCACCACGATCTCGTCGCCCTTGGCGACCATGGTTTCGATCTCGGGCAGTTCTATGAACACCACATCGCCCAGTTGCGTGGCGGCGTGTTCGGTGATGCCGACGGTGATGATATCGCCATCGGCGTTCAGCCATTCGTGGTCTTCGGTGTATTTCATGGGCTGTTGCCTTTCGTCAGGAGGTCGTGATCAACGTTTGTAGGACTGCGGAAAAAACGGAAGCGATGCACGCGCGACTGGCAATCGCTTGCCGCGCAATTCGCCGAACAAGGGGGCCTCATCGGGCAGGTCGGCCGCGATCAGTGCCATCGCGATCGGATGCCCGACCGAAGGACCGAACCCGCCCGAGGTGATTACGCCGACCGGCGCACCGCCGGCATCGGCCGCGAACACCTCGACCCCCGCGCGCATCGGCGCACGACCTTCGGGGATCAGGCCCACGCGTTTGCGGGGTGCGCCATTGGTCAGTTGGTCCAGGATGACATCGGCGCCGGGAAACCCGCCTTCGCGCGCGCCGCCCGTGCGGCGGGTCTTCTGGATGGCCCAGGTCAGGCCCGCCTCCACGGGCGTGATATCCTCGGCCAGATCCTGGCCATAGAGGTGCAGCCCCGCCTCAAGCCGCAGGCTGTCGCGCGCACCCAGGCCAATCGGGGCAACCGCCGGATCCGACAGAATTGCACGGGCAAATTCCCCGGCCAGATCGACCGGAACCGAGATCTCGAACCCGTCTTCGCCGGTATAGCCCGACCGGCTGACCCACAGGGGCGCGGTCCAGGCCTGTTCGGCCCAATCCATGAAGCGCATGTCGCGCACGCCTCCGGCCAGGCGCGCCAGCGCGGCCTCGGCCTTGGGCCCCTGCAAGGCCAGAAGCGCGCGATCGGTGATCGGACGCACGTCATCCAGATGGGCGCGCAGATGGGCCAGATCGGCCTCCATCCGGGCGGCATTCACCACCAGCAGATGATCATCGCCGCGATTGACGATCATCAGATCGTCGATCACCCCGCCGCTTTCGTTGGTCAGCATCCCGTAGCGCTGCCGGCCCGGTGCAAGACCCGCGATATCGACCGGCATCAGGCGTTCCAGCGCCGCGGCCCCGTCGCCCACGATCACCTGGCCCATGTGGCTGACGTCGAACAGGCCGGCGGCGCTGCGGGTCTGTTGATGTTCGGCCATGACCCCGGCGAACTGCACCGGCATGTTCCAACCCGCGAAGGGCACGAATTTCGCACCCTGTTCAGCCCACAGAGCCTGCAGCGGCAGTTGCTTGAGATCGTCCATTCCCGCACCCTTTCGGTCCGGGATTTCGCCCGGCATCACAGCGCCGGCAAAGCCAGCGACCTTTGATGCCCCCTCTGTCCTTTCGCCTGAGATCGTTATCCCTTCGGCGGACGCTCATTGCGCCACTCTCCAGAGTCTTGGTCATGCGCACAGGTTCTTTTGCCTGAGAGTTTACCGGGGCGGTTGCTCCTTCGGCCCTGGCGTCGGCCCTTGCGGATCGTGCCAGTGTCTCCCTGCGAACACGGGGGCAAGATACCAAGCTTGTTTGCCCATTCAAGAGGGATTGCGCGATTGCGGCAGTTTGGACATCAGTATCGACATGCACGATCCCTTTTTCTTTGGCTATGGCAGCCTCGTGAACCGCGCCACCCATGATTTCCCGGCAGCACGCCGCGCCCGGGTGACCGGCTGGGCGCGGGTCTGGCGAGGCACATCACTGAGGCAGGTGGCCTACCTGAGCGCGGTCGAAGCGCCCGGATCGGTGATCGAGGGATTGGCGGCCGCGGTTCCGGGCGGCGATTGGCAGGCCCTTGACCTGCGCGAACGGGCCTATGCCCGCCACATGGTCGACGACATCGACCATGACGGCCCCGAGGCTCTTGCGGTGCAGATATACAAGGTCGAACCGCACCACGTGACGGACGGCATCGATCACCCGATCCTGCTGAGCTACCTCGATACCGTTGTGCAAGGCTATCTGTGCGAGTTCGGCGAAACCGGTGCGGTTCGGTTTTTCGACACGACCGGGGGCTGGCATCTGCCGATTCTCGATGACCGGGCAGCCCCCGTCTATCCGCGCGCCCAGGTTCTCAGCGCGGAAGACCGCGACTTCGTGGACGACCGGCTTGCAACCATGGGGTCGCGGATCGTGACGCCCTGAAGCCCCGCGCGGTGCTCCGGGCCTAGCGCCGGTGATGGAACAGTGTCATCAGCCGAACCTGGCGCTGGAACGGTTCGTCCTCGGAAGGGGTCACCGCTTGCGCCATGACACGGTGGGCGAGCCATGCCGACAGCAGCCCGAACACGACGCCCCCCACTGCCTGCCCGATCAACACGCCGGCAGCCCCGTACAGGCTGGAAAACAGGGCAACGGGCAGGATCGTGCCGACCGTATGGCGGCCCCAGTTCACGGTTGTCGAATAAAACGGGTGGCCCAGGTTGTTGAAGGCCGCGTTGGACACGAACAGCATTCCATTGAAAAAGAAAGCCAAAGCCAGCGGTCCGCAGAACAGGATCACCAGCGATGCGGTCACGCCATCGGCCTGGAACAGCGCGATGATCGGACCGCGCAGCAAGAACAGGATCAGGCTGATGGCGACCACGACGATGGCCGTAAAGATCATCGCGTCGCGGTACGCGCCCCGGACACGCTCGGATTTGCCCGCCCCGAAATTCTGCCCGATGATGGGACCCACCGCCCCCGACAGCGCGAACAGCACCCCGAAGGCCACAGGCGTCAGGCGGGCGACAATGGCCATGCCCGCCACGGCCTCTTCGCCATACTGCGCCATGGACCGTGTGACATAGGCCTGCCCCAGGGGCGTGGCCAACTGCGTCAGCACCGCCGGAAGCGCCAGCGCCATGATCGGGCGCACATCCTGTGACAACGCGGGAAACGTGGGGCGGACCAGGCCGCCATGGTGGCGAAAGATCGGGATCAGTGCGGTCACCGCGATGGTGACCCGCGCCGCCACCGAGGCCAGCGCCGCGCCGGTCAGATCAAGGCCCAGACCAAAGATCAGGATCGGGTCCAGCACCGCATTGACCCCGCCGCCATAAATCGTGGCCATCATGGCGCGGCGCGCGTCGCCATGGGCGCGCAGGATCGCGCCGCCCACCATGCCCACCAACAACAAGGGAAGCGAGGGAATGATGATCCGCAGGTACCCCACCGCCAGATCAAGCGTTTCATCACTGGCCCCCAGCAGCCCCACCAAGAACGGCAGGTTGAGCCAGACCACGGCAGAAAACGCGGCCCCGGCCGCCACACCCAGGATCAGCGTGTTGGTGGCCCTTTGGCGGGCGAGGGTCTCATCCTCCATGCCAAGGGCACGCGCCACCAACGCGCCACCCGCGATGGCCATGCCGATCCCGACCGACGTGGTGAAAAACAGGACCGCACCGGCATAGCCGACGGCTGCCGCCAGTTCTTCCTTGCCGAGCATGGAAATGAAGATCATGTCGACGAAATCGACGAGGAACACCGCCATCAGCCCGACCGAAGAGGTCAGCGACATCACGGTGATGTGCCGGAAAAGACTGCCCTGAAGAAACACCGCCTGCGTCTGCGCCATCATTCATGGGTGGCACGAGGTGTCATCGTCACGCCAGCGAATAGTACCGCTGGCGTGCCGGTTTTTCGGGCCGATGGACGAATCCCCGATCCTAGAGCGTCGGCTTTTTCTGCAACAGCGGCATGACTTGCGCCATTTCGGGCCCGCGTTCGAGGCCGGTGACGGCCTTCCTGAGCGGCATGAACAAACCCTTGCCCTTGCGGCCGGTCGCCTCTTTCACCGCGTTGGTCCACTGTCCCCAGGTCTCGGCCGTGTAGGGCGGATCGGGCAGCATCCCGAAGGCCTCGGTCACAAAGGCGCGGTCCTCATCCGCGACCAGCGCGGTGGCACCGTCGCGGAACAAGGCCCACCACGGCGCGATGTCGTGGCGCGTGACAATATTGGCGCGGGCCACATCCCAGAAGGTCGGCGCCAGATCCGCCGGAACGCCAAGCGCCTCGATGTCGTCCGCGACGGCCTCGAACGGGGTTTCGTGCAACAGACGCGCTGTCAGCGGATACAGGTCATCGGAATCGAATTTGGTTGGCGCCGATCCGAAATGCGCAAGGTCGAACCCGTCGGCCAATTCATCCAGCGACCCGGCAAGTTCCACGGGCTGCGACGACCCGATCCGCGCCATCAGGCTGAGAAGCGCCATCGGCTCCACCCCGGCGGCGCGCAAGTCCCGCAGGCTCAACGTGCCGAGGCGTTTCGACAACGCCTCGCCCTGCGGTCCGGTCAACAGCGAATGGTGTGCAAAGCTGGGCGGCACCCCGCCCAGGGCCTCGATGATCTGGATCTGGGTGGCGGTGTTGGTCACATGGTCGGACCCGCGCACCACGTGGGTGATGCCCATGTCCATGTCATCCACGACCGAGGCGATGGTATATAGCACCTGGCCATCGGCACGGATCAGCACCGGATCCGACACCGAGGCCGCGTCGATCGACAGATCGCCAAGGATACCATCGGGCCATTCGATGCGCTGCTGGTCCAGCTTGAACCGCCATACGCCTTGCCCGCGTTCAGCGCGCAGCTTGGCCTTTTCATCGTCGCCCAGTGCCAGTGCCGCGCGGTCATAGACCGGCGGCTGCCCCATGTTCAGCTGCTTCTTGCGTTTCAGATCCAGCTCGGTCGGCGTTTCCCACGCCTCGTAGAACCGGCCCTTTGCGCGCAGCTCGTCGGCGGCGGCGGCGTAGCGGTCCAGGCGGTCCGACTGCCGTTCGATCCGGTCCCAGGTCAGACCAAGCCATTCCAGGTCTTCCTGGATCGCGTCGGCGTATTCCTGTTTCGACCGCTCGGGGTCGGTGTCGTCCAGCCGCAAGATGAACTGCCCGCCCGCCTTTCTGGCGATCAGGTGGTTGAACAGCGCCGTGCGCAGGTTCCCGACATGGATATAGCCGGTGGGCGACGGGGCAAAGCGGGTGGTGACGGATGCGCCGGACGTATCAGACATTTGGGCAGAATATCCCTTCAAGTTCAGGCGCCATGCTCTTTCAGATCGGCGCGAGATTGTCCATATCGGGGACATGAGCGAATTACCCCCCTTCACCGATTTGCCAGCCCCCGACCTGGCTGCCTTCGAAGCCATGGCCGAGGCCGCGCGCGCGGCCCTGCCCTCTCCCTATGCCGCAGCCGCGCTGGCGGTCGTGATCCGGGTCGAGGATTTCGCCCCTCCCGAGATGCTGTCGGACATGGAAATGGAAAACCCGTTCGAATTGACCGGGCTTTATGACGGCATCCCGCTGACCGAGAAATCGGTTATGGATCAGCCGCTCGGGCCCGACACGATCTGGCTGTTCCGGCGTCCCATCCTCGATGAGTGGGCCGATCGCGGCACGGTCAGTCTTGGCGAGTTGGTCACCCATGTTCTGGTGCATGAACTCGCCCATCACTTTGGATGGTCCGATGACGACATCGCGGCCATCGATCCATGGTGGGAATAGGCAGGGCACACACGACCTTGTGAGAGGATTGTCGGACGCGGTGGTCTATCTGAGTGTCATATACCCACAGGAGGATCCAATGCTGACCCGTCGTCAAACCCTGACTGCTGCCGTCGCAGCCCCGCTTGCCGCGACACTGCCTGCATCCTTTGCCCGCGCCGAAGCCCCGATGCTGGGCGCACAATTCGCACAGGCACGCCGCTTCACCCTGGGCAATTTCGAAGTGACGACGATTCTGGCCGGCACGACGCCCCGAGAAGAGCCGCAGGGCATTTTCGGCATCAACGTCTCGGCCGAGGAATTCGCCGAGGTCAGCCGCGAAAACTTCCTGTCGACGGACGTCTCGCAGTTCTTCTTTACCCCTACCGTCGTCAATACCGGTTCAGAGCTCATCTTGTTCGACACCGGTCTGAACGGCGCCGCGATCACCGGTGCGCTGGCGGGGGCCGGGTACACGCCCGATCAGATCGACACCGTTGTCCTGACCCATATGCATGGCGACCATATCGGCGGCCTGATGACCGAGGGCAGCCCG
>CAYWTM010000026.1:0-34128 GCA_964460185.1 uncultured Roseicyclus sp. | reverse complement strand
CGACCTGGATAATGCCCCGGCTGCCTGTCCGCGCCGGGGCATTTTTCGTTGCAGACCAGTCCTTGGATCAGCCGCGCCCGTGACGCATCGCAAGTGCGGTCCAGTCCCGGATGTAATGATGGTGCTCCGACCAGTCTGCCCAGGTGGACCTGGCCCAGTCCTTGACCCTGGATGCATGCTCCGGCTGCCCGGCAACCGCGCTGACATCGGCAATGGTCATTGTGAATCGTTTCGGTGGCGCAAGTCGGATCAGCGATGCTTTGGATCTGGAAAGGCCAAGCATCACGTCATTGGTTTCGCGCGGAGGGCGCGGATTTTCCAACTGCAGCATCAGCCGCGCCAGGTGCAGACCGACGGATTGGATCTCCTGGCGCAGCCGACCCGAGCCGGGGTGTTGCACCGCGTAGGTGTCGACGGTCAGACGATGTGTCGCCTGCAGGGCGGGGTCACTGTATTCGCAGGCCAGGACGGTGTTGAATTGCGCAAAACAAGCGGGTGAAGACGCCATGTACCTGTGTGTCGGACCATCGATGTGATCCAGAACGGCACCGCATCCGATGCACGCGCTAGGTGGATCGACTTGCTTCATTCCAGTCATGTTTTTGCAATCCCGCTTTGGGTTCAAGGGACTCCGAAACGCTCAACATAGCTTGGTAGGATGTCATCCGCAGTGGACCGGGCTGCATATACCGCGCGTGCAATGGCGCGCGACAGGCACAGAGCCGCCAGGTGCCCCAGCATCAGCGGCGTGGCCACAGGATCGGACAGGGGCCGAGCGCCGGTCGCGGCCGAAAAGACAAGGTCGCCGTCCATCGGCGTGTGCGAGGGATAGATCGCGCGGGCCATGCCGTCATGGGCCGCCACGGCCATCCGGGTGGCCTGTGCCTGGGTCAGCGCGGCGTCGGTGGCGACAATCGCGATCGTGGTGTTGCGCGTGTCGCCGCCCTTGATCGGCGGAATGGCCGCCGGGTTGAACCCGGCCGCGGGCCCTCGCCCGCCGAATTCTCCCTCCAGCTCAAAGGGGGCGGCCCAGAAATGCGGTCCGTCTCCTACCGTCACCCGGCCAAGCGCGTTGACCGCGACCAGCGCGCCCACGGTGATGCCGTTCCACACCGCCGAAGCCGATCCGGTGCCGCCCTTCAGATCGGCAATCAGTGCGCCGGTTCCAGCCCCGTGAGATCCAAGCGAAAATTGCCTGTCCGCCGCTGCCAGCGCTTCGGCGCCCAGGCGCTTGTAGGGGTTTTCGGCCCAGTCCTTGTCGCCGCCATTGATCAGGTCGAACAAGATGGCTGCCGGCACGATTGGCACCGTCTGATTGCCCACGGCAAAGCCCCGGCCCTGTGCGCGCAGCGCATCGGCCACGCCCGAGGCCGCATCAAGCCCAAAGGCCGAGCCGCCCGACAAGACCAGTGCGTCGGCCTCTTGCACGGTCTTGTCGGGCGCCAGAAGGTCGGTTTCGCGGGTGCCCGGCGCGCCGCCCATGACGTGGACGCCGGCGGTAAAGGGTCGGTCGCTGACCAGCACCGTCACGCCGGTCTTGATTGTGTCATCCTGCGCTTGCCCCACGCGCAATCCCGGCACGTCGGTGATCAGGTTGCGCTGTCCGGGCCGGATCATGAGGCGCCCCCGTCGGCCACCATATGCGGGATCCGTCCGCGCCACGTGCCCATAAGCGGCAGGATGCGTGTGGCGCGCACCGGGCTGACAAGGCCGGGATAGGCCGCGGGAAGGATCAGGATCAGGGTGTTCCAGGCTGCACCGGCCGCAGCGATATCGGCGGCCGTGTCCGCCGAAAACCGCGCGCACAGGCGTGGCATTGGATCGCCTTGCAACACCTCGATATGGGTCAGGTCCAAACCGGGCGCATCGGTCAGAAGATGTGCGAAGACCGCGGGCTGGTTGTCGAAATTACCGGCATGCACAACGATGTCTGCGGGCAGATCATGGCGGGTGAAGCCGGTCACCTCACGATCCTTTCAAACAGATCTTCGGCCCCTGAGGTCATATGCATCGCCCTCCATCGACCTCAAGTGCAACGCCGGTGATCATGGATGCCGCATCCGAGCACAGAAAGGCCGCGGCCTCGCCCATGTCTTGTGGTTGGCTGAACCGACCCAGGGGGATGGTGGACAGGAACCTGGCGCGTATCTCGGGCGTGTCCTCGCCCATGAAACTGGCCAGGAGCGGCGTTTCGCCCGCCACCGGGCAGATCGCGTTGACGCGAATGCCCGCGGGCGCAAGTTCCACCGCCATGGTCTTGGTCGCGGTGATCATCCATCCCTTTGACGCGTTGTACCAGTTCAGCATGGGCCGGGGCGACAGGCCCGCGGTCGAGGCCACGTTGAGGATCGCGCCCGTTCCCGCAGCCTTCATCAGCGGCACGATCTCGCGCGCGGTCAGGTAGACGGATTTGGCATTCACGGCCAGAACCCGATCGAAATCGGCTTCGCTGACGTCTTCTAATGGCGCGGGCAGGTGCGTGATGCCGGCATTGTTGATCAGGATGTCGATCCGCCCCCAGGCGTCCATCGCGGCCCGCGTCATGGCCGCGACCGAGGTGCCATCGGCCACATCGACCGTTTGTGCGATACCACCGATTTCCGCCGCGATTTCGGCGGCGGCATCCCCGTTGAGATCGGCCACCATGACATTGGCGCCTTCGCGGGCAAAGACCCGCGCGATCCCTGCGCCAAACCCCGATCCGGCCCCGGTGACGATGGCGGTTTTTCCTTCAAGTCGCATGGTCTGTCCCTCACCTTGTGGCCGATGTCACGCCGCCGTGGCCCGCGCCATGTCGATGGCCCGCGCCCGGCGCATGGGCCAGAATGCCAGTAGCACGCCAAGCCCACCGGCCAGATAGCTTGCATCATGCATGAACCCTGCGCGGATGAAATCGGACCGGTCCGGGCCTGCGGGAATTGCCAGTCGGCCGTCAAGAATGCCGCTGGAATCAGCGATCAGGCCGCCCAACAACCCGGCCAAAGCGGCGAAGGTGGACAGCACAAAGACCAACCCGATCGCGCCCAGTCCCGCCGCCAGGTAGCTGCGCGGGTCGGGCACGGCGATCAGCCCGTAGACAAACGCCGGCACGCCCACGAGAACCCCCATCCACCAACTGGCTTGCACCCCGACCAGCGCCGCGCCTATCCGGGTGGGCAGAGTGTCAGAGATGTTGAATTGCTGAAATTTCAGCTCGGTGAAGTAACTTGGTCCGACGCTATAGCTCAACTGGTTGTGCAAGGCGCCGAAAATCGCCGCCGCAGCAGCAGCGGTCGCCACCAGAACAACGAGTGTCGGAAATTTTCCCAATGGCATCTTGGAGTCGGGACCTTTCGCAATATCGCGTCAAAGACTAGCGGGGTGAACGCAACGCGTCCATGATCATGCTCGCGGTTCGGGGTGCAGCACCGTGCGCGCGGGTCGGCTTTCAGGCCCCTCATCCATGATAGGCTGCAACGGTCTTGAGCGATGTGAAGGCATAAAGCGCCTCGAACCCTTTTTCCCGGCCATGGCCCGATTGGCCGGTACCGCCAAAGGGCAATTCGACCCCACCGGCCGCGCCGTAATTGTTCAAGAACACCTGGCCTGCGCGCAGTTTCCTGGCCAGCCGCATCTGCCGCCCGCCGTCGCGTGACCAGACCGAAGCGACAAGGCCGTAAGGCGTGCCGTTCGCGATGCGTATGGCGTCATCCTCGTCCTCGAACGGCAAGATGACCTGCACCGGGCCAAAGATTTCCTCCTGCGCAAGGGCGTGATCCGGTGACAGCCCGCCGATGAGGGCCGGCGCGATGTAGTGGCCGCCTTCCGGCAGGTCCGCCGCCAGCGTTCCGCGGGCCAGGATGCCTTCGGGGGGCGCCATGGCCAGAAAGCGTTCGACGATCCCTTTCTGCCGTGCCGAGATCAGGGGGCCGACCCGCAAATCCGCCATGGCGGGGCCGACGGTCAGGGTGGCATAGGCATCGGCCATGCGGGCACAGACCTGATCGTAAATCGGGCGTTGCACCAGAATGCGGGATGAGGCGGAACAGGTCTGGCCGGCGTTCTGAATGCCCGCATTCACGAGGAATGGCAGCGCTGCATCCAGATCGGCATCGGCAAAGACCAGTTGCGGGGATTTCCCGCCCAGTTCCAGGGTGACGGGGATCACGTTTTCGGCGGCGGCGGCCTGGATCTTGCGCCCCGTCGCGACCGACCCGGTAAAGGACATGTGCCGGATACCGGGATGCGCGCTCAGCGCGGCGCCCGCCTCGGTCCCCAGGCCAGGGATCACGTTCAGCGCGCCGGCAGGCAGACCCGCCTGGTGGGCAAGGTCGGCAAAGGCCAGGGCCGTCAGGCAGGCCTCTTCCGCCGGTTTCAGAACGCAGGCATTGCCGGTGGCCAGCGCTGCACCGATCGACCTGCCGATGATCTGCATCGGGTAGTTCCACGGAACGATATGGCCCGTGACCCCGTGGGGTTCGCGCAAGGTGTAGACGGTAAACCCGTCGTTGAAGGGGATCGTCTGGCCCATCAGCTTGTCGGCGGCCCCTGCGTAGAATTCGCAGTAGCGCGCCAACGCGGTCACGTCATTGCGCGCCTGGGTCAGGGGTTTACCCACATCGGTGGCTTCCATCACGGCCAGCTGGTCGGCGTGATCCAGCACCAGTTGGCCCAGTCGCGCCAGGATGCGGCCGCGTTCGGCGGCGGTCATCTTGCCCCATTCGCCTGCCAGGGCGTTCTCGGCGGCGATCACGGCCGCGTCGATATCGGCGGCGGTGCCACGGGCGATGCGGGCGACCTGCTGCCCGGTCGAGGGGTCCAGCACCGGTAGCGTTTCGCCGGTGTCGCAGGGCTGCCACAGGCCGTTCACAAAGATCAGGGCGGGGTCAAACCAAGGCGTCATCGCGGGTTCCGATCGTATCAGGCAGCCGGGGGGCTGCGGCAAGCAATTGCCGGGTGTAGGGATGGCGGGGGTTGGTAAAGACGGCTTCGGTTGCGCCCTCTTCGACGATCTGGCCCGCCTGCATGACCAGGACCCGGTCCGTGATCGCACGCATCACCGTCAGGTCATGCGAGATGAACAGATAGCTCAAGCCCAGTTCGCCCTGCAAGTCCGCCAGCAGATCCAGGATGCTGGCCCTGACCGAGACATCCAGCGCCGAGACGGCCTCATCCAGCACCAGCAGCTTTGGCCGCGTGATCAAGGCGCGGGCGATGGCGATGCGCTGACGCTGCCCGCCGGAAAATTCGTGGGGATATTTTTCCATGTCGTCCGGCGACAGGCGCACGGCAGTCAACGCTTCGGCCACGCGCGCGCGCCGCTCGGCACCTTCAGGTCTGCGGTCGAGCAGATGGAACGGCTCGGCCACCAGATGTTCGACCCGCCAGCGCGGGTTGAAGCTGCCGTAGGGGTCTTGAAACACGATCTGCATGTTGGCGCGTTCGGCGCGTGGCATTGCGGGCGTGACCGGGTGGCCGATCAGCTGGATCTGTCCTTCCTGCACCGGTTCAAGGCCAAGAATGGCGCGCGTCAACGTCGATTTCCCACAGCCGGATTCGCCCACAAGGCCCAGGCTTTCGCCGGTGAACAGATCAAAGCTGACACCGCGGACGGCCTGCACCGGCGGGCCGCGGCGAAACCCCTGCCGCTCACCGGGATAGTACCGATGCACGTCGCGCAGCGACAAAAGCGGTGTGGGCGTTGTGGTCTCGGATCGGTCGGGGCTGTGGGATGAGGCCGCGAACAACGCGCGGGTGTAGGGGTGGTTCTGCTTGGCCAGAACGGTCGCTGTCTGGCCGCTCTCGACGATTTCACCCTGTTTCATGACTGCGATGCGGTCCGCCATGTCGGCCACCACGGCCAGGTCATGGGTGATCAGCAAAAGCGACATGCCGTCTTCGGCAACCAGTTCCTTGAGCAGATCGAGGATCTGCGCCTGCGTAGTCACATCCAGCGCTGTCGTGGGCTCATCCGCGATCAACAGGCGCGGATGCAACGCGATGGCGGCGGCGATGCACACGCGCTGCCGCTGGCCGCCGGACAATTCATGCGGATACCGGTCCAGCGCGATATGGCTCAGGCCCACGCGGTCCAGACGATCGCGCGCGATCTTCAACGCCTCTGCCCTGTGCGCGCGACCATGGATGGTCAATGTCTCTGCCACCTGGTCCCCGATGGTCTGAACCGGGTTCAGTGCGGTCATCGGTTCCTGAAAGATCATGGCGATGTCGTTGCCGCGCAGCGCGCACAGCTGGGCCTCGGTCAGCGTCAAAAGGTCGGTTCCATCGAGCCGCGCCTGTCCCTGTGTCCGCGTGCCCCGGGGCAGCAGCCCCATGAGCGCCATCGCCGTCATGGATTTGCCCGACCCGGATTCACCCACGAGGCCAAAGATCTCGCCGGCAGAAAACCCAAGCGACAGGTCACGCAGGATGGGTGTGCCGTGGATGCTGAGCGACAGGTTTCGGATATCGATCATCGCGCCCGCCTCAGCCTTGGGTCCAGCGCGTCGCGCAGCCCATCCCCCATCAGGTTGAGGCCCAGAACCATCAGCACGATGGCCAACCCCGGCAGCACGGCCAGCATGGGATGTGTGTAAATCATCGTCTGCGCCTCTGCCAGCATCCGGCCCCAGGACGGGATCGGCGGCTGCGCACCAAGTCCGACATAGGACAGCGCCGCTTCGGCCAGGATGCCGAGCGAGAACTGGATCGTGGCCTGCACGATCAGGAGGTTGGTGATGTTGGGAAAGATGTGTTCGGCGCTGATGCGGATCTTGCCCTTGCCCGCCGTGCGCGCCGCCAGAATGTAATCCAACGTCCAGATCGGCAACGCGCCGCCCCGTGCGACGCGGGCGAAGACCGGGATGTTGAAGATCCCGATGGCAAGGATCGCATTGGTGGCCGACGGGCCGTAGCGCGCCGTGATCAAGATGGCGATGACCAGTGACGGAAAGGCAAAGATCAGGTCATTGCCCCGCATGATGACCTCATCCAGAAGACTGCCCCGGTTGGCGGCGGCCGCAAGACCCAGCGGCACGCCCAGGGCCACTCCGATCCCAACCGCGATCAGCGCCACCGCGATCGAGGTCTGTGCGCCAACCATCAGCATCGAGAGGATATCGCGGCCCAGTTGATCGGTGCCAAGCAGATGCGTGGGGGAAAAGGGCTGCAATCGGTTGGCGATGGTCACCCCGTCCACGGGGTGCGGTGTCCACGCAAACGAGATCAGCGCCAGCAGCACAAACACCGATGACAACGCGGCGCCGATCAGCAGGGCAGGGGGAACACTGCGCAGGGTCATTTTCGCCGCAACCTCGGGTCGACCAGGGCGTAGGTGATGTCGACCAGGAAGGTCACAAGGATAACGGCAAAGACCAGCAGCATGGTTACCGATTCCACCACCACCAGATCGCGTTGCGTGATGCCCTGAAAGATCAGGCGCCCCAGGCCGGGCAGGAAAAAGACGTTCTCGATGATGATCGCACCCGCCAGCAGGAACGAAAACTGCAACCCGATGATCGTCAGAACCGGGATCATGGCGTTTCTCAGGGCGTGACGGCGGATCGCCTGCCCCTGCGTCAGGCCCTTGGCGCGGGCAGTGCGGATGTAATCCTGGTCCAACGTCTCCAGCAGGGCCGAGCGCATGACCCGCGCCAGGATCGACGCTTGCGGCAGGGCCAGGGCAATGGCCGGTAGCAACAGTGATTTCAGGGCCGCCAGCGGATCATCCCAACCTGGAAATCCACCCGCCGAAAACCATTGCAGGGAGACCGCGAACACCAACACCAGCAGCATTGCGAACCAGAAATTCGGGATCGCGATGCCAAGCTGGGTGGCCCCCATGATCGAAAAATCCGCCGCCGTGCCACGCCGCGCTGCGGCGATGATGCCGATTGGAAAGGCGATCAGCGTCGAGAGGGTCAGTGCGAACAGCGCCAGGGGCAGCGAGACCCAGATGCGATCCAGCACCAGGTCCGACACCGGCACACGGTAGGTGTAGGATGTCCCGAAATCCCCCGTCACCATGCCCCCGATCCACGCGAAGTAGCGATCGATCTTTGACCCGTCGAGACCCAGATCTGCGCGCAGTGCGGCCAGGTTCTCATCGGTCGCGTTCAGGCCCAACATGAACGAGGCAGGATCGCCGGGAATAACCTCGATCACGGCAAAAATGACGATGCTGGCCACGATCAGGCTGAGACCAAGGGAAAGGGCGCGGATCAGGATGTAGCGCAGCATGGGCAAAGGCTAATCCGCGCGCCGCGCCTGCGCCAGAAGGAAGTTGGGTGGCGCCGGTTGGTGCAGTGCGGCCCGTGGGGTCGGCCGTGGGATGGAACGCCGCTTGCGGATGACCGCGCGACACTGGCTCTGCCGCAATGCAGCGAATTGACAAGGACATAATATTCTCAATATACCCCACTGGATGGAATAATATTGCTAAATGCGCCGATTGGAGCCCGCCATGACTGCACCGCAGAAAGATCGTCCCTGGCTGATCCGCACCTATGCGGGGCATTCGACTGCCCAGGCATCGAATGCGCTGTATCGGGGCAATCTGGCAAAGGGGCAGACCGGTCTTTCGGTGGCGTTCGATCTGCCCACGCAGACCGGTTACGACAGCGATCATGTTCTGGCGCGCGGCGAGGTGGGCAAGGTCGGGGTGCCGATCAGCCATCTGGGCGACATGCGCGCTTTGTTCGATCAGATTCCTTTGGATCAGATGAACACCTCCATGACGATCAACGCGACCGCGCCGTGGCTTTTGTCGCTTTATATCGCCGTGGCCGAAGAACAGGGCGCTGACATTGCCAGCCTTCAGGGCACGGTTCAGAACGATCTGATCAAGGAATACCTGTCGCGCGGCACCTATATCTGCCCGCCAAAGCCATCCTTGGCGATGATCGCGGATGTGGCCGAGTATTGCTACACCAACGTGCCGAAATGGAACCCGATGAACGTGTGTTCCTATCACCTGCAAGAGGCCGGTGCCACGCCCGAGCAGGAACTGGCCTTTGCCCTGGCGACCGCGATCTCGGTTCTGGATGAATTGCGCCCCCGTGTCCCGGCCGAGGATTTCCCGATCCTCGTGGAGCGGATTTCGTTTTTCGTCAACGCGGGCATCCGATTCGTGACGGAGTTGTGCAAGATGCGCGCCTTTGTGGATTTGTGGGATGAAATCTGTGCAGACCGCTACGGTGTCGAAGACCCCAAATACCGTCGCTTCCGCTATGGGGTGCAGGTCAACTCCCTCGGTCTGACCGAACAGCAGCCCGAAAACAACGTCTACCGCATCCTGATCGAAATGCTGGCCGTGACGCTGTCGAAAAAAGCGCGTGCGCGCGCGGTGCAATTGCCCGCCTGGAACGAAGCACTGGGCCTGCCGCGCCCCTGGGACCAGCAATGGTCGATGCGGATGCAGCAGATCATGGCCTACGAGACGGACCTGTTGGAATACGGCGATCTTTTTGACGGCAACCCGGCAATCGATGCGAAGGTTGAAGAGTTGAAGATCGGCGCGCGCGCCGAATTGGCCAATCTGGATGCTCAAGGTGGCGCGATTGCGGCCATCGATTACATGAAATCCCGCCTGGTCGAAAGCAATGCCGCAAGGGTGGGGGCCATCGAGCGCGGTGAAACCGTGGTGGTGGGGGTCAACAGATACACCGCGTCCGAGCCGTCGCCGCTGATGGGGGAAGATGGTGGGATCATGGTGGTCGATCCGGCCGTCGAACAGGACCAGATCGCCCGGCTGACCGCATGGCGGCAAGACCGCGATGACGCGGCAGTGAAATCCGCTCTGGCGGATTTACGCACGGCGGCGGCAGAGGGGCGCAACGTGATGCCTGCGTCCATCGCGGCCGCAAGGGCCGGTGTCACCACCGGCGAATGGGCTGGTGTGATGCGCGCCGTCCACGGAGAATATCGTGGACCCACAGGCGTTTCGAAATCGGTGTCGAACCAGACCGAGGGTCTGGATGGCATCCGTGACGCCGTCGACGCCGTAAGCGATCGCCTGGGACGCAGGTTGAAATTCCTGGTGGGCAAGCCGGGTCTGGATGGTCATTCCAATGGCGCAGAGCAAATCGCGTTTCGTGCGCGGGATTGCGGCATGGACATCTCTTACGAGGGGATCCGCCTGACGCCCGAGGAAATCGTCGCTGCGGCCGCGTCGGAGGATGCCCATGTCATCGGTCTATCGATTCTGTCGGGCAGCCACGTGCCCCTGATCGAAGAAGTCATGACGCGGCTGCGTGCCGCTGGTCTCGATCACGTGCCGGTCATGGTTGGGGGCATCATTCCGGATGAGGATGCGGAGACATTGAAAAGCTTCGGCGTGGCAAAGGTTTATACGCCCAAGGATTTCGAATTGAACCGGATCATGATGGATATCGTTGCCCTGGCCGACCCCAAGGCCTTGGCGGCAGAATAGGGCAATTTCGGAAAATTTGGTAATTGTAACGCTCGCAGAAGGCCTTGCCTTCCCCGCGCGCGTGAGTCATTCAAAGGTATTTAAGAAGTAAAGGTATTATTCCGATGTCCAAAACCATTGAAAAAATGAATTTAGACGAGCTCAAAAATCATCAGAAAGAAATCGAAAACGCCATAAAGACCTTCGCACAGAAAAAGAGAGTCGAAGCGCTGGCAGCCGTGCGCCAGGTCGCCAAGGACCATGGATTTGTCCTTGAGGAATTGCTAAGCTCCAAGCCATCCGGGAAAACAGGCACCAAAGGCGTCGCGAAATATGCAAACCCTGCCGATGTTTCCCAAACCTGGACGGGTCGCGGACGCCAACCGCAATGGATCAAGGATGCACTCGCGGCGGGCAAGCCACTCGAGTCCATGGCAATCTGATCGATGACTGTCCATATTGGTGCAAAACGTGGTGAAATTGCCGAAACGGTGCTTTTACCCGGCGATCCGCTGCGTGCCAAATGGGCGGCCGAGACATTTCTGACAGATCCCGTGCGCGTCAATGACGTGCGCGGGATGTACGGGTTTACCGGCACCTGGAAAGGACAGCGCGTTACGATTCACGGGTCCGGGATGGGTATGCCGAGCCTGTCGATCTATGCCAACGAACTGATCCGCGACTACGGTGCCAAAACGCTGATCCGGATCGGATCGACCGGCGCCATGCAGGCGGATGTCAAGCTCAGGGATGTGATCCTGGCGATGACATCGTCGACCCTGTCGACCCCGTCGCGCGGCATTTTCAAGGACCTCAATTTTGCGCCCTGCGCCGATTTCGGGCTCTTGCAGGCGGCGCACAATGCGGCCCTGGCCAGGGACATCCCCGTGCATGTCGGCGGCATCTATTCGTCGGACGTCTTTTATGATGAGCGCCCCGATCTGAACGAACAGATGATGCGTCACGGCGTTCTTGCCGTCGAAATGGAGGCGGCCGAGTTGTATATTCTGGCAGCGCGCTACGGATGCCGTGCGCTGGCTGTTCTGACGGTTTCGGATCACTTGGTGACCCACGAAGAACTGTCCTCGCAGGACCGGCAATCCAGTTTTTCCGACATGGTGGAAATCGCGCTTGAGGCGGCGTTTGCCTGAACCGTCCTGAACCACAGCCCAGCGCTGGTGGATCAGGTTTCGCGCAGCATCCGGCGCAATATCCGTTCCAGTTTCGCCGCGCCAAGAGGTGCCATCGCCTTGGTGTGTTCGTGGCTGATGTTTTCGTCTGACAGGCCGGCCGCCTTGTTGGTGATCGTCGAAATCGCCGCGACTTTCAGGCCAAGGAAACGGGCCAGGATCACTTCGGGAACGGTGGACATCCCCACGGCATCCGCGCCCAATGTCCGGATCGCGCGGATTTCGGCGGGCGTCTCGAAGGAGGGGCCGGAATACCACGCATAGACCCCGTCCATCAGGGGAATGCCCTCGGACAGTGCGGCGGCCTTGAGGTCTGCGCGCATGGTCGGGTCATGGGCCTCGGTCATCGGAACGAACCGGGCATCGGTCGGTTCCCCGATCAGCGGGTTCAGGCCCGAGAAATTGATGTGATCATTGAGCAGCATCAGATCGCCGGGGTTCAGATCAGGGTGCATGGACCCGGCCGCATTGGTCAGGATCAGCCGCTCGCCCCCCAGGGCTTTCAGCACCTCCAGCGGCAGGCGCATGGCATCGCCCCGACCGGATTCGTAGTAATGCGCCCGACCGCCGAATATGGCGACGCGGGTGCCTTCCAGGTCGCCGATCACCAGTTTCGGATTGTGGCCCGAGACGCCTGCATGAGGAAACCCCGGCAGGTCGGCATAGTCGATCGCCACGCCGTCCACGGTATCCGCCAGATGGCCAAGGCCCGATCCCAGAACAAGGCCGTAAACAGGGGCGGCATCGCCTGCCACCGCCCGGATCCGAGCGGCCAGCGCTTCAGCGTTCTTTGACATAGGGTTCGCCTCCGGCACGGGGCGGGATGGCCTTTCCGACAAACCCCGCAAGGATGATGACCGTCAGGATGTAGGGCAGGGCCTGCATGAACTGCACGGGAATGATAAGCTCACCCATCTGGATGTTCTGGTAGCGGTTGCCGATGGCATCCAGCAGGCCGAACAGCAGACACGCCGACAATGCATACCATGGCCGCCACTTTGCAAAGATCAGGGCCGCCAGCGCTATGAAACCGCGGCCCGCGCTCATGTCTTTCACAAAGCCGGCTGACAGGCCCGTGGCCAGGTATGCGCCCGCCAGCCCGCACAACACGCCCGCGATCATCACGGCCGCGTAGCGCAGCCCCACGACGGATACGCCCGCCGTATCGACCGCCGCCGGGTTTTCCCCGACGGCGCGCAGGCGAAGACCGAACCGGGTGCGAAACAGGACCCACCACGTCAGTGGCACGATCAAGAGAGCCACGTAGACGAGGATCGAATGGCCCGAAATCAGTTCGGAATAGACCTGTCCCAAGGGCCCTTGTTGCGCGACCCCACGCATCGTGGATTCGGCGCCCGGGAACACGATATTGTCGAACCGCGCGTCCCCCGACAGGGCCGGCGTGCGGCCACCTTGCGAGAACCAGGTCTGCGCGATCACAACCGTCACGCCCGCAGCAAGAAAATTGATCGCAACGCCCGAGATCAGCTGATTGCCGCGGAACGTGATCGATGCGGCCCCATGCAGCAGCGCCAGCGCCATCGACGCGGCAATGCCAGCGCACAGCCCGACCCAGACAGACCCCGATGTAAAGGCGACGGCTGCCGAAAAGAACGCCGATGCCAGGATCTTGCCCTCCAGCCCGATGTCAAAGACCCCGGCCCGTTCCGAATACAGCCCCGCCAGACATGCCAACAACAAGGGCGTGGCCAGTCGCACGGTCGAGTCCAGGATTTGCAGGATGGTCAGAAAATCCATGATCTCAACTCCGGCTGGTGGCGCATACGGGCGCGACATTGGGGCAGATGCCCATGGTCAGATCCATGTTCGCCAGCTGATTTGCCTGCATCATCACCGTCACTCCGCCGGACTACGTTGTTCAGCCGCGTCCCGGCGGCTGCGCAGCGACAGGAACAGGCTTTCCATGGGCATGCGCACCATGTTGTCGAGCGCCCCGGTGAACAAGATCACCAGCGCCTGGATCACCAGGATCATCTCGCGGCTGATCGCGGGCATCTCGAATTGCAATTCGGCCCCACCTTGGTAGAGCGCCCCGAAAAGCAAGGCCGCCAGCACCACGCCCACGGGATGCGACCGCCCCATGAGCGCGACAGCGATCCCGACGAAGCCCGCGCCCTCGACGAAGTTGAGCACCAACCGCTCGGCCTCGCCCATGACGACATTGATCGCCATCATCCCCGACAATCCGCCCGATATCAGCATCGAGACCATGATGATCCGGGTCGGATTGATCCCGGCATAGACGGCGGCGGTTTCGGAATGGCCAAAGGCGCGGATTTCGTAGCCAAGCCGGGTACGCCAGATCAGGATCCACACACCGACACAGGCCAGCAGCGCGATGAAGAAGGTGATGTTGAGCGGCGTGGAGCCCCGGAACCCCAGAAAGCTCGCGAAATCCGCGGCACTGGGCAGGTGCATGGCTTCGGCAAAGCGCGCGGTTTCGGGCGCCATCGACCCTTCGACGCGGAACACGTTGACCAGCAGATAGACCAACAACGAGGCCGCGATATAGTTGAACATGATCGTGGTGATCACGATATGGCTGCCGCGTTTGGCCTGCAGGTAGGCCGGGATCGTGGCCCAGGCTGCCCCGAACAATGCCGAGCCCGCAATCGCGGCAATCAGCGCGACGGTCCAATGCGGCCACGCGACCGACAAGAGCACGATGGCAACGCCCAACCCGCCAAGCGACGCTTGCCCCTCGCCGCCGATATTGAACATGCGCGCGTGAAACGCGACCGCCACGGCAAGCCCGGTAAAGATGAAGTTGGTCGCGTAATACAGCGTGTAGCCCCACCCATAGGCGGACCCGAAGGCGCCGCGCACCATGACCGTCATGGCCTCGATCGGGCTTTCCCCGATGAAGACAACCGCAAGCCCCGAGACGAGAAGGGCCAGGATCACACTGATCATGGGGATCAGGATGACATCGGCCCATTTCGGCATCTTGTCCATTATGCGGCCCCCTCGGTCACCCCGGCCATCAGCAGGCCAAGCTCGTTTTCATTGGTTTCGGATGGCAGCCGCTCACCCATGATCTTGCCGTCGAACATGACGGCAATCCGGTCCGACAGGCCCATGATCTCGTCCAGTTCCACCGATACCAGCAGCACTGCCTTGCCCTGGTCCCGCAGGGCGATGATCTGTTTGTGAATGAACTCGATCGCGCCGATATCGACGCCGCGCGTGGGTTGGCCCACCAATAGAAGATCGGGCATGCGATCCATTTCGCGGGCCACGACGATCTTTTGCTGGTTGCCGCCCGAAAAGTTGCGCGCGGGCAGGCGCGGATTCGGCGGGCGCACGTCGTAGCGTTCCATCTTGTCGGCGCAATCTGCCTTGATCGCGGCATTGTCCATCAGGATGCCGGCCTGGTACCTGGGATCCTTGTGATAGCCGAAGGCCACGTTTTCCCATGCCTCGAAGGGCATGATCAGGCCTTCGACCTGCCGGTCCTCGGGCACATGCCCGATGCCGCGCGCGCGACGGGATTGGCCGTCGGAATACTTGCCGGTCAAATCGATGTCTTGGTTGTGGAGCGTCACGGTCCCACCTTGTGCCGCGATCATGCCGCCCAGAACCTCCAGCAGTTCCGACTGACCATTTCCGGCCACACCCGCAATTCCAAGGATTTCACCGGCCCGGATCTGGAACGAGATGCTTTTGACGCGTTCCACACCTGCGTCGTCGACCACGCGCAGGTTCTGCACGTCCAGAACCACATCGCCGGGATGGGCCGGTTCCTTGTCCACGCGCAGCAACACCTTGCGGCCCACCATCATCTCGGCCAGTTCGGTGGGCGAGGTTTCCGATGTCTTGACCGTATCCGTCATCTGTCCGCGCCGCATCACCGATACGCTGTCGGTCACGTCCATGATCTCGCGCAGCTTGTGGGTGATCAAGATGATGGTCTTTCCCTCTTCCTTCAGTCGCCCGAGGATGCGGAACAACTGATCGGCCTCGGCCGGGGTCAGAACCCCGGTGGGCTCATCCAGGATCAGGATGTCGGCCTGTCGGTAAAGCTGTTTCAGGATCTCGACGCGCTGCTGGTGGCCGACGGACAGATCTTCGACCACCGCATCGGGATTGACCTCGAGCCCGTATTCATGGGCGAGATCGGTCAGCAGTTTCCGGGCCTTGCTGACCGAGGGCTGCAGGAGCGCGCCGTCTTCGGCGCCGAGGATGACATTTTCCACCACCGTGAAGTTTTCCACCAGCTTGAAATGTTGGTGGACCATACCGATGCCGGCGCGGATTGCGGCCTGGCTGTCGGGGATCAGCGTCGGTTTGCCGTTGATAAGGATTTCGCCCTTATCGGCCTTGTAGAACCCGTAAAGGATGGACATCAGGGTCGATTTGCCCGCGCCGTTTTCCCCCACGATGCCATGGATCGTACCCGGCTGGACGGAAAGGGAGATGTCCTTGTTCGCCTGCACCGGGCCAAAGGCCTTGGAAATACCCTTCAGCTCGATGGCGGGCGGCGGCGTGGTCATGTCATGTCCCCTTCGGGTCGTCTTTTTATGTGGTACGGGCCGCGACCGTTACCGTGCGCGGCCCGTGCCGGAAAATCGAAACACCCCGGTCAGGTGTATCCTGCCGGGGCGTTCTGGATTACTGCATCTGCACGGGGCAGGTGCCGTCTTCGGTGAAGTTGTGAACCATGATCTCACCCGAGATGATGCCGGCGCTGGCGGCTTCGACGGCTGCGATCATCTCTTCCGAGACGAGTTCCGCGTTGTTCTCGTCAAGCGCGAAGCCTACGCCTTCCTCGGCCAGTCCGAAGACGAAGAAGCCGGTTTCCACGGCATCGCCGCTGGTGAAGGCGTCATAGACGGCAACGTCCACACGCTTCATCATCGAGGTCAGAACCGAACCGGGATGCAGGTAGTTCTGGTTGCTGTCCACGCCGATCGACAAGATGCCTTCGTCGGCTGCCACCTGAAGAACGCCAAGTCCCGTGCCACCTGCGGCCGCGTAGACCACGTCTGCGCCCTGTGCGATCTGGCCACGGGTCAGTTCGCCACCGCGCACCGGGTCGTTCCAGGCCGACGGTGTATCGCCGGTCATGTTCGAGATCACGGTCGCGTCGGGGTTCACGGCGACGACGCCCTGCGCATAGCCACACGCAAAGCGCGAGATCAGCGGAATGTCCATGCCGCCGACAAAGCCGACCGTGCCGGTTTCAGAGGCCATCGCGGCCATCATGCCGACCAGGTAGGATCCTTCATGTTCGGAGAACACCACCGACCGCACGTTCGGCGCGTCAACCACGCCATCGATGATGACGAAGGTGGTGTCGGGGTAGTCGGGCGCAACCACGGACAGCGCGGATGCCTGGCTGAAGCCCGCCATCACGATCGGGTTGGAGCCGGCTTCGGCCAGACGGCGCATGGCCTGTTCGCGCTGTGCGTCGGACTGCAGCTCGATCTCGCGATAGGTGCCGCCGGTTTCATCCGCCCAACGCTCGGCGCCGTTGAAGGCGGCCTCGTTGAACGAACGGTCGAACTTGCCGCCGAGGTCGAAGATGATGGCCGGCTCTGCCAGCGCTCCGACTGCGGTCATGGCGAGCGCGGCAGCAGCCCCCATCAGCGATTTCATCATGGTCATGTAGATTTCTCCCGGTTGGACAGGTCCGCTGCCTGCTCGACCGGCAGCGGTTCCCATTGAGCATAAGACCGCGATGCGATCTTCTGCCCGGAATAAGGGCAAAGGCGCGCGGTGGGGTCAACTGGATTCTGCCCGGCCCGGCAATGCTTTTTGGTGCCCCAAGGTCAGTCTGGTCATGGGGTGCCGGAATTTTCGGCATGTAGCAAACACGACAGGACCAAGGCGTCCTGCGCCACAGCGCCGGGTCTTGCAAAATAGCCTTTTCTCCGTCCGATCCGGGCGAACCCCGCACGGGTATACAGGGCGCGGGCGGCGGCATTGTCGGCGGCGACCTCTAGAAACAGCGTGTCCGCACCGGCTTGGGCGGCGTCGGCCATGGTTTTCGACAGCAACTCCGCACCGATCCCACGGCCCTGGCGCGCGGGGGCCACGGCAATGGTCAACAGCTCCGCCTCGGGGGGCAGGATCTGCAAGAGTGCAAAGCCGTCATCGCCAAGGGTCACGACATGCGTTGCAGGGCGAACCAGCAGCGCGCGAATGGCGGCTTCGGTCCAGATCTCACCCCCTGCAAAGGCTTGCGCGTGCAATTCGGCCATGCGGGCGGGGGTCATGGCAGAAGAACCGGTCCCGTGTCGCGGGCGGGCGCTGCATCGGCTGCGCGCAGGTACAAGGGTGCGGGGCGCGGCAGATCCGGCCACTGGTAGCGGCGCGCTGCAATCCGGGCGATGGCGGGCGCAAGCGCCGCACCGTCGATTCGCGTGGTGAACCCGGACCAGTCCCGATCCGGCAGAACCGCGTCGCGCGGCGTAACCAGCATCGGGCTGATATCGGCCGGAAAACCGGGCAGGGGATCTGCTTGCTGGACCAGCCCGGGTGTTGTCGCATGATCCGGCAGGCCGCGCAGTTGAACATAAGCCGCGTTTCGCGGGGCAGGGATCAACACCAATGCCGGTTGGTCCGATGCCAGATCCGAGGTCAGCGCATCGAACCCGGTCACACCCACCGCCGGGATACCCAAGGACAGCGCCAGCCCCCGCGCGGCGGATACCGAAATGCGAAGGCCGGTAAAATTCCCCGGCCCGGTGCCTACGCCGATTGCATCCAACTGGCCAAGGTTTGCGCCGCCGTCGTCCAGCACCGCCGCAATCAGCGGCATCAGGCGTTCAGCCTGACCTTTGGTCATTGCTTCTTGCCGGTGGGCGAGGATCCGGTCGCCTGACAGCAAAGCGGCCGCGCAATGCGCGGCCGATGTATCAAACCCGAGGATGAGGGGCTCAGACGTTGACAGGGCGCACCTCGAGAACTTCGGGAATGTAATGACGCAGCAGGTTCTCGATCCCCATCTTCAGGGTCAGCGTCGAGGACGGGCAACCGGCGCAGGCGCCCTGCATGTGCAGGTAGACCACGCCCCGGTCAAAGCCGTGAAACGTGATGTCGCCGCCATCTTGCGCCACGGCGGGGCGCACGCGGGTGTCGAGCAGGGTCTTGATCTGGCCCACGATCTCGGCGTCTTCGCCGTCATGTTCGGCATGGCCGCCAGTGCCGCTGCCTTCGCCGTCCATCACCGGCGCGCCGGATTGGAAATGTTCCATGATCGCGCCAAGGATTGCGGGCTTGATGTGTTCCCACGCCATATCCTCACCTTTGGTCACGGTGACGAAATCGCTGCCAAAGAATACGCCCGTCACACCCTCGACCGTGAAAATGCGGCTCGCCAAGGGGCTTTTCGCGGATGCCTCTGCCGATGGAAAATCGGCGGTGCCGGCCTCAAGCACCGTCAGACCGGGCAAGAATTTCAGCGTCGCGGGATTGGGGGTGGATTCGGTCTGGATGAACATGGGCGGCAATCCTTATCGGTTTTGTCAGATATGAGCGTTCAATCCCGCAGAGTCAAGCTAACTGGAATCGTTCTAAACTGAAATCGTCCGGCCAGGGTTTCACGTGATCTGTTCCAACTGCTCCTTGGACAGTTCAACCGGGACGATGGTGATCGGAGCCGGCAGAGATCCGGCCTGTTTCGTCAGGGCCGTGACCAGGGGGCCCGGTCCGCCCTTGCCCGATCCCGCCCCCAGAACAAGCACGCCAATTTCTTTCGAGGCGCCGATATGCGCCAGGATCTCGGCCACGGGTTCGCCCTCTCGGATCACCAGCGAGGGATCGACCCCCTGCTTGTCGCGCATCCACTTCGCGAAGACATTGAAATGCGCCTCGATCCGTTCGCGGGCCTCGGCGCGCATGACCTCGCCGACACCGATCCAGTGGTTGAATTCGTCCGGCGGGATCACAGACAGGATTTCGACGCCGCCGCCGGTATTTGCGGCACGCATTGCGGCAAAGCGCATCGCGTTCAGACATTCACGAGTGTCATCCAGCACCACCAGAAACTTGCGCATCGGTTCAACCCTCCTGCTGGGCAGCATGGCCCGCGTATCTGACACTGTCCACGGTTTTGCTGATACGCCGCGTTCTGCCGCCATGTGTCGCGTCACCCCCAACGCCGGGCGAGACAGGCGTCGGGATCATGATCGAGGCGGATGGATCAGTTCGCGCTGGCGGCCCAATCCCAGTATAGCGACCGCACATGTTCCGTGATCCGACCATGTTCATACCGGGTGCCGTCAAATTCGATGACCGCTGTGACCTTGTTGAGGTTGCCGGACATGAAAACCTCGTCGGCGGCGCGGAAATCGTCGAAGGTCAGCACCGTCTCGATCACCTCCAACCCGTCGGCGCGCATGTTCTGGATGTGCCTTTGCCGGGTGATTCCGTTGAGAAAGGTCCCGTTGGGAACCGGGGTGAACACCACGCCGTCACGGATCATGAACACGTTGGACGATGCGGTTTCCGCGACATTGCCCATGACGTCGCGCACCAGCGCGTTGTCGAAGCCCTTGGATTGCACCTCCGCCAGCATGCGCGCGTTGTTGGGGTAGAGGCAGCCGGCCTTTGCATTGGTGACATTGTCGGTCAGCATCGGACGGTGGAACTGGGTGATGCCAAGGCGGACGGTGGCCTCGGGCGCGGCCAGCGGAACCTCTTCAAGACAGATGCAGAACCCCGCTTCCGTCTCGGCCGGCAAGATCCCCAGAAGCCCACCGTCGATTCCCCAGAACATCGGGCGGACATAGATGGCAGACTCGGCCGGGTACCGTTTCAGCCCCTCCCA
This sequence comes from uncultured Roseicyclus sp., assembly GCA_964460185.1. Taxonomy (GTDB): domain Bacteria; phylum Pseudomonadota; class Alphaproteobacteria; order Rhodobacterales; family Rhodobacteraceae; genus JAVJPJ01. Next base: position 13,757 of record CAYWTM010000026.1, on the reverse strand, counting down.
GGCGATATCGAAGATCTCGGCCCCGGTCAGTCCCGGGTGCAGCATCAGCGCCTTGGCGGATTGCACCACACGGTCGCAATGGGCGCGCAGATCGGGGGCCATGCCGTTCACGTAGCGCGCGCCGTCGAACACGGTTGTGCCCTGCCAAGCGCCATGATCGGACGCTGTCATGATCGGAACGTCGCCGTCATGCCAGCTGCCCTTGTAGTAGGTCTTGATATTCGTGCCGGTGGCCATCTCGCTCTCCTGTGCGATCACAAGTCAGCGTAGTGGCAAGTCAGCTCGAAGGTCCAGAGGTGAAGCCCTGCTGGTAGGCCATGGGGGCATTGTGCCGCCCCTTGAGGTGCGGGGTCATCCGCCGGGCGGTTTTGGCGGTCCGGCCCGAAAGACTTGCACGAGGCATCCCCTTGGGGCCCTGCAAATCCGAAGCTGTGCCGCTGCGCGAAGCATCGGTGGCATGAGGGCGCAAGGCCCGGGTATTCGAGTTGCTCTGCATGGAACATCCCCCTGAGTGAAATCCGAGGTTAGCGCTAACAATTAGCTCTGCATTCCTAAATGTCAAACCATTAAGAAAGGGTTATTCCGTGCATTTTCGCACAAATATCAGGCGTCGGCCAGCAGCGCGGGGATATCCAGCCGCGTGTTCCCCATCGCCAGGTCGCCCGCCTCGTCCCGCGGCCATTCCTGCACAGGACGGTCCCAGTAAAGCTCGATCCCGTTCTTGTCGGGGTCCGAGAAATAAACCGCTTCGGACACGCCGTGATCTGCCGCGCCCTCCAGGTCGATCCCCAGATCAAGGACATGTTTCAGCGCCCGCGCCAGGGCGGCGCGATCGGGGTACACAAACGCGACATGATACAACCCGGGATGACCGCGCGGCGCCGGGGCACCGCCCAGACTGTCCCAGGTGTTCAGTCCCAGGTGGTGGTGATACCCGCCCGCGGACAGGAATGCCGCCTGTGCGCCGTATCTTTGCTGCAACTCCAGCCCGATCACGTCACGGTAAAAGGCGATGGAACGATCGAGATCCGATACCCGCAGATGAACATGGCCAATCCGCATATCGGCTGATGCGACGAAGTCTTGGGTCTTCATGATGATGTCCTTTGCAACGCGGGTATGGATGCCACCATCGACGAAGTGCAGCGTCGTGTCTTCCCCGATGGATGCACGCAATCTGTGCACCGGCGATAGGCATCGGCCAGCACGGCGGCCAGCCTGTCCGCTGTCCCCGATATGCGGGAAAAGCCGCACCAATCGGCCAGACCGCCCGGCGCCCGGGCCTGTTGATGCAACCTACGGGTTTCCCGCCTTGAGCGACCCGTCATCTGGGCGCAGGCTTGCGGCTGAAATCCGCATTCTGACAGGCTTCTCATGCGCGCTATCGGCACTCGTTTCCTGATCGTGGGGCTTTTGGCCCTTCTGATGTTCATTCCGTTGTTCTTCGTCTCCGCCGTCATTGACGACCGCGCGAATTTCAGCCGCCAGACCGTGCGCGAGGTCGGCCAGGAATGGGGCGGCAGCCAGCTTTTGTCGGGCCCCTTCCTGATCATCCCCGTCGAGGGGCCGGTGACGATCTCGGAACCCGTTCAGGTGACAGACCCCGCAACCGGCGAACGCCAGCAGGAGATGCGCACACGGACCGAGATCCGCCCCAAGCCCCCGGTCTACCTGCTGCCCGAAACCTTCGATCTGTCGATTGCCGCCACCAGCCAGATCCGCAGCCGTGGCATCTTCAACGTGCCGGTCTACGCCGCCAGTGCGGTCGCAACCTTTGACTTCGACACCGACGCCGCCCCCGGTTTGCTGGAAGACGGCGAACGCATCTTGTGGGATGAGGCGCAGTTGCGCCTGACGGTGTCGGAAAACCGCGCCCTGAGGGGCGAGACGCGCCTGCGCCTGGGCGAGGATGATGTGTTGCTCGAACCCCGCGCCGATGGCACCGCGGGCGTGATCGCGGCCATCGGCGATCCGCGGGGGCGCGGCCTCTATGATCTCACGCTTGGATTCAACGGTGCCTCCGACCTGCGCGCGACGCCCATGGGGCGCACAAGCGCGGTCACCATCACCTCTGACTGGCCGCATCCCAGCTTTTTCGGCGCGTTTCTTCCTGACGGGTCCCAGATCACCGACCAGGGGTTTTCAGCCACATGGACCATCCCGCATCTGGCCCGCCCGCTGCCGCAGGCCGCGCGAAGCGATTTCGACCTGACCGCGCGCCAGAATTCGGCCTTTGGGGTTCGGTTCTTCGAGCCGAATGATTTCTATCAACAGGCGTTCCGCGCCGCACGTTACGGGATCTTGTTCATCACCCTGACCTTCCTGACGGTTCTTCTGATCGAAGGCCGCAGCGGCAAACCCACTCATCCGGTGCAATACATCCTGATCGGTCTGGCGCAATCGATCTTCGTGTTGCTGATGGTGTCCTATGCCGAACAGATCGGGTTCGGTGCGGCCTATGGGCTGTCCGCGGGGGCGACAACCGCTCTGTTGACGATGTTCGGCGCCCTGGGACTGAAACTCGGCAAGCGGACGCTGGTTCTGGCGCTGATGCTGGCGGTGACCTACGGCGTGCTCTACCTGATCCTGCGTTCGGCCGACTATGCCCTGCTTGCCGGATCAACCCTGGCCTTCCTCGCCCTGGCCCTCACCATGTACATGACCCGGAACGAAGATTGGTACGGCACCCCGCGCGACGGCGCGCGCAGCCCCTGGTTCGGGCGAGGCGGAAAACCACAGACGCCGCCCCCCGTTGCCCCGCCGCCCACTCAGACCAAGGCCACGCCCGGATAAGGCCTGCGGTGCAGCGCTGCCCGCGTGACCGGTGGGCCATCGCACCCTGCCGCGCGGGGCGCGGCCACCCTGCGGCGGTCGGGCGACACCGCGTGCATCTTTATCCTGAAAATATGGCCGCCGGAGGCGTCCGGCGGGCAGCCGCACCTCCGGCATTTCGTTGCGTAAACGCAGCAGGTCCCAAAATCCCCGCATCGCGCATTTTCCATCTTGCATCGACTCGGGCTTGGCCTCATATGCGCGATCAAGACGCCAACGCACGCGCCTCTGTCACGGGTGGTAGGCCGGTTCCCGAACCGACCAATCCATCGCAGTTACGTAGCGACGGTAACGTCTCCCTTGGAACTGAGCGGTCATATATGGCCGGGTCTATTGGAGATGACCAATGCACGTAACGCATGCCGATTTCTCGGCGGCTTCCGCCGTCGCACGCCCTTCCCGCATCGAAGCCTTCATCGCATCGCACAGCTTTGACAAGCCGACGCTGGTTCTGGATATCGATCAGGTCGAAGCGCAGTATCACGCGCTGGCCGCGGGCCTGGATACGGCCGACATCCACTATGCGGTCAAAGCCAACCCGACCCGCGAGATCATCGAGCGTTTGGTCAAGATCGGCTCGCATTTCGATGCCGCGTCGCGCGGCGAGATCGAACTGTGCCTGTCGCTCGGCGCAGCCCCCGAGACCATTTCTTTCGGCAACACCGTGAAACGCGCCTCGGACATCGTTTTCGCATATCAGGCCGGCATACGCATCTTCGCCGCCGATGCCGAGGAAGAGCTTGAGAAGATCGCCGAAAACGCGCCCGGTGCGCAGGTCTATATTCGCCTGATCGTCGAAGCTTCGGGCGCCGATTGGCCGCTGACCCGAAAGTTCGGCACCTGCCGCGACAAGGCAGTGCGCCTTCTGGACCTGGCCCGTGACCTCGGGCTCGACCCGGTCGGCTTTTCGTTCCATGTCGGCTCGCAAACCCGCAAGCCCGAGATGTGGACCGACACGCTGGACCAGGTTGCCGCCATCTGGGACGAAGCTGCCGAAGCGGGCCATGATTTGAGCCTGGTCAATATCGGTGGTGGTTTCCCGGCCTTCTACGGCGACGAAATCGCGCCTGCGACCGAATATGCGGCGGCGGTCATGGCCATGGTCCGCGCCCGTTTCGGCGATGCGCCGCGCGTGATGGCTGAACCGGGCCGTGGCCTTGTGGCAGAAGCCGGAATGATCGCGGCCGAGGTGCTGCTGGTGTCGAAGAAATCCGACGACGACCTGTGCCGCTGGGTGTTTCTGGATATCGGCAAGTTCTCGGGCCTGGCCGAAACCATGGACGAGGCGATCCGCTATCAGTTCAGCACCGATCGCGACCACGAGGCGATGGGCCCTTGCATTTTGGCCGGCCCATCGTGCGACAGCGCCGACGTTCTTTACGAAAAACGCCCGGTGGCCCTGCCCCTGGGCCTTCGCGCAGGCGACCGGTTCGTGATCCGCAACTGCGGGGCCTACACCTCCAGCTACAGCTCGGTCGGCTTCAACGGCTTTCCGCCGCTGGATGTCGTTGTGATCTGACCGCCATCGGGCAGAGTCGAAAGACTCTGCCTGTTCCGATCGGTCGCAGGCGCAGGGATCGCGAGATGGCTGGCATTGTCGAAAACGGCGCGCTAAGCACGGGATAGCGTCACGAAGGTCCGCAGCCCCATGCAAATCTACCTGCCCATCGCAGAGGTCAGCGTAAATGCGTTCTTGCTGCTTGGTCTGGGTGGGCTGGTCGGCATCCTTTCGGGAATGTTCGGGGTCGGCGGCGGCTTCTTGATGACGCCGCTGCTGTTTTTCATCGGCATCCCGCCGGCCGTGGCCGTGGCGACCGAGGCGAACCAGATCGTCGCATCGTCCTTTTCAGGCGTGCTGGCACATCTGAAACGAAAGACCGTGGACCTGCGAATGGGGGTCGTTTTGCTGATCGGCGGCCTGATCGGTGCGGCGGCCGGGGTGCAGGTTTTCGCGTTTCTGACCGCAATCGGCCAGGTCGATCTGCTGGTGCGCCTTTGCTACGTGGTGTTTCTTGGGGTCATCGGTGCCCTGATGTTCGTGGAAAGCCTGCGCGCCATCCGGCGTGCGCGCGCCGCGGGCGACGCGGCCCTGCCGCAGCGCAGGACGCGGGGCTGGATGCAGAAACTGCCCTTCAAGATGCGGTTTCGGACCTCGGGCCTGTATATCTCGGTCATTCCACCGCTGATCGTGGGCCTGTTCGTCGGCGTGCTGGCCGCGATCATGGGGGTTGGTGGCGGCTTTATCATGGTGCCTGCCATGATCTATCTCCTGGGCATGCCGACGAAGGTCGTGGTGGGCACGTCGCTGTTCCAGATCATATTTGTGACCGGCTTTGCGACGCTGATGCATGCCACGACGAATTATACCGTCGATATGGTGCTTGCGGTCCTGTTGTTGGTGGGCGGTGTCGTCGGCGCGCAGATCGGCACCCGGATCGGTCTCAAGATGAAGGCCGAACAGCTGCGCATCTTGCTGGCGATCATGGTTCTGGCGGTCTGCGGACGATTGGCGCTCGACCTGCTTCTTGAACCTGCCGAGCTGTATTCGATTGGCACGGGGGGCGGGCATTGATCCGGTTCCTGAGCGTCGTTTTGCTAGGCTTGATCGGCGTGTCGATGTCCGCGCCCGCGCAGGCCGAAGAGGTCGTCGCCGGCCTGAGCCAGGAGGCGATTTCGATCACCACGAATTTCGACGGCTCCGAGATCCTGATCTTTGGCGCGGTCCGCCGCGAAGCCCCGCCACCGGGCACGGATCCGATGCAGGTGATCATCACCGTCGAGGGGCCAAGCCATTCGGTGACCGTTCGGCGCAAGGATCGCCGTTTCGGGATCTGGGTGAATACCGATGCCTCGGAGGTCGATTCCGCCCCCACATTCTACGCGGTGTCGACCACCGGCACATTGCGCGGGGCGCTGACCCAGACCGAGGATCTGCGCCACCGGGTTTCGATCCCGCGCGCGATCCGGGCGGTCAGCACGGGCGTCAGCGATCAAGAAGCGTTCAACGAAGCGCTGATCCGCATCCGCACCGAGGCGGACCTGTATCAACTCAACGAGGAAGCGGTGCGGTTCCGCGAAGAAACACTGTTCGACACCCAGATACGCCTGCCGGCCAACCTGGTCGAAGGGGACTACATGACGCGCATCTTCCTGACCCGGGGCGGTGAGGTCATCGACGTGTTCGAACAGGCGATCCCGGTGCGCAAGGTGGGCCTTGAGCGGTTCATCTACACGCTCGCCCATGAGCGGCCGTTGATGTACGGGATATTGTCGCTGACCATTGCGATCATTGCCGGCTGGCTGGCCGCGGCTGTGTTTCGCTACGTGCGCGGCTGAAGGGGGCTCTGCCCCCCGGCTTCGCCGCCCCCCGGGATATTTCCGAAACAGAGAATTGGGATCGAAGCGGATTTGATCGCGCCGGATCAGCCCCTGCCCACATAGGGCATCTTGGTTGCCATGATGGTCTGGAACAAGATGTTGGCCGAAAGCGGCAGGTCGGCCATGTGCCGGACGCTGGTCGCCACATGAGCCACATCCATGATTTCCGGAGGCGCATCACCACGCTGCATGGCCTGGTGGGCGGCGTCACGCAGCAGATCGGTATCCGCATTGCCGATGTCGATCTGCCCGCAGGCGATGTCGAAGGGACGGCCATCCAGCGCGATCTGGCGGGTCAGCCCGGTGACCGCGTGCTTGGTGGCGGTGTAGGGGGCCGCACCCGCGCGCGGCACATGGGCCGAGATCGATCCGTTGTTGATGATCCGGCCGCCCTGCGGGGATTGCCGGCGCATCAGTCGGAAAGCCATGCGCGCGCACAGGAACATGCCGGTCAGGTTCACGTCCACCGCGCGCCGCCAGTCTGCCGGGTCGATCTCGTCGATCGGGGCCGTGGGCGAGAAGATGCCGGCGTTGTTGAACAGCATGTCCAGCCTGCCATGTGCGTCGGTGAACGCGGTGAAGGCCGTTTCGATCGCGGCGTCATCCGTGACATCCAGCGGCATGGGAATGGCCCGGCCCGGATTGACCTGTGCCACCGATTGCAGGCGGTCGGCGCGGCGCGCCACGAGGCCCACGGTCCAGCCGGCATCCAGCAGCGCCTCGGTCACGGCACGACCGATCCCGGCACTTGCGCCGGTCACGATGGCGGTTTTCATTCCTGGTCTCCTTCGAGGGCAAGCGGGGTGACCGGCGCTGGAAGATCGGCGATGTCGAGCGCTTGTTTCGGTCGTGACAGGCGGTAGCGGGTGACCCAGATCAGGCGTTCTTCCGCGCGGGTGATCGCGACATAGGCAAGGCGTTTCCACAAGGCCTGGCCGGCCTCCATCCTGCCGGCGCGCGACGCGGCGTAGAGATCGGGCGCAAATACCTGCACCACGGGCCATTGGGAGCCTTGCGCCTTGTGGATGGTGACCGCGGATCCATGCAGGAACGCGGCCCCCATGCGCGCGGCATAGGGGATAAAGGGTTCTTCCTCGTCGGGTTTTTCGATTTTCACGATGGAGGCGGCGGAAAAACGAGGGCTTTCGGCGCCGATCACATGCAGCCGCGAAAAGCCGGGGCGCGATCCGGGCCCCAGATAGATGACGGGGGCGCCCTTGATCAGGCCGCGCGCCTCAAGGTCGATGCGTCTCTTGCGGTGTTTGAGGGGCAGTTCGATGCCGTCACAGATCAACGGTTCCCCGGCGATCAGGCTGTCTTCGGGGGCGCCGAATGCGGCGCGGAAGGCATGGATCAGGCGGATGCGCGTGGCATTGCGCCAGACCAGGACAGGGCTGCGCGCCATCAGGTCGCTGTCGACACGTTGCGCGATGCGGACCCTGTCGTCGCGGGCGGCGGCGTCTTCGATCATCCGCTCGAACCGTTCGAATGTCAGGTCGGGATCGGCCAGGGCATGGGCCAGATCGAGGATCGGATTGTCGGCCTCCTGTCGGTGGATGCGCGCCAGGTCGAGCCGGTTTGCGCCCTTGATCTTGTCAAAGATCATCTGGCCGGACTGGTTCACCGGCGCCAGCTGTGCAGGGTCGCCGAACAGGATCAGGATCGGAAAGATTTCGCACAGATCGTCGAATTGCCGGTCGTCCAGCATCGAGCTTTCGTCGACGAAGCCGATGTCGAGCGGGTCGTCGCGCCGTTTCCAGCCGGTGATGAAATCCGAGCCCCGCAGCCCGGCGGAGGCTAGGGCCGCAGGCACGGATTTCGTGGCTTCGTAGACGACCTTGGCCCGGTCGAGCGCCGCATCGCTCAGCGCCTCGATCATCGGTCTGTCGCCCTGGCCCGCCAGCCATTCAGCAACCTTTTCGTATTCGGGGTCATAAACGGGGGTGTACAGGATCCGGTGGATGGTGGTGGCCGGAACGCCGCGCTGTCGCAACACGCTGGCGGCCTTGTTGGTGGGCGCGAGCACGGCGACCGTCCGGCGATCCTTGCGACGGCGGCCTTCCCAGTCGCCAGAGACGATGTCGACGCCCGCGCGTTCGAGCGCATGGACCAGTTCCGCCAGAAGCAGCGTCTTGCCTGAACCGGCCTTGCCCACGACCGCCATCACGCGACCCTTGCCTTCCACCGCCGGGCTCAGCGCTTCGCGGTCGATGTCCACGCCCATCTCGCGCAACGCGTCGGCGATGCGGTCATGGGCATGGGCCTGATCATCGGAATAGGCAAGCGCGGGGGCGGCAGCGGTCATGGCGAAACCTAGCGCGGCGGCTGGGGCAGGGCGAGGGGCAAACGCCCTTCTATTGCCACTTGGTCGCGAAATCTTCGGGGAGCAGCAGGTTGTGGCGGCCCAGGTTGGCAATGTCGCGTTCCCCGCAAAGAGCCATCGTGGTGTCGAGTTCCTTGTGAATGACCTCCAGCGCGCGGGTGACCCCGGCCTCGCCCATCGCACCCAGACCGTAGACGAACGCGCGCCCGATCATGGTGCCCTTGGCCCCAAGCGCCAGCGCCTTCAACACGTCCTGACCCGACCGGATGCCACTGTCCAGATGCACCTCGATCTTGTCGCCCACCGCATCCATGATCTGCGGCAGCATCCTGATCGAACTGAGCGCCCCATCCAGTTGTCGACCGCCATGGTTGGACACGATGATTGCATCCGCCCCGACATTGAGCGCCATCTTGGCGTCTTCCGCGTCAAGGACGCCCTTGAGGATCACGGGCCCATCCCACCAGCTTCGGAATTCCTTGATGCGCTCCCAGTTGAGCGAAGGGTCGAACGCCTCTGCCGTCCAGCTGGCCAGCGAGGACGGATCGGATACGCCTTTGGCATGGCCCACGATATTGCCGAAGAAGCGCCGCTTGGTTTGCAACATCTCAAGCCCCCAAGGGATCTTGGTGGCGAGGTTCATCATCGAGGCCACGGTGAATTTCGGCGGTGCGCTTAGGCCATTCTTCAGATCCTTGTGGCGCTGGCCCATGATCTGCAGGTCGACCGTAATGACGAGAGCGGAGCAGTTCGCATCTTTTGCCCGCCCGAACAGCCGCTTCATGAAGTCATCGTCTTTCAGCGTGTAGACCTGGAACCAGAACGGCGCATCGGTGTGACTGGCGACATCCTCGATCGAACAGATCGACATCGTGGACAGGGTGAAGGGCACACCGAATTTCTCGGCCGCGCGGGCGGCCTTTATTTCCCCGTCCGCTGATTGCATGCCGCACAGACCAACCGGGGCCAGTGCGACCGGCATGGCGTAATCCTGCCCCACCATCTTGGCTGCAGTGCTGCGACCGGCCATATCCACGGCGATGCGCTGACGCAGGCGGATCGCGTCGAAATCGGACGAGTTGTCGCGAAAGGTCTGCTCGGTCCAGCTGCCCGTTTCCGCGTAGTCGTAGAACATCTTTGGCACACGCCGTTTGTAGATGCGCTTGAGGTCCTCGATCTCGGTGATGACGGGCATGGCGCAGGCTCCCTCCCTGGAAAGCGCGGATTGGTCAGAAATTGCTACCAATATGACGCGTCTCGCGCAATGCGGCAGAAACAGACCATCGGGGGTTGATTTAGTGCGACATCGTATCATATATAGTGCGATATCGTATTAATGGAGACTCGCCATGACCCTGTCCCGTCGCAAGACCCTCGCTCTTCTCGGGGGCGGCGTGATCGTCGCCGCCACGGCCGCTGTCGGCTATGACGTCACGCGTTTGCCGCAAGATGCCATGCGCCCATGGAGCCTTGCGGGCCAATATCCCGATCCGCGCATGCGGGCGCTGAGCTGGGCCATCCTGGCCCCCAACCCGCACAACCTGCAGCCCTGGCTGATTGACCTGTCCACCCCTGACACGGCCGTCCTGTTCGTGGACACCAACCGGCTTCTGCCCCAGACAGATCCGTTCAGCCGCCAGATCGTCATCGGGCTAGGGTGTTTCCTGGAAGTCCTGCGGATGGCGGCGTTGGCCGATGGGCTGGAGGTGACATTCGACCTGTTCCCCGAAGGCTCCGATCCTGCCGCGCTGGATACGCGCCCGGTGGCGATCTGCCGGTTTGCGCCCACCGCCGCAGCACCCGATCCGTTGTTCGCGTTCGTGCCGCAGCGCCGGTCATTGAAAGAACCCTACGACACGACCCGCGAGGTGCCCGCCGCGGCACTGTCTCAACTCGCCCGGGCGACACGGCATTTCGGCCTGGGCTCGACCAACGACCCCGCCATGGTGCAAGACCTGCGCGACCTGTCCACGGCCGCGATCCGCGTCGAATTCGCCACTGAACGAACCTTGCGCGAATCCGTCGACCTGTTCCGGATCGGCTACCGCGAGGTGAATGCCAACCCCGACGGGCTGGAATTCGCGGGTCCGATGTTCGAAACCCTGCGCCTCACCGGTCTGTTCACCCGCGAGGCAAGCATGAACCCGGACGGGTTCGTCGCTGAATTCGCCGATGAGAGCTTTGTTGCAAACATGCAGACGGCCATGGGGCATATCTGGCAGGTCACACCGACGAACACCCGCCTGGACCAGATCCGCACGGGGTTCGACTGGGTGCGGATCAACCTTGCCGCCACCGAACTGGGCCTTGGCCTGCAGCCCCTCAGCCAGGCCTTGCAGGAATACCCCGAGATGTCGGACCTATATGATGACATCCACGGCCGTCTGGCGCCGGATGGGGGAACCGTGCAAATGTGGGCGCGAGTGGGCTATGGGCCCGATATCATGCCGACCCCGCGTTGGCGTCTGGAGGACAAGATTGTCGGAGCGACCGGCTGATCCACGGATGATCTTTGCACTGTTCAACGAGATCGGGATCATCGAACAACTCAGCCGCGCCATGTTCGAGGCGCGGTTGCCCAAGGGCGTGCTGGTCTCGCATTTTGCGGTGCTCAATCACCTGGTCCGCGTGCGCGACGGGCGCACGCCGCTTGAGCTAGCCCGCGCCTTTCAGGTCCCCAAGACGACGCTGAGCCATACGCTTGGACTGCTGGAGAAACGTGGATGGATCGAGATGCGGCCCAACCCCGATGACAAGCGATCAAAGCAGGTCTGGATCACCGAGGCCGGACGCAGGTTTCGCGGCGAGGCCATCGACGCCCTGCAACCGGATTTGGACGAGATCGCGCAGAACGTCTCGATGAAGAACGTTCAAGACCTTCTGCCGCCTCTCGAAGATTTGCGGAAATATCTCGATGCGGCCCGTGACGCGCACGGGGATCGTGCGCCCTAGCGCAGCTTGATACCGTGCCCGGGCTCGCCCAACCCTTGCGTTGCAGGAAATTTTCGGATTTTGAGAACGTCATGACCCAGCCCCGCACCACCCCGCTTGTTCAGACCCTGCCTGCCACAGTGCCATTCGTGGGCCCCGAGACGCAGGAACGCGCGCGCGGCGGCCCGTTCCTTGCCCGACTGGGGGCCAATGAAAGCGTCTTTGGCCCGTCTCCGCTGGCGGTTGAGGCCATTGCCCGTGCGGCGACGCAGACTTGGATGTATGGCGATCCCGAGGTTCATGACCTGCGTCACGCCCTGGCCGTGCATCATGGGGTGGGCCCTGACAACATCGTTGTGGGCGAAGGTATCGACGGCTTGCTGGGGTATCTGGTCCGACTGCTGGTCGATAAAGGGGACGCCGTCGTGACGTCCGAAGGCGCCTATCCGACCTTCAACTACCATGTGGCGGGCTTTGGCGGGGTGCTGCACAAGGTGCCCTACGTGGGCGATCACGAAGATCCCGACGCCCTGATCGCCAAGGCGTCTGAGGTGGAAGCCAAGCTGATCTATTTCGCCAATCCCGATAACCCGATGGGGTCTTGGCATGATGCGGCGCGGGTGCAGTGCATGATCGACGCGCTGCCCCAAGGCGCGGTCCTTGCGCTGGACGAGGCCTATTGCGATACCGCGCCGCCCGGCGCGATCCCGGCGCTGGATGTCACCCATCCCCGTGTGATCCGGTTCCGCACCTTTTCCAAGGCTTACGGACTGGCCGGTCTGCGCGTGGGCTATGCCATCGCCCACGCGGATTTCGTGACCGAGTTCAACAAGATCCGGAACCATTTCGGGCTTGGCCGTGTGGCGCAGGCAGGCGCCCTGGCCGCGCTGCAAGATCAAGACCACTTGCATGCGACCGTCGCGCGTATCACCGCCAGCCGCGATCGGATCGGTGCAATCGCCAGCGCCCAGGGGCTGACCGCTTTGCCGTCGGCCACCAATTTCGTGACCATCGATTGCGGACGGGACGGGGATTTTGCCCGTGCCGTTCTGGGCTCCCTGGTGCGGCAGGGCATCTTTGTCAGGATGCCTTTTGTCGCCCCGCAGGATCGTTGCATCCGGGTGTCGTGCGGCACCGATGAAGATCTGGCCGCCTTTGCGCGCGCCTTGCCCCTGGCCCTGGCCGAGGCGCGGGCCTAACCTTCGCCGATCACCCGCATCGCGGCCTCCAGGCCGGTGGGGCCGTGGGGGATTTGCAGGGCCGACATGCCGGCCTGAAGGCTTGCCAGAACGCCCAGAACCATGTGGGCATTGACATGACCCATGTGGCCGATCCGCAGAAAATCGTCAGGCCCCGTTCCGGCCGGCATGCTCAGGGGCAGCGGAATGCCAAGGGTCACGCCCACTTCGGACGTCATCCAGTCACGCAGACGCTTGCCGTTGCCGGTGCCGAAATTCACGGTCGTCACCGCGTGGCTGCGTTTGTCGCGTTCGGCGATATTGGGGCGCACCGGACCCGCCTGGCCCCAGACCTCCAGCGCTGCCCAGATCGCACGCGCTAGCGTTGCATGCCTGTGCCAGACATTGGTCAGGCCCTCTTCCTTCAGGATCATGTCCAGCGCAGTGCGCAGGCCGTACAGGTGATGCGTCGGCGCGGTGCCGTTGAAGTAGCGATAATATTCCTGCGGGTCGACGCGCGGACGCCAATCCCAATAGGGGGTCACAAGCCGCGCTGTTTCCCTGACGCGGTCCGCGCGGTCGTTGAAAAAGACAAAGGCCATGCCCGGGGGGGTCATCAGACCCTTTTGGCTGCCTGTCACCATCACATCGACGCCCCAGTCATCCATGTGAAATTCGTCACAAGCCAAGCACGCGATGTTGTCCGAACACAACAGCGCCGGATGGCCCGCCGCATCCAGCGTTTCGCGCAAGGCATGAATGTCGTTCTTGACCGAGGTCGAGGTGTCCACCTGCACCGCCAGCACCGCCTTGATCTGATGGTCGGTATCGGCGGCAAGGGCTTCGGCGACGCGGGTCATGTCGATGTCGGAATGGGTGCCGAAATCGATGATCTGGCAGTCCACTCCCATTGCTGCGGCCATGTCCCCCCATCCAAGGCAGAAGCGTCCGGTCCCGAGGATCAGGATCTTGTCGCCCCGGCTGAGAATGTTGACCAGCGCCGCTTCCCATGCGCCGTGCCCATTGGCGATATACATCGCAACGTGGTGTTTGGTGCGCGCGATGGTCTTGAGGTCGGGCACAAGGCTGGCAGTCAATTCCACCAGTTCGCCTGT
>CAYWTM010000025.1:0-34427 GCA_964460185.1 uncultured Roseicyclus sp. | reverse complement strand
GCGGCCCGCGCTTTTACGAGCGGATGGAGATCCGCGATGCCATGGCCTATTTCCGGCTGGTGGTCTCGCCCGACGATGATCTTGCCTTCGAGAGGATCGTGAACACCCCCAAGCGCGGCCTCGGCGACAAGGCGCAGCAGACGATCCAGCGCATGGCGCGCGACAATGGGGTCAGCTTGCTGGAGGGTGCGCGGCTCTGCGGCCAGGCGCAGGCCATCGGTGGCAAGGGCGGCAAGGCGTTGCAGGCGTTGGTCGACGGGCTGGATCGCTGGCGGGGGATGATGACGGGCGGTTTGCGCCAGGTCGGCCCCGTCGATGACCTGATCGAGGATGACGGCCCACGACCGGGGCAGCTGTCGCATATCGAACTGGCCGAGGTGATCCTGGACGAATCGGGCTACACCGCGATGTGGCAGAACGACAAGACGCCCGAGGCTCCGGGGCGGCTGGAGAACCTCAAGGAACTGGTCAAGGCGCTGGAAAGCTTCGAGAACCTGCAAGGCTTCCTCGAACATGTCAGCCTGATCATGGACAATGAACAGGATGACGAGGAACCCAAGGTTACCCTGATGACCCTTCACGCGGCCAAGGGGCTGGAATTCCCGGCGGTGTTCCTGCCGGGCTGGGAAGATGGGCTGTTCCCCAGCCAGCGATCCATGGACGAAGAGGGCCTCAAGGGGCTCGAGGAAGAACGCCGCCTGGCCTATGTCGGCATCACCCGTGCCGAGGAGGTCTGCACGATCTCATTTGCCGGCAACCGCCGGGTCTATGGCCAGTGGCAAAGCCAGATGCCATCGCGGTTCATCGACGAATTGCCCGAAGATCACGTCGAGGTGCTGACCCCGCCGGGCCTTTATGGCCACCAGGGCGGCATGGCGGCCAGCGCCTCGCCGACGGCGCAGGTGATGCGGGGATCAGACCTGCACGAGGCGGCCGCGCGGGCGGATGTCTACAACTCACCGGGCTGGCGGCGCCTGCAGGCCGGTCAGGGCCAGCGCGGCCTGCGCCAGCCGTCGGAGGCCAGGCACATGACCATCGATGCCGAGGCCGACAGCGCCTTCAGCATCGGCGATCGTGTATTTCATCAGAAATTCGGGTATGGTGCCGTTGTTTCGGTCGAAGGTGACAAACTGGGTATTGATTTCGACAAGGCCGGGCAGAAACATGTGATAGGACGGTTCCTTGTTGCAGCCGGGGACGCTGGAGAGGTGCCGTTCTGATCCGCAAACGGATCATCTGGGGGGATTGGGCTAACCTGAACGGGCAGCACTCGGCCCAATGGGAGGACCCGAATGAAAACGCTGATCCTTGAACCGGATTCGATGCGCGCCCGGGCGTGGGTGGCGCTGTATGGCAATGCGGTCGATGACGTCCATGTGGCGCGCAGCGCGGCGCAGGCGCGCCTGATGCTGATCAGCGGGTCCTATGACCGGTTGTGCCTGCGCATGGATCAGCACGATGGCAGCGGTTTCGCGCTTTTGTCCGTGGCCCGTTCGGTCAACGCGGAATGTGAGATCGTCGATCTGACCTCGCGCCGTGTCCGCACGGCGTCGGGGCCCATGGAAGATCCCGCAATCCCATCCGAGCCCCTTACCCCGTGAGAATCGGGTAGAGCGACGCCACCAGCAACAGTGCCATGGTGATGTTGAACGCGCGCAATCGTCCCGGCGCGTCAAGCCAGCGCCGCACCTGCACCCCGCCCCAGGCCCAGACCGTGACCGACGGCAGGTTCGTCATGGCAAAGACCAGCGCAACCGCCACCGCGCCCGCCCATGTCACACCGAACACACCCCCTTCGGGCGCGAAATTGGTCTGGGCATAGATGGCCATGTACCAGGCTTTGGGATTGACCCACTGGAATGCGGCGGCTTGCAAAAAGGTGAATGGCTTCCCATCCGTCCTGGCTTCGGCCGGTGGGGCGGCATTGGCGATTTTCCATGCAAGAAAAAGGAGATAGGCAGCACTTATCGCCAACAGCGCCGTCCGCAGCCAGGGGATCGCATCAAAGAGCTGGATCAGCCCAAGCCCCACCAGTGTCACCATCACCGCATGCCCGACGGAGATACCCAGCATATGCGGGATCGTCCGCCGCAAACCGAAATTCGCGCCTGATGCCAGAAGCATGATGTTGTTGGGCCCCGGCGTGATCGAGGACGCAAGCGCAAACAGGACGAGGGCCGAGATGATTTCAGGTGTCATGCGCGCCAGAATGCCGAAAGCTCGGCGCAATGAAATTGAAATCTGTGCGGATTTTGGATTATCTCTGCAACCTATGGTCAAGATCGATGAAAAAGACCGCCTGATATTGCGTGAGCTGTCCCGTGACGGGCGGATCAGCAATCTTGATCTGGCCGACCGGGTCGCGCTCAGCCCCTCGGCAACGCTGCGCCGGGTTCAGGCGCTGGAGGCAGCCGGCGTGATCGAGGGATACCGCGCCGTGTTGTCGTCCGAAAAGCTCGGCATCGGGTTCACCGCTTTCATCGCGGTCGGACTTTCGGAACACACCAAGCGATCGCAAACCGCGTTCGAACAGGCCATGCAGGCCGCGACCGAAGTGCGCGAATGCCATAACATCACCGGCACCGTCGAATATCTCTTGCGGGTCGAGGCGGTGGATCTCAGGGCCTACAAGCGGTTCCACACCGATATCCTGGGCTCGTTGCCGCAGGTTGCGACGATCACGACCTATGTCGTGATGGGGTCCCCCAAGGATGACCGCGCCTGATGATCGGTCCCACGCATGGGTCTGATGTCCGGGCGATGGCGAGCCTTCAGGCGCCGCGCGTCAAGCAAACTGATCTCTGAAATGAAAAAAGCGGTGGCACCCAAGGGAGGAGAGGGTGCCACCGCCAGAAATCAGCACCAAAGGGAGGAGAAGGTGCCGAACTCTAAAATGTTTCGGTGGCAGGCCCTCTAGGGAGGAGGACGAGAACCCGCCACCGGGTCGTAACGGCCCTCATAAGGGAGGAGGAGAGGACCGGTCGTGGTGGCCCTTTCGGGCCTAAGGGTGCGGTCTCGTCCAAAGGGAGGAGGAGGATCTGACCGCGTTGTGCCGTGCCGACCCAAGGGAGGAGGAGGGCGGCAGGGCGAACCTAGTTTTCGAGGCCTCAGCCTCGCTTTCCGTATGCCGCGTCATGGGCGATGCCGCGCAGCATGGTGGGGTTCAGACCCAGATCGTTCAGCTCGCGGTTTGACAGGCCCCGCAGTTCATGCAGGGTGCGGTGGTAGACGCGCCAGGCGCTATACGCCTCGGACATGTCCTTGAAAATCTCGCCAAGGCGGTTGCCCAGGGTCAGTGAAGTATTGCGGTTGCCAGTTACATAGGCCATGTCAAATCTCTCTCACTCGATAGGGTGGCGCCGGATTGCGCTAACAGTCACCCGTGGGGTTTGTTTCGCCCCGTTGAGAGTGAAGATAGGGAGATGCTGCAGTTGCACAATGGACGATGCTTCAATGCTGCCTTGCAGCAAATGCATAGCAAGTGCTGACCTATTATCAGGAGGGCCATGAGGGCCAATGATTGCTGGGGGTGCGTTTGAAGATCGGCAGTTCCGCCTGTTCTTTCTGGGCGTGTTTTTTGCCGTCCAGGCCATATGGGTGCAGCGGGTCACGCTGGGTTGGATCGCCTGGGAGCGTTCGCAATCTGCCGGGTTTGTGGGCATCGTTGCCTCTTTGAGTCTCATGCCCGCCCTGGTTGCCGGTCCCCTGTTCGGCGTTCTTGCAGACCGAGTCGATATTCGCTGGGCCGCGTTCATGACCAATGGCGCGATGGCGGCCGTTCTTGCGGTTCTGGCGATTGCGCTGCCGTATACGGATCGGGTTGGTCTTGCCGTGGCGGCGCTGTCAATCGGCATCATCTCATCGGCGCATCACCCGGTGCGGATGTCCCTGGGCCCCCGCCTTGTCCGCCCCGACATCGTGCAGCACGTGGTGAGCGTGACGGCTCTCAACTTCAACATCGCCCGGCTGGCCGCCCCCGTCATGGCGGGATGGGTCATTGCCGTCGCGGGCGCCGAAGTGGCGCTGTGGTTGTCGGTGATGTGCTATGTGCCGATGCTCCTGATCTTGCCGCATCTCAAACCCCGCAATCTGCCGCCCAGGGACAGGGCGCCCTTCCTGCGAGAGCTGTGGCAAGGGCTCCGCTTCGTGGTGAATGCGCCCTTGGTGCGGTTGGCGCTGCTACTGACGCTGGCCTTTGCGACCCCGGTGCGTGGCACGCTGGAGGTCTTGCCGGTGCTGGCGGACGGGGCCTTTGCCCGCGGGGCTGCGGGGTTGGGTATGCTGACGGCCGCGGCCGGTCTGGGGGCCGTGGTGGCCGCCGGCCTCAAGGCGGCGGGGGCAGGGGCGGTGGGGGCCCGCATTCCACCCGCTGTCCTGGCCGTGACGATGGCGGGACAAGCTGCAGTTGTGGCGATGGGGCTGGCCCCGTCCTGGACGGTGGCGCTGGCGGCCACGGTGCTTGCGGGGTTTTGTGCAACGTGGGTCGGCGTCAGCATGCAGGCGGCCATCCAGTCGGATCTGCCTGATGAATACCGCGGCCGCGTGATGAGCCTCTGGATCGTGGTTGGCTTCGGCGCCGTTGCGCTTGGCGCGGTCGGGATCGGCACCTTGGCGGAATGGATCGGCATATCGAACGCTTTGATCTGGGCCGGCCTGCTCGGGGCCGCGGTGCAGCTTGTGGTCATTCTGGGGGTGCACAGGCGGGGCTGACGCCTTATGTCTCGCCAGAACATCCGACGTCCCAAGGAAAGCCGCACCATGACCCAGACCCGCGACACTGTACTTGACGCCCTGCGCGCCCTGACCCTGCCGGATGGTGGCGACGTGGTGAGCCGCGACCTGGTGCGCGCACTGCGGGTCGAAGGCGGCAAGGTCAGTTTCATCCTCGAAGCGGAAAGCCCCGAGGCAGCACAGCGGATGGGCCCGGTCCGCCTGGCGTGCGAGCAACTCGTGAGCAAACTCCCCGGTGTCGATCAGGTCAGCGTCGCGCTGACCGCTCATGGCCCCGCGAAATCGCCCGCGGCGCCCAAACCCGCCGCCGCGCCACCGAACCTCCAGATCGGCGGTCACATGAAACCGCAAGAGGGCCCCATGAAGCCCGCAGGCGTGCGCCGCATCATCGGGATCGGATCGGGCAAGGGCGGCGTGGGCAAATCCACCGTCGCCTCGAACCTGGCTGTCGCGCTGGCCCGTCAGGGGCGGCGCGTGGGCCTGCTGGACGCCGATATCTATGGCCCGAGCCAGCCGCGCATGATGGGCGTGAACAAGCGCCCTTCCTCGCCCGACGGCAAGACCATCATCCCGCTGCACAACCACGGGGTCACGCTGATGTCGATCGGCTTCATGTTGCCCGAGGACAAGGCCGTGGTTTGGCGGGGTCCGATGCTGATGGGGGCCCTGCAGCAGATGTTGACCCAGGTGGAATGGGGCGAGCTCGACGTGTTGCTGGTCGATCTGCCGCCCGGCACGGGGGATGTCGCAATGACCCTTTGCCAGAAATCAGATGTAACGGGCGCCATCGTGGTATCGACGCCGCAGGATGTGGCGTTGCTGGATGCGCGCAAGGCGCTGAACATGTTCGAGCTTCTCAAGACCCCGGTTCTGGGCCTGATCGAGAACATGGCCAGCTATCACTGCCCCAATTGCGGCCACGAGGCCCACATATTCGGTGAAGGCGGCGTCCGCCGTGAGGCCGAGCACCTGGACCTGCCGTTCCTGGGCGCACTGCCGATTTCGCTGGAAACCCGCATCGCCGGCGATGCCGGCACCCCGATCGCGGCGGGCGAGGGGCCGATGGCCGATGCCTATGCCGCGCTCGCCAAGCGATTCATCGACGGCGGAATGGCCTGAAACCAGCCGCCAAGGCGGGGTGATTCGCGCGTGATTCACCCCGATTTCCTCCAGATCTCGAAAAAAATGCCCGTTCGGGGCACGAAAACCCACATTTTGTGGGATGCCGTCCCATGGGATTGGTAACCACTATATCTGGTCGTTGCCTCCGTCGGCGACACAAAGGGTGGCGTTGAGAGAGGGGCCGGCGGCACCAGATGATGCTTTTGGCGCCCCTCATTTCCCATATTTTGGGATCATCTCCCATAAAAAGGGTTTGCATGGGAAATCATGCCATGGCATCAATAGTCATCGGCAAACGAGACCGAACGGGGCCGCAAGGCTCCAACAAAAAAAGAACAAAGGCAGGTTCATACAGGCAGTCTCGGACGCCAAGAAAGAGATCCGGTGCGCAAGCGAGCAGACATCCCCCCAGGTGGCCTGCGTAATCGGACACCCCAGAAATGGGACGAGGGCGGCGGATTGAGCAGTGGCAGCTTGCTCAATCCGCCGTTTCCGTTTGGGGACCAAGAATAGTGGCCGACATACGGCCTGATTGAGGCAGAAAAAGGGCAAAGCCCGTGGATCGCAGGTTTCAAGGCGAGAGCCTGAACAAGGTGGATGGAAAGGGCCGGGTGTCTATCCCGGTCAAGTTCCGTCGTGTCTTGCAGAACTGCGACGGGGAATATCAGCCCGGCGGCGCGGCGCGTCTCTACGTCGCCTACGGCGATCCCAACAAGAACTACCTCGAATGCCTCACGGGTGACGCCTATGATCAGATCGACAAGCTGATCCAGTCGCTGCAGATGGGCTCGAAACTGCGCCGCGCGCTCAGCAAGCTTTATTACGCCAAATGCGATGAGATCCATCTGGACGACACAGGACGGATGGTTCTGCCCCAGGCGGCCCGTGACAAGATCGGGCTGACCGAAGAGGCGCTTTTTGAGGGCAATGGCGAGAAATTTCACATCATGAATCCGGCCCAAGGCGATGTGGAGGATGACTCCATTCACGCGCTGCTGGCCGAATTGGGGCAGGGCGATGCTTACTTTGATCCGCTTTCCTTGGCTGTTCCGACCGCTTCGGCTGACGAGGCATGAGCCAGAACGGCCCCGAGGACGCAGCGCCGCATATTCCGGTCTTGCTGCGGCCTTTGCTGACGGCAGTGGCGCCGGTCACTGGTCGATGGCTCGATGGCACCTTCGGCGCTGGTGGCTACGCCCGTGGCTTGTTGGAAGCGGGGGCCGATGAAGTGATCGGAGTGGACCGCGACCCCCTGGCATTCGAGATGGCGGCGGATTGGGCTGCGGCCTATGGCGACCGCCTGACGATGGTGGCGGGGACATTTTCCGAGCTTGATCAACATGCCGGTGGCCCGCTTGACGGTGTGACGCTGGATCTGGGCGTGTCGTCGATGCAGATCGACCAGGCCGAACGCGGCTTTTCCTTCATGAAAGACGGCCCCCTGGATATGCGCATGGGGCAAGATGGCCCGTCGGCCGAAGACATCGTGAATGACGCGCCCGAGGCTCTGATCGCGGATATCCTGTTTCACTACGGCGAAGAACGCGCGGCCCGGCGCATTGCCAAGGCCATCGTATCAGAGCGGTTAAAGTATCGCATTAATTCCACCAAGCAACTTGTTGATATAATTGAGGGGTGCTTGCCGCGCAAAAAACCCGGCCAAAGCCATCCGGCGACCCGCAGTTTTCAGGCCATCCGCATTGCGGTGAATGACGAACTGCGCCAGTTGGTCGACGGTCTCGCGGCGGCGGAACGGGCATTGAAACCCGGTGGCAAGCTGGCCGTCGTGACCTTTCATTCGATCGAGGATCGCATCGTGAAACGGTTTCTCGCCGATCGCGCAAGCCTCGGCGGCGGCGGATCGCGCCATGCCCCCAAGGCCGCAGACCGGCAACCGACCTTCATTCTGACCCCGAAAAAGGCCATCGGGCCGGACGACGAGGAACTGTCGCAAAATCCGCGGGCGCGCTCGGCCAAGCTGCGCGTGGCGACCCGGACAGATGTCCCCGCCAGCGCCGTCGATCCATCCGTTCTGGGCCTTCCGAAACTGCCGGAGGTGTTCTGATCATGCGCGGGTTCGCAAGCATTCTGGGAATGCTGGCCGTGATCGGCCTGGGGTACTGGGCGTATCATCAGACGATCCTGACACAGCACGCCGTGCGCGAAGTCGAACGCCTGCAGCGCGACATCGGGCAGGAGCGTGAGCGTCTTTCCATCCTGCGCGCGGAATGGGCCTATCTGAACCGGCCCGACCGGTTGCGCGAACTGGCGGATCTGAATTTCGAACGGCTGGGGCTGATGCCCTTGAGTGCCGAACAGTTCTCGCGCGCCGCACAAATCCCGTTTCCCCGACCCGAACCGGTAGAGGCCGTCCTGGACAGCGCCTCTACCGCCGAGGCGGAGGATCGGCCATGACGCTGCGCACCCCCCTGCGCCCGCTGGCGCGCGTTCTGAAAGCCCGGGCCACGGGCGAAAACCCCGACGAGATCGAACGCGAGAACCTGCGCCTGCGCCACGAAGGCGAACGCGATCGCCTGCGCCAACGCGCCGAAAGCCGGCTGTTGCTGATGGCGTTGGTGTTCGTGATGGCCTTCGGGTCCGTCGGGTTCCGCATGGCCGCGCTTGCGACCGAGGAAATCGAAGAACCGCGTCTGGCGACGACGGGGACGTCGATCCAGAATACCCGCGCCGACATCGTCGACAGGCAGGGACGGGTGCTGGCCACCAATTTCGCCACCAATGCCCTGTATGCCCACCCGCACGAGATCATCGATCCGCGCGCCGCGGCCGATGGGCTGGCAGAGATCTTTCCCGATATGGATGCAGAGCGGCTGTTCGCACGCTTCACATCCGAGCGCCGGTTCTTGTGGCTGCGCCGCTACCTGAGCCCGGAACAGGAGCAACAGGTGCATGATCTGGGCGAGCCCGGTTTGCTGTTCGGCCCGCGCGAGATGCGCCTGTATCCGAACGGTGGCGTTGCCGCCCATGTTCTGGGCGGTGCGGGGTTCGGGCAAGAAGCGGTGAACGCCGCCGAGGTCATCGGGATTGCGGGCGTCGAGGCGCAGTTTGACGAGGATCTGCGCGATCCCGCGCGCGACGTCCCCCTGACCTTGTCGCTGGACCTGACGGTTCAGGCCACGATCGAAGAGGTGCTGGCGGGCGGCATGGCCCTGATGAACGCGCGCGCGGCGTCGGCCATCATGATGGACGTGCATACCGGTGAGGTTCTCGCCATGGCGAGCCTGCCCGATTTCGACCCCAACGCGCGCCCGCGTCCCTTGCTTGAGGGCGATCAGGGCGACGACCCGCTGTTCAACCGGGCGGTGCAGGGCGTCTATGAATTGGGAAGCGTTTTCAAGGCGTTCACCGTCGCGCAGGCGCTTGAACTGGGTCTTTACGGCGTTGACGACATGATCGACACGCGCGGGCCGCTGCGCATGGCGGGCTTTGCGATCAATGATTTCCGAAGCCATGGCGCGTCACAATCCGTGCATGACGTGTTTATCCATTCCTCGAATATCGGGACGGCGCGTATCGCGCAGGTCATCGGCTCGGAACGCCAGCGGGCGTTTCTTGAGCGGTTCGGCCTGCTGGAGGCCACGCCGGTCGAGGTGGTCGAGGCGGCCAATGCCCGCCCGCTGCTGCCCGGGCGCTGGGGGGAGCTGGCGACCATGACGATCTCTTATGGTCACGGCATCGGCGTGTCGCCCCTGCACCTGGCGGCCGCGTATTCCACGCTGGTCAATGGCGGCACGTTGATTGAACCGACCCTGATCCGCCGGGATACCCCGCAACAGGGCGAACGCGTCATCTCGACCGATACCTCGGTCGCCATGCGGCAGCTCATGCGCGCCGTGGTCACCGAGGGCACCGCCAGCTTTGGCGAGGTGGAGGGCTATGCCGTGGGCGGAAAGACCGGCACCGCCGACCTGCCCAGACCCCAGGGCGGATATTACGAGGACCGCAACCTGAACACCTTCGCGTCGGCCTTTCCGATGCATGATCCGCAATATGTGCTGATCCTCACGATGCAGGAACCGGTCGAATTGTCGGGCCCGGAGCCGCGCCGCACGTCGGGCTGGACGGTCGTGCCCGTCGCGGCTGAGGTGATCCGCCGCACCGCGCCGTTGCTGGGATTGCGACCAGAGATTGAACCCCAGGGGGCCTATCGGCTATCCAGCGCCTCACAGTAAGCGGTCAGCGGGGTGGGCCGAATGGCGCCGGGCACGAAACTTCTGTCACAACTTGGACTGACCGCGCGCACGGGCGGTGATGTTGCCGTGACGGGGCTCAGCCTCGACAGCCGAAAGGTGGCGACCGGGCACTTGTTCGCGGCCCTGCCGGGCACGCGGGTGCATGGGGGCGAATTCATCCAGTACGCGTTGCGCATGGGCGCAGGCGCAATCCTGACCGACCGGGAAGGCGCCGATATCGCGGCCGCCCAACTGGCCGCATCCGATGCGGCGCTTGTCGTGGTGCAAGACGCCCGCGCGGCGCTGGCGCATGCGGCGGCGCTATGGTTCGGGACACAGCCCGAAACGGTGGTGGCCGTCACCGGCACCAACGGCAAGACCAGCGTCGCCAGCTTTACCCGGCAGATCTGGGCCGCCCTTGGCCGCGATGCCGTCAATATCGGCACCACCGGCGTCGAGGGCGCTTTCGCGGCACCCGGCATCCACACGACGCCCGAGGCGCTGACCCTGCACCGGCTGCTGGCGGATATGTCCGATGCCGGCATTACCCACGCCGCGATGGAGGCATCGTCCCATGGGTTGGATCAGCGCCGCATGGAGGCCGTCAGCCTGGCGGCCGCCGCTTTCACCAACCTGACGCAGGATCACCTGGACTATCACGGCACGATGGAGAGCTATTTTCAGGCCAAGCTGCGCCTGTTCACGGAACTTCTGTCCGAAGATGGTGTTGCGGTCGTGAACCTGGATGACAGCTACGGGCCTCGCGTTGCCGAAGCCTGCGCCACGCGCGAGATCGAGGTGATCGGGGTGGGCCAGTATTCCGCGGATGCCGGTCTCAAGATCACCGGGCGGCGGTTGGACGATACCGGCCAGGACGTGCTGTTTCGCTGGCAGGGCACGCAGTATCAGACGCGTCTGGACCTGATCGGGGCATTCCAGGCGATGAATGCGCTGACGGCGGCGGGCCTCGTGATCGGCGCGGGGGAACAGCCCGAGGCCGTTTTCGGCGTGCTGCGCAAGCTTGATGGCGTGCGCGGGCGGATGCAGCTGGCGGGGCGGCGATCGAACGGGGCGCCGGTCTATGTCGATTATTCCCATACGCCCGATTCACTGGAAACCGCGCTCAAGGCGTTGCGCCCGCATGTTCTGGGCCGGCTGGTGGTGGTGTTCGGCGCGGGCGGCGACCGCGACCGTGGCAAGCGGCCCCTTATGGGCAAGGCCGCGGCCGAATTCGCAGATCTGCAGATCGTGACCGATGACAACCCTCGGTCCGAGGACCCGGCAGATATCCGCGCGGCGATCCTTGCGGGCTGTCCCGAGGCGACCGAGATCGCCGACCGGGCCGAGGCGATTTTGCGCGGCGTGGACGCGCTCGAACCCGGTGACGCCCTGCTGATCGCGGGCAAGGGGCATGAAACCGGCCAGATCGTGGGCGATGTGGTGTATCCTTTCGACGATGTGGAACAGGCCAGCGTGGCCGTGGCCGCGTTGGAGGGACGGGTATGAGCGTGCTTTGGACCGCAGCCGAGGCCGCAGAGGCGACGGGGGGGCGTGTGGCCTCTGACTGGGCGGTGACCGGGATTTCGATCGACAGCCGCTCCGTGGGCGAGGGCGATCTGTTCGTGGCGCTCAGCGCGGCGCGCGACGGTCACGATTTCGTGGCAGACGCGTTGGCCAAGGGGGCGGCAGCGGCGCTGGTCAGCCGCATTCCCGATGGTGTGGCCCCCGATCGCCTGCTGCTGGTGGGTGATGTGATGGAAGGCTTGCGCGCCCTGGGCGCGGCAGGCCGCGCGCGCACGGCTGCCACCGTCATCGCGGTCACCGGATCGGTGGGCAAGACAACCGTCAAGGAAATGCTGCGCACCGCGCTGGGTGCGCAGGGGCGCACCCATGCGGCCGAGGCGAGTTTCAACAATCACTGGGGGGTGCCGATCACGCTGGCGCGCATGCCTGCGGATGCCGAATACGCGGTGATCGAGATCGGGATGAACGCCCCTGGTGAAATCGCACCCCTGTCGAAACTGGCCCGGCCCCATGTGGCCGTGGTGACGACTGTCGCCCCTGCGCATCTGGAGGCCTTTGGCGTGATCGAGGGCATCGCGGTGGAAAAGGCCAGCATCTACGAGGGTTTGGAGCCGGGTGGCGTGGCGCTGGCCCATGGCGATCTGGACACCTCCGGCATCCTGTTCGACAAGGCCCGGTCCTGCGCGGCGCGTCTGATCACCTTTGGCGAGGACGCCGGGCTGGATGTCCGCGTGACCGATCTGCGTATCTCGGATGAGGCCACGGTGTTGAAGATCGACGATCAGGGCACCGAGCGGCTTTTGAAACTGGGGGCGCCGGGGCGGCATTACGGCATGAACGCGATGATCGCGCTGGCCGCGGCAGAGGCGGCGGGTGCCGATCCGACCCGGGCCGCGTTGTCGCTTGCGTCTTGGCACCCGTTCGAAGGGCGCGGTACGCGCGAAACAGTGGTCCTGAGCCAGACCGATGGCTTGTCCGTGCAGATGATCGACGATGCATTCAACGCAAACCCCGCCTCGATGGCCGCCGCGCTCGAGGTCTTGGCGGCGGCCGCGCCCGACGGACGGGGGCGCAGGATCGCGGTCCTGGGCGACATGCTGGAGTTGGGGCCGACAGCGCCCGGGCTGCATGCGGCGATCGCCGGGCACCCGGCCCTGGCGCGCATCGATCAGGTTCATACCGTGGGGCCACTGATGCAGAATCTGCACGCCGCGCTGCCTGCCGCGATCCGGGGGCTGCATTGCGAAACCGCAGATGAGATGGCGCAAACCCTGGCGCGGCATCTCAAGCCCGATGATGTGTTGCTGATAAAAGGCTCCAAGGGGATCAAAGTGAGCCGCGTGGTTGACGCATTGCGCAAACTGGGGCAAGCGGCAGTATATCACAAGCGAGGGTCCCGCTAGATGTTGTATTGGTTGAACGAGCTCAGCGATGGCGGCGACATCTTCAACCTGTTTCGCTACATCACGTTCCGGGCCGGCGGCGCGTTTTTCACGGCCCTCGTCTTCGGCTTCATATTCGGCCAGCCCCTGATCAACGCCCTGCGCCGCAAATACGCCCATGGACAGCCGATCCGTGAAGATGGACCGGCCCATCACATCGCGACCAAGGCCGGCACCCCGACGATGGGGGGCTTGTTGATCCTGGCGGCCCTGACCCTGTCGACGCTGCTGTGGGCGCGGCTGGACAATCCGTATGTCTGGATCGTTCTGGGCACGACCGTGGCCTTCGGGCTGGTCGGATTTGCCGATGACTGGGCGAAGGTCAGCCGCAACACCACCAAAGGGGTTTCAGGCCGGATGCGCCTGGTCATCGGGTTTGCCATTGCCGGCGTGGCCTCGATGGCGGCCGTCTACGTGCATCCTGCCGAATTGTCGCAACAGCTTGCCATGCCCGTGTTCAAGGATGTGTTGTGGAACATGGGGTGGTTCTTTGTGCCTTTCGCCATGTTCGTGATCGTGGGATCGGCCAATGCCGTGAACCTGACCGATGGTCTGGACGGTCTGGCCATCATGCCCGTGATGATCGCCGCGGGGACGCTTGGCGTGATCGCCTATGCGGTGGGCCGGGTTGATTTCACCAATTACCTCGACGTGCACTACGTGCCGGGAACCGGTGAATTGCTGATCTTCAGCGCGGGCCTGATCGGGGGTGGCCTGGGCTTCTTGTGGTACAATGCGCCGCCCGCGGCGGTGTTCATGGGGGATACCGGGTCGCTTGCGCTTGGCGGCGCGCTTGGCGCGATCGCCGTCTCCACCAAGCACGAGATCGTGCTGGCCATCGTCGGAGGCCTGTTCGTGGCCGAGGCCGTGTCGGTCATCGTGCAGGTGGCGTATTTCAAGGCGACCGGGAAACGCGTGTTCCTGATGGCGCCCATCCACCACCATTTCGAGAAAAAAGGCTGGGCCGAGCCCCAGGTGGTGATCCGGTTCTGGATCATCTCGCTGATCCTGGCATTGATCGGTCTCGCCACGTTGAAGCTACGCTGAGGATTTTCATGAGCAATCGCCCCGAAAGACCCACGGCCCTCGTCACGGGCGGCAATCGCGGCATCGGTCGTGCGATCGCCGAGGGGCTGGTGGCGCGCGGGCACCGGGTGGTGATCGGTGTGCGCGATCTCGAGGCGGGCCGGGCGGCGGCCGACCAGATCGGCGCGCAGGCGGTGCGACTGGATGTTGCGCGCTCCGACGCGCTGGCCGGCGCGGTCGACAAGATCGGCGGTGTCGATATCCTGGTCAACAATGCCGGTGTTCTGATCGACACGAACATGTTGGAGGATCCCGGCGGCTTCAACATGTCGATCGAGGTCATGTTTCGCGGCCCGTTCGAACTGATCCGGGCCGTGGTGCCCCATATGGGCGCGCAGGGCTGGGGGCGGATCGTCAATGTCTCGTCGGGATGGGGCAGTTTTGGCGAGGGGCTGGAAGGGCCGGGCGCCTACGGTGTGGCCAAGGCCGCGCTGAACGCGCTGACCAAGGCCTTGCCGCGCGATCTGCCCGAGGGTGTGAAGATCAACGCGATGGATCCCGGTTGGGTGCGCACGCGGATGGGCGGCGGCGATGCCCCGCGCAGCCCCGAACAGGGCGCGGAAACCGCGCTGTGGCTTGCGGATCTGCCCGACGACGGTCCCACGGGCCGGTTCTTCCGCGACAAGCTGTCGATGCGCTGGTGAGGCTGGGGGCGCCCGCCTTCGCGGTGCGCGGCGCCATTTTCTTTGAAAGAAAATGGGTCCCCGCGGCGGGCGCCTGGCCCGGATTTTCGGGTCCTGGGACGTGTTGCCTCTGGCGGGATGCCTCCGGCGGGGATATTTGGAAAACGGAGAAAGGGCAGGCGCCGGGCCGGATGTCTGCCCGCGGTCTGGGGTGAGAGGCGCGCATGATACCGGTTCGGGGATTTGACGGGCATCGCGTGGGTGTTCTGGGGCTTGGCCGGTCCGGCCTTGCCGCGGCGCGCGCCTTGCGGGCGGGCGGGGCAGAGGCATTGTGCTGGGATGACGGGGCGCCCGCGCGTGCGGCTGCACAGGCCGAGGGGTTCGCGATCTGGGATCCCGTGGCGCCCGATGCCTTTGCGGGGGTGGCCTGCCTGGTGACCTCACCGGGTATTCCGCATCTCTACCCGGCACCACATCGCGCGATCGCGGCGGCCTGGGCCGCGGGTGTTCCGGTCGACAATGACGTGGGGCTGTTCTTTCGGTCTTTCGGGGCGGACTGGGACCATATGGAGACGCCGCCCAAGGTCGTCGCCATCACCGGGTCGAACGGAAAGTCCACGACCTCGGCGCTCTTGGCGCATATCCTGGCCACCGCCGGCCGGTCGGTACAGTTGGCCGGCAATATCGGGCGCGGGGTTCTGGATATCGAGCCGCCCGAGGACGGCGGTGTCGTGGTGCTGGAGCTGAGTTCCTACCAGACCGATCTTGCCCGTGCCTTGACGCCGGATATTGCCGTTTTCACCAACCTGTCCCCCGATCATCTGGATCGGCATGCCGGAATGGGCGGCTATTTCGCGGCCAAGCGCCGCCTGTTCGCCGAAGGCGGGCCGGACCGCGCGATCATCGGGGTGGACGAGCCCGAGGGGCGGTATCTGGTCAACCAGCTGTCCGAAGGTGCCGCGGATGCGCGGGTGATCCGTGTCGGGTCGGCCAGGTTGACCGGGCCGGGATGGGATCTGATTGCGCGCAAGGGCTGGTTGTCGGAGATGCGCAAGGGGCGGCAGGTGGCCTCGATCGACCTGCGGGACGTGCCGGGGCTGCCGGGGACGCATAACCATCAAAACGCGGCCTGTGCCTATGGTGCGGCGCGCGCGCTTGGCCTGGCGCCGCGCGATATCGAAGCGGCCTTTCACAGTTTCGAAGGGTTGCCCCATCGCTCGCAGCGGGTGGCGACGATCGGCGGCGTTGCCTTTGTCAACGACAGCAAGGCCACCAATGTCGACGCCGCCGTCAAGGCGCTGGGCGCGTTCAGGCGCATCCGCTGGATTTGCGGCGGCCTGGAGAAAGAAGGCGGCACGCAGGCCCTGCGCGGTGCGGCCGGCGAGGTGGTGAAGGCCTACGTGATCGGGCGCGAGGCGGCCGGGTTTGCCCTGCATCTGGGGGATTTGCCGCTGGAGGTTTGCGGTGACATGGCCACGGCCGTCGCGCGGGCCGCGGCGGAGGCCGAGGCGGGCGAAACCGTGTTGCTGGCGCCGGCCGCCGCCAGTTTCGACCAGTATGACAGTTTCGAAAAGCGCGGCCAGGATTTCATGGACCAGGTGGCAAAGCTTTCCATTTGACCCTATGCTCGATGCCACGTTGCACCGGTGGACAACGAAATCGGGAGGACCGGAATGGCACGGGTTCTGGGCGTTGGAGGTGTGTTTTTCGCCTGCAAGGATACCGATGCGACCAAGGATTGGTATGTGCGCGTTCTGGGCATGACCGCCGAGGCGTTCGGGGGCTTCGTGTTTCAGCATGCCCGATCTGCCGGGGTGGCCGGCGAACGGGCCTACACGGTGTTTTCGCCCTTTGCCGCGGACAGTGATTATTTCGCGCCCTCGGATCTGCCGTTCATGTTCAATCTCATGGTGGATGATCTGGATGGCATGCTTGCCCGCGCCAGGGGCGAGGGCGTGAGCCCGCTGCAACCGGTGGAAAGCAACGAATTCGGGCGCTTCGCCTGGATCCTGGACCCCGATGGGCGCAAGATCGAGCTGTGGCAACCTCCCGTCTGAGGTATTTCGGTCACGGTCAAGCAAAGGGTGGCTCTGACCGGCATTTCGCGTTATTGTTGACCCAGACCCGGAAAACCGGGCGATTTGAGGCATAATCGGGCGGGCAGCTCCATGACGGAAATCGCGCATGGCACGGTGATCGTGCAATCCGGCGAGGCCGTTTTGCCACGTTGGTGGCGGACGGTTGATCGGGTGACCATTGGCTGTGTGCTGACGCTGTTCGCGATTGGCCTCTTGCTGGGGCTGGCGGCATCGCCGCCGCTGGCGGAACGCAACGGCCACGAGCCTTTTCACTACGTCATCCGGCAATGTGTCTTTGGCGGCATGGCCTTGACCGTCATGATCCTCGTATCGATGATGACGCCCACGGCCATTCGCAGGCTCGGTGTTGTGGGCTTTTTCGCCGCTGTTGCCGCGGTGGCCCTGCTGCCGGTGTTCGGCACCGATTTCGGGCAAGGTGCGACGCGCTGGTATTCGCTGGGCTTTGCGTCGCTTCAGCCGTCGGAATTTCTCAAGCCCGTTTTCGTGGTTTTCACAGCCTGGATGATCGCCTCCAGCCAGGAGGTCGGCGGGCCGCCAGGCAAGCTGGTGTCCTTGGTGGTGATGACCGTCATCGTGGGTTTCCTGGCGATGCAGCCCGATTTCGGTCAGGCGGCGCTGATCATCTTTGCGTGGTCCGTCATCTATTTCGTGGCCGGCGCGCCGATGCTGATCTTGTTCGGAGTGGTGGGAATGGTCGGATTTGCCGGCGTGCTTGCCTATTCCAATTCGGAACATTTCGCGCGCCGGATCGACGGGTTCCTGTCGGCCGAGGTCGATCCCAACACGCAGCTGGCCTATGCCACTGACGCGATCCGCAATGGCGGGCTGTTCGGTGCGGGTCTGGGCGAAGGGTCGGTCAAGTGGACATTGCCCGACGCCCACACCGATTTCATCATCGCAGTGGCCGCCGAGGAATACGGCCTGATCCTCGTTTTCCTGATCATTGCGCTGTTCGTCACCATCACGCTGCGCGCCTTCTTCCGGTTGATCCGTGAACGCGACCCCTTCATCCGGCTGGCGGGCACCGGGCTGGCCAGCCTTCTGGCGTTGCAGGCTTTCATCAATCTGGGTGTCGCGGTGCGGCTATTGCCCGCCAAGGGCATGACCTTGCCCTTCGTCAGCTACGGCGGATCAAGCCTGATCGCGACGGGCATTGCGGTGGGCATGATGCTCGCCTTCACCCGGTCTCGTCCGCAGGGCGAAATCGGCGACATCCTCTTGTCGCGGCAGAGGTAGGGGCCATGTCGAACGCCGCCCCCCATCTGATCATCGCAGCCGGAGGCACCGGGGGGCATATGTTTCCCGCGCAGGCCCTAAGCGAGGTGATGCTGCGCCGGGGCTGGAAGGTGACGCTGTCCACCGATGCCCGGGGCGCACGCTACACAGACGGCTTTTCGCACGCAGTTCAGGTGCGGCA
Source organism: uncultured Roseicyclus sp. (assembly GCA_964460185.1). Classification (GTDB taxonomy): domain Bacteria; phylum Pseudomonadota; class Alphaproteobacteria; order Rhodobacterales; family Rhodobacteraceae; genus JAVJPJ01. Next base: position 16,190 of record CAYWTM010000025.1, on the reverse strand, counting down.
GGTCGCGTCGGCCACCCTCGCGCGCGGCGGGGCCGCGCAAAAGCTTTTGGCGCCGTTCCGCATTCTGGGCGGGATTCTTGGCGCCACGATCAAGATGTGGCGCGAAAAACCCGATGTGGTGGTGGGGTTCGGGGGCTATCCGACGATCCCGGCGATGGCGGCGGCGTGGATCACGCGGACGCCGGCGATGATTCATGAACAGAACGGAGTTCTGGGTCGCGTGAACAGGGTCTTTGCCAAACGGGTGGATGTGGTCGCCTGTGGAACCTGGCCCACGGATCTGCCTGTAGGCGTCGAGGGCATCCATACCGGAAATCCGGTGCGCGCCGCCGTGCTGGAACGTGCGGGCGCGCCCTACATGCCGCCGGGGGAATGGCCGATGACGTTGCTGGTGTTTGGCGGATCGCAGGGCGCACGCGTTCTGGCCGATACCGTCCCGGCCGCACTCGCGGCTCTGCCCGAGGCGATGCGCCGGCACCTGACGGTCTGGCAGCAGGCCCGGCCCGAGGATTTCGAGCGGGTGACCGAGGCCTATGCCCGTATCGGCCTGCGCGCCGAGGTCGAGCCGTTCTTTCGCGATATGCCGCGCCGCCTGTCCGAGGCGCAACTGGTCATCTGCCGGGCGGGCGCCTCTTCGGTGGCCGACATCAACGTGATCGGACGGCCCGCGATCTACATTCCCTATGCCGCCGCCTTGCAAGACCATCAGACGGCGAATGCCCGTGGCCCCGCAGATGCGGACGCGGCGGTTGTGATCCCCGAAGGCAGCTTGTCGACCGACACCCTCGCCACGACCATTCACACCATTCTCGGCCAACCCGCCGCCGCCGATCTCATGGCCCAGGCAGCCCTTCGTCTTGGCGTCCCGGATGCCGCCGACCGGCTTGCAGGCCTGGTCGAGGAACTGGCCAGGAAAGGAGCGTCATGAACGCCGCTGTCACCAAACTGCCCACCCAACTGGGCGCAATCCATTTTGTCGGGATCGGCGGGATCGGGATGTCGGGCATCGCCGAAGTTCTGCTCAACCACGGCTATGTCGTGCAGGGCTCGGACCTGAAGCCGTCCAAGATCACCGAACGCCTGGCCGGTCTGGGCGCGCGCATCTTCATCGGGCAAAAGGCCGAGAACCTGGACGCAGCCGAGGTCGTGGTGATTTCGTCGGCGATCAAACCGGGAAATCCCGAACTCGATGCCGCGCGGCTCGCGGGCCTGCCTGTCGTGCGCCGGGCCGAGATGCTGGCCGAACTGATGCGCCTGCGCTCGAACGTGGCGGTGGCGGGCACCCATGGCAAGACGACCACCACGACGATGGTGGCGACACTGCTGGATTATGGCGGTGTCGATCCCACGGTGATCAACGGGGGCATCATCCACGCCTACGGGTCCAACGCGCGGGTGGGGCAGGGCGACTGGATGGTCGTGGAGGCCGACGAAAGCGACGGCACCTTCAACCGGCTGCCCGCGACCATCGCCATCGTCACCAACATCGACCCGGAACACATGGAACACTGGGGCACCATCGAGAACCTGCGCCAGGGGTTCTACGATTTCGTGTCGAATATCCCGTTCTACGGGCTGGCGGTCTGCTGCACCGACCACCCCGAGGTTCAGGCGCTGGTGGGCAAGATCACCGACCGCCGCGTCACCACCTTCGGTTTCAATGCTCAGGCCGATGTGCGGGCTGCAAACCTGACCTACAAGGGCGGCGTGGCGCATTTCGATATCGCGTTGCAGGCCGAGGGTCTGGTGATCGAGGGCTGTACCCTGCCGATGCCAGGCGATCACAACGTGTCCAATGCGCTGGCCGCGGTCGCGGTGGCACGCCACCTTGGCATGAAGATCGACGAAATCCGCGCGGCGCTGGCAGGTTTCAAGGGCGTCAACCGGCGGTTCACCAAGGTCGGTGAGGTCGGTGGCATCACGATCATCGATGATTACGGCCATCACCCGGTCGAGATTGCAGCCGTGCTCAAGGCCGCGCGCCAGGCATCAGAGGGCCGCGTCATCGCCGTGCACCAGCCGCACCGCTACACGAGGCTGGCCAGCCTGTTCGATGATTTCTGCGGCTGCTTCAACGAGGCCGATGTCGTGGCGATCGCCGAGGTCTTCGCCGCCGGCGAGGACCCGATCGAAGGCGCGGGCCGCGACGATCTGGTGGCGGGGTTGATCCGGCACGGGCATCGCCATGCACGCGCCATCTTGTCGGAAGATGATCTGGAACGACTGGTGCGCGAACAGGCCCGGCCGGGCGATATGGTCGTGTGCCTGGGCGCGGGCACGATTTCGACCTGGGCGCATGGTTTGCCCGACCGTTTGAAGGACTTGGACGACCACGCGGGACCGGGCTGAGGGCCGGTAGTGGGCCGCGTGACATGAAGCACAAGGAGGCGGCAATCATGCCCCTGTCACTGATACTGGCATCGCTTTGGGTCCTCGCGGCGGCTGTCGTGGCCATGTTGCCCTACAGGTGGCAATTCGCGCCGGGTATCACGCTATTGATACTGTTCGTTCCGCTGGCGGTCTTCGTGGGTCTTGAGGTCGGTCTCGTCTGGCTCGCCGTCCTGCTGTTCGCCTTGGGGTCGATGTTTCGCAATCCTTTGTTCGCGTTGGCGCGCTACGCCAACCGTCGATTGAAAGGGGAAGGATGATGCCGATTCCGCTGATCCTTGCCTGTCTTTGGGCCATCCTCGCATGCCTCGTGGCGATGGGTCCGCAGCGATACCATTGGCCGGCCGCCTGGGCGCTGATTGCGACCGGCATCCCGCTGCTGGGCTATGTGACCCTGGTTCTCGGCCCGATCTGGGGCCTCATCTTGATGGCTGCCGGGGCTTCGGTTCTGCGCTGGCCCCTGATCCGGGCGGGGCAAAGGATGCGCGGTCTGGTGCTGGGACCAAACGAACAACCGGAAGAGGAGCAGAACTGATGACCTTGCTGCACCTGATCGTTGTGATTGCGCCGTTGATGTCAGGTTTCCTTTTGGGATATTTCATGTCGCAACGCTTGTCCGTCAGGGCGGGAATGTTATCCACCTTCGCGCTGATCGCCGCGGCTGCCCTTTTGCTGGTGATGTTCGATCCGATGACGGTGGTGGGCCAGGTCCTGGTCCCGATGGTGGTTCTGGCCGTTGCCGCACCGGGCTGTGCGCTTGGCACGGCCGTGGCGGCGATCTTGCAGCGCGGACGCCGGAACAAGCCGGAGGATACGACCACCCGATGACCACCGTCTTGCCGACGCCGCGCGGTCACCTGACCGCGAACCGTTCCTTGAGCGATCTGACCTGGCTGCGCGTCGGCGGTCCGGCCGATTGGTTGTTTCAGCCTGCCGATCAAGATGATCTGGCGGATTTCCTGTCGGTTCTGGATGCCTCGGTTCCGGTGTTTCCGATGGGGTTGGGATCGAACCTGATCGTGCGTGACGGGGGGCTGCCCGGCGTGGTGATCCGCCTTGGGCGCGGCTTCAACCAGATCGAAACCGGCGATGGCATGGTGACGGCGGGCGCTGCGGCTCTGGATGCGCACGTGGCGCGCAAGGCGGCCGATGCCGGGTTGGACCTGACGTTCTTGCGCACGATTCCGGGTGCGATCGGCGGGGCCTTGCGGATGAATGCGGGCTGCTATGGCTCTTACGTGGCCGACCATTTCGAAAGTGCGACGGCGATCTTGCGCGACGGGCGGGTCCATGTGTTCGGGCACGATGACATCCGCTTTGACTATCGCCAGACCGATCTGCCGCCCGACGCCATCATCACGTCGGTGACCTTTCGCGCCGAACCAGGCGAGCCAGCAGCGCTGGTTGCGCGCATGGAAGACCAGCTTGCAAAACGCGATGCGACCCAACCCACCAAGGATCGCAGCGCCGGATCGACGTTTCGCAATCCGGCCGGGTTTTCATCGACCGGGCGCGCCGATGACGTGCATGACCTCAAGGCATGGAAGGTCATCGACGCGGCCGGCATGCGCGGCGCGCGCCGGGGTGGGGCGCAGATGTCCGAGATGCATTCCAACTTCATGATCAATACCGGTGACGCAACAGCCGCGGATCTCGAAGGATTGGGCGAAGAGGTCCGAAAAAGGGTTTTCGAACAGCTCGGAATAGAGCTAGAATGGGAAATCATGCGCGTCGGGCGACCGGCGGCGGATTGATCCGGCCAAACCGGACGACAACAACAAGGGGCAAAGCCCCGAAAAAGACTGACCGGGCAACGATCCCGGCGGCGAATTGAGGCGGTATCAGGTGGCGGGTTCGAGCAGAACATCCCCCCGTGTCGCGGTATTGATGGGTGGCCCCTCGGCAGAGCGCGAGGTGTCTTTATCCACAGGTCGCGGCTGCGCAGAGGCGCTCAGGGGCGAAGGATACGACGTGGTGGAGGTCGATGCCGGCCCCGACCTGTGCGTGCGCCTTGCCGCGATTGAACCCGACGTCTGTTTCAACGCCTTGCATGGCCGCTGGGGCGAAGATGGCTGTGTTCAAGGCATGCTGGAATGGCTGCGCCTGCCCTATACTCATTCGGGCGTGCTGGCCTCGGCGCTGGCGATGGACAAGAGCCGCACCAAGGACGTCTACCGACGCCACGGACTGCCGGTGGCCGACAGCATCATTGCCCCCAGATCCGATGTCATGGCCGGCCACGTGATGGCGCCGCCCTACGTGATCAAGCCCAATTGCGAGGGTTCCTCGGTCGGGGTCTACCTGGTGGCGGAGGGCGCGAACGCGCCGCCGAAGCTGGCCGATACCATGCCAGACGAGGTGATGGTCGAAGCTTATATCAAGGGCCGCGAATTGACCGTGTCCGTCGTGGGCGACGGCCCGGATGATCCCGGTGCCCTGACGGTCACCGACATCCTGACCGCCGGCTGGTATGACTATGACGCCAAGTATGTCGAGGGCGGATCCAGCCACGTGGTGCCCGCCGATCTCCCGCAGGAGATTTTTGACGCTTGTATGCGAATGGCGGTCACGGCGCATCGCGCGCTTGGGTGCCGGGGTGTCAGCCGCACGGATTTCCGGTGGGATGACGCGCGCGGGATGGCGGGCCTGATCTTGCTGGAAACCAACACGCAACCCGGCATGACGCCGACCTCGCTGACGCCGGAGCAGGCCGAGGCCAAGGGCATTTCTTTCGGCGCGCTGTGCCGCTGGCTTGTGGAGGACGCATCATGCGACCGTTGATTGCCCGCCGGGGCCCGGTGGCGGAACCCGCCCGTGATCCCGCGCCTTCGATCTGGTCCTACCGGGCCCAACGGATGTGGCTGACACCGATTTATCGCCGGTTCCTGCGTATCGGGCTGCCAAGCCTTGCCGTGGTCATGGCCCTTGCCCTGTATCTCGGGGATGAACAACAGCGGACCGCGATCTGGGAACACGTCCAGGAGGTCCGGCGCGAGATCGAGGATCGGCCGGAATTCCGCGTGAACCTGATGGGCGTCGATGGCGCCAGCCCCGCCGTCACCGCCCAGATCCGGGGCGCGGTGTCCCTTGATCTGCCGATCAGCTCTTTCGACCTCGACCTGGACGCATTGCGTGCCCGGATCGAGGCGCTTCCGGCCGTGCAGACCGCTGATCTGCGGATCCAGTCGGGCGGCTATCTGGCGGTAAGGGTCGTGGAACGCGTGCCGGCCCTGATCTGGCAGACCCGCGACGGCGCCGTGCTGATCGACGCCGAGGGGCATTTCGTTGCCGGCCTTGATGAACGCCCTCTCGAACGCCCGCTGCCCGCCGTGGCCGGGGAGGGTGCGGACCGGGTTGTGGACGAGGCGCTTCGCATCCATGCCGCAGCATCGCCCTTGGGGGATTTGCTGCGCGGGCTGGTGCGGATGGGCGACCGCCGTTGGGACGTGGTGTTGACCGACGGGCGCCGCATCTTGCTGCCGGAACAGGGGGCTGTTCAGGCGCTGGACCGGACGCTGGCGCTTCAGGACGTCGCAGAAATTCTGAGCCGGGACGTGGTGCGCATCGACCTGCGCAACCCCGACAGGCTGACCGTACAACTCAGCGATGCCGCGATGGAAGATCTTCGCCGGATGCGCGCGCTGGAACTGGACCCTCTGACCGGAGAGCAAAGCGGATGAGTATGCTATATCAATCGCAGCGCGCGATGCGGGCCAAACGCCAGGAGGCCATGCGCCGTGGCGTCATGGCCGTTCTGGACATCGGCACGCACAAGATTTCCTGCCTTGTCCTGCGTTTCGATCAAAAGCAGGACTTTGTTCCCGCCGAGGGGATCGGATCGATGGCGGGGCAATCGAGCTTCCGGGTGATCGGGGCGGCGACAACCCGGTCGCGCGGCCTGAAATTCGGCGAGATCGACACCTGCCAGGAAACCGAGCGCGCCATTCGAACAGCGGTGCAGGCCGCTCAGAAAATGGCGCAGACGCGGGTGGACCACGTCATCGTCTCATTGGCGGGCGCGCGGCCGCGCAGCTACGGCCTTGACGGAGAGGTGTCGCTGACCGCGGGGACCGTCACCGACGCCGATGTCGGCAATGTGCTGGCGGCCTGTGACGTGCCGGACCTGGGCCGTGGGCGGGAAATCCTCCATGCGCAGCCGGTGAATTTCTCGCTCGACAATCGCACTGGCCTGTCCGACCCGCGCGGCCATGTGGGCAACCGATTGTCCGTCGATCTGCATCTTCTGACGATCGACGCGGGCGCGATCGAAACGCTGCTGCATTGCATCAAGCGTTGTGATCTGGAACTCGCCGGTCTGGCCTCTGCCGGATATGTGGCGGGGGTGTCCAGCCTGGTCGAAGACGAACAGGAACTGGGGGCGGCCTGTATCGACATGGGCGGCGGCGCGACCAGCCTGTCGATCTTCATCAAGAAACACATGATCTACGCCGATACCGTTCGGATGGGGGGCGATCACGTCACGTCGGACATCAGCCAGGGCCTGCAGATCCCCATGTCCCATGCCGAACGGATCAAGACCCGTTTCGGCGGGGTGATCGCGACCGGGATGGACGACCGGGAGATCATCGAACTCGAGGGCGATACCGGCGATTGGCACCATGATCGGCGGACAGCCACGCGTGCCGAGCTGATCGGTGTCATGCGCCCGCGCGTCGAGGAAATCCTCGAAGAGGTGCGCACGCGTCTGGATGCGGCGGGGTTCGAACATCTGCCCTCGCAGCGCATCGTCCTGACCGGCGGCGCCAGCCAGATCCCCGGGCTTGACGGGCTGGCCAGCCGCATCCTGGGCAACCAGGTGCGTCTCGGGCGGCCCTTGCGGGTGCAGGGCTTGCCGCAATCGACCTGCGGGCCGGCCTTTTCGGCCTGTGTCGGTCTTGCGCTGTTTGCCGCCTATCCGCAGGACGAGTGGTGGGATTTCGAAACTCCCTCCGATCGGTACCCGGCCCGAAGCCTGAAGCGTGCGGTCAAGTGGTTCCGCGAAAACTGGTAGCAGCACAGATCGCCCGCACCGGGGTCGTGGGTGACGCATGACAGGGAATTTGCTACGATCGTGACACGCCGGAAACCGGCAGGGATGGAGGCAGAGCAGCGCCATCTTGCACACCAGCAGCCCCCCGCGCGGCGGCCTGTCGGCCCCGGTGCCATTCGTGCGCCTGCCGTCATGAACCGCCACATCTGGGCAAATCGGCGAAATCCCGCGTGTGGGCCTGATTTTTGCCCCATATTTTGCTGATTTCGCCTTGTTTTTGCGTGACGCGCCCTCAGGAACACGGTAGTCTGCGTGCAAACGAGGCATATCCGAACCCGGCCGGAAGATCGGGGCGCAGACCAGCACACAGGCGGACAGAGCTATGACACTCAATCTTATGATGCCCAACGCGCAGCCGGACCTGAAGCCGCGCATCACTGTTTTCGGTGTGGGCGGGGCAGGCGGCAACGCGGTCAACAACATGATCGAACAGGAGCTTGATGGCTGCGAGTTCGTCACCGCGAATACCGATGCACAGGCCCTGGCGCAGTCCAAGGCAAGTGCCAAGATCCAGATGGGCGCGCGCGTCACCGAAGGGTTGGGCGCTGGGGCCCGTCCCGCTGTCGGCGCGTCCGCCGCAGAGGAAAGCATCGAAGAGATCGTCGATCACCTTGCCGGTGCGCACATGGCCTTCATCACCGCCGGCATGGGTGGAGGCACCGGCACCGGGGCCGCACCGATCATCGCACAGGCCGCGCGGGAGCTGGGTGTGCTCACCGTCGGTGTTGTCACCAAGCCGTTCCAGTTCGAAGGCTCCAAGCGGATGCGCCAGGCCGATGAGGGGATCGAAGCCCTTCAAAAGGTTGTCGATACGCTGATCATCATTCCCAACCAGAACCTGTTCCGGCTGGCCAACGAAAAGACCACCTTCACCGAAGCCTTCGCAATGGCCGATGACGTTCTGTACCAAGGTGTCAAGGGCGTGACGGACCTGATGGTGCGGCCGGGCCTGATCAACCTCGACTTCGCGGACGTTCGCGCCGTGATGAACGAGATGGGCAAGGCCATGATGGGAACCGGCGAAGCCGAGGGCGACAGCCGCGCGCTGCAGGCCGCAGAGAAGGCCATCGCCAACCCGCTGCTGGACGAGATCAGCCTGAAAGGCGCCCGGGGTGTCCTGATCAACGTCACCGGCGGCTACGACCTGACCTTGTTCGAACTGGACGAAGCGGCCAACCGCATCCGCGAGGAAGTGGACCCGGACGCGAACATCATCGTCGGGTCGACCCTCGATACCTCGATGGAAGGCAAGATGCGCGTGAGCGTTGTCGCCACCGGGATCGATGTCAGCGAATTCAACCAGGCAGTGGCGGCACCGCGCAGCACCTATGCCGCCGCGGCCGTGGCAAGCCGCCAGCCCGAGGCCGCCCCCGAAGCGGTCGAGCCGGAAGAAGCCGCTGCCCAGTATGAACCCCACGTCGCGGCAGAGGCCGCACCGGAGCCGTCCCTGTTCGCCGGTCTCGGCATGGATGCGGTCGAAGACGATCACACCGATGACGGCGATGTGCCTCCGCCCGCGTATCGTCCGGCCGTCGCCCCTCAGCCGGTGGTTCTGACCGCCGCCGAGGCCGAGCCGGAATTCGTGGCTCCCAAACCGGCCGCAGCCGGACACCCCACCCCCGAGGCCTTGGCCCGCCTGCGCGCGGCGATCCAGAAAGACACGCCTCGCGACACCGGATTCCAGCCATCGGCGGGTGAACGGCAGACCCCCCAGGATGCACACGCAAAGTCGCGGTTCGGCATCAATTCCCTGATCAACCGCATGACGGGGCATGGCGAAGAGGCGGCGCAGGCTGCGCCCGAACGTCGCCAGCCGCCGGTGACGGCAACGGGTCAGCGCCGCATGGTCGCTGCGCCGGCCCCGATGGACGGCGGTGACGATGGCGTGGTCGATCCTGAACAGGAACGCATCGAAATTCCGGCTTTCCTGCGCCGGCAGGCGAACTGATACCGGTCACAAAACTGACACAAGGGCCAGCCAGGCGCTGGCCCTTTTTTTATTTAAAACAGATACTTGGCGTTGGGATTTGACCACCTAGGCAAAGTTTCGCCGATCGCCCCCCGCTTTGTTGCAACGAGTCATAAAGGTTGAATTGTTCCTTTACCCGGCGACCGCTATCTCCAGATCACCGGAAAGGTGGGCCGTGCGAACGTCCCGATCGCGCGAGCCGGCGATGGTGGGCAAAACGATGCGGACGACAGCGAGATGATGATGCAGGCAACGTTACGGACATCGGTCAATTTCACGGGTGTGGGGCTCCACACCGGTCGACTTGTGCGTATGGTCGTGCGTCCTCAGGCCGCGCATCTGGGCATCTGGTTCCAGCGGTCCGATCTGCCCGGGTCGGCGATGATCCCGGCCCGTTTCGATGCTGTCCCGATGAGCAGGCTTTGCACCAAGCTTCAGGGTGATGGCGGCAGCGAAGTGTCGACGGTGGAACATGTGATGGCCGCGCTTGCGGGCTGTGGCATTCACAATGCCCTGATCGAGGTGGACGGTCCCGAACTTCCCATCCTTGACGGGTCTGCCGCCCCGTTTGTGCGGGCCTTCCTGGCCGCGGGAATACAGAAACAGACCGCGGCAATCCGCGCGATCGAAGTCCTGAAAGATGTCGTGGTCCGCGATGGCGAGGCCGAAGCGCGCCTGTCCCCTGCCGCAGGGCTGGAGATGGATTTCACGATTGATTTTGCCGATGCCGCCATCGGACGCCAGCGTCGCGTGGCGAACCTTGCCAACGGGCGGTTCGTGCGCGAGCTGTGCGACAGCCGCACCTTTTGCCGCAAGGCGGATGTCGATGCGATGCATGCAGCCGGCCTGGCACTTGGCGGAACTTATGACAACGCGGTCGTTGTGGATGGAGATACCGTGCTCAGCCCCGGCGGCCTGCGTCACGCCGATGAGGCCGTTCGCCACAAGATGCTGGATGCGCTGGGCGACCTGGCCTTGGCAGGCGCGCCGATCCTGGGGCGCTACACGGGGGTGCGCGCCGGTCACATGCTGACCAATCAACTGCTGCGCGCGCTGTATTCCGACCCGAACGCATTCCGCTTTGTTGAATGCACCGATGCCCAGGCCGCGCGCTTGCCCGGTATCGGGGTGGGGCGTGCCGATCTGGCGCATGTGGCCTGATCGCGGCTATTGGATCACGTCCGGTGTCAACCTGACACACAGCGCGATTTCAGGCGTTTTGCACCCGAAATTTATATGATAGACCGCCTCTGGAAGACGCGGTGTACACCGCTTGGGACGACAGGACTTAGGGACACCAGCGATGCACGCCAACAGCCGCGCGATTAACCGGAAGCTGAAGGTCGGCACGGCCATGGTGCTGATCACAGTGTTGTCGGCCTGCGGTGGCGGCGGCGGCGGCGGCCTTTTTGCAAGCAGAAACAACACCGTTCCGCTCGAAGAACTGGATCCGCAGATCATCTTTGAACAGGCCGAGCGTGAACTTGAAATCGGCGATCCCGATGACGCGGCTGCCCTGTTTATCGAGATTGAACGCCTTTACCCTTATTCGGAATGGGCAAGCCGTGGGCTGATCATGGCGGCCTTCGCCTATCACGAGGACGAGGATTACGAGAACGCCCGCATCGCCGCGCAGCGCTACCTCGATTTCTATCCCGGCCAGGAAGACGCGGCCTATGCCCAGTATCTCATGGCGCTCAGCTACTACGACCAGATCGACGAGGTCGGCCGCGACCAGGGCGTGACCTTTCAGGCGTTGCAGGCGCTGCGCGAGGTGATCGAACGCTACCCCGACAGCGAATACGCCCAGGACGCGATCTTGCGCTTTGACCTGGCCTTCGACCACCTGGCCGGCAAGGAAATGGAAATCGGCCGCTATTACCTGCGCCGCGAACACTACACCGCCGCCATCAACCGGTTCCGCGTCGTGGTCGAGGAATTCCAGACCACCTCGCAAACACCCGAGGCCCTGCTGCGCCTGGTGGAGGCTTACCTGGCGCTTGGCCTGACCGATGAGGCGCAAACCGCGGGCGCCATTCTGGGCTACAACTTCCAGTCGTCCCCGTTTTACGACGACGCCTTCCGCACGTTGACGGGCCAGAACCTGTCGCCCGAAGCCGCCGGTGAGGGATGGTTGCGCGATGTGTGGCGGCAGACCGTCCGGGGCGAGTGGCTCTGACACCTGCTTGTTCTTCCTTGACCGTCCGGGGTCGATAGGGTTCATCAATCCATAATGCTGCGACATCTCGATATCCGCGACATGCTGATCATCGACCGGCTGGAGCTTGCGTTTCAGCCGGGTCTCAACGTGTTGACCGGCGAGACCGGGGCCGGGAAATCGATCTTGCTGGATGCGTTGGGGTTTGTTCTGGGCTGGCGGGGGCGTGCGGATCTGGTGCGCGCAGGCGCCGATCAGGGCGAGGTCGTTGCGGCCTTTGACCTGTCCGAAGGTCATCCCGCGCGCGCTGTTCTGGAAGATGCGGGTTTCCCCGTCGCCGACGAGTTGATCTTGCGCCGTGTGAACACGCCCGAAGGACGCAAGACGGCCTGGGTCAATGACCGCCGTGCCAGCGGCGAGGTCTTGCGCGCCTTGTCGGATGTGCTGGTCGAGCTGCATGGCCAGCAAGATGACAAGGGCCTGCTCGATCCACGCCAGCACCGGGCGATGCTGGACGATTTCGGTGGTCTTGCCGATCAGGTGGCCTCTGTCCGCGGTGCCTGGGCTGCCCGCCGGGTCGCGGCCCGTGCGCTGGAAGAGGCAGAGGCGCGCCTGGCCGCGATGCGCGAAGAGGAAGAGTTTCTGCGCCACGCTGTGGCCGAACTCGACAAGCTGGACCCGCAACCCGGCGAGGAAGACACGCTGGATGCGCGCCGCCGCCTGATGCAGGCCGCCGAACGGATGCGCGAAGATGTGGCGCGCGCCATGGCGGCGCTTGGGCTGGACGGGGCGGAAGGCGCCATGGGCGATGCGCGGCGCTGGTTGGAAAGCGTGACCGACAAGGCCGAGGGGGGGCTGGATGAGCCGCTGGCGGCACTGGAACGCGCGACCGTGGAATTGTCGGAGGCCCTGGAAGGTGTCGAACGGTTCGCCGACGCGTTGAGTTTCAATCCCTCGGAGCTGGAAGAGACCGAGGATCGATTGTTCGCCTTGCGCGGCCTGGCGCGCAAGCACGGCGTTCTTCCTGATGATCTGGCCGGTCTTGCCGATGATCTGCGCGGCCGGTTGGCCACGCTGGACGGGGGCGCGGGCGAGATCGCGGATCTCGAGGCGGCCTCTGCCGCTGCCGGGGCCGCCTTCGCGGCGGCTTCGGATGCCCTGAGCGCGGCCCGACGCGAGGCGGCAGGGCGACTGGATGCGGCGATGGCGGCGGAACTTGCCCCGCTGAAGATGGAGCGCGCGGTTTTCCGAACCGAGATTTCGGATGCCGCCCCCGGCCCTGATGGCACGGATGCCGTGACCTTCACCGTTGCCACCAATCCCGGTGCGCCGGCTGGTCCGTTGAACCGGATCGCTTCGGGCGGGGAATTGTCGCGGTTCTTGCTGGCGCTGAAAGTGTGTCTGACCGCAGAGGCCAGGGGTCTGACAATGATCTTCGACGAGATCGACCGTGGGGTGGGCGGAGCGACCGCCGATGCGGTCGGGCGCAGGCTGTCGGCCCTGGCCGAGGGTGGTCAGGTTCTGGTGGTCACCCATTCGCCCCAGGTGGCGGCACTTGGCGGGTATCATTGGCGTGTGGCGAAACATGTCGAGGCGGGCGTGACCTTCAGCCGGGTGGTTCCATTGGCGCCGGGCGACCGCATCGACGAGGTTGCGCGGATGTTGTCCGGCGACACCGTGACCGACGCGGCCCGCGATGCGGCGCGCGCCTTGCTTGACGGGCGTCGCTGATCCGTCAGGCCGGGCGTGCGCCGACGTCGTCGTCGCCCCGCGCGCCTTCGGTGCGGCGATAGGGTTGGCGGTGCGCGATTGCGGGTGATGTCGGCGCGGTGCGGGAGGGCGGACGCGCCTCCGGCGGCCATATTTGAGGGATAAAGATGGGCGGGGTTTCCCGCTGTCCCCGGTTCGGGTGCGGCCCGTGGAGGGCGGCCTGCAGCACAGGGCGGCGAGCGGCTGGCCGGCCGGCCCGTCAGGCTGCGGTCCGGGGCGTTCACGAATGCTTTCATCCGCGTGTCCATAATCATGGCCATCGTGATGCCGGTCGGGGTTTTCTTGGGGGGTTGTGTCATTTACAGCTTGCTCCATGCCCGGGCCGAGATCAGGACCAAGCGCGCCTTGAGGCGATCGGGCGGCAAGGCTTCGTGAAAGGCGGGACCTGTGGCCGAGAGCGGACGCAGCTTTATCCAGGACCAGGTGCGAGACGTCGTCTCGGCGTGCCGGAACGGCTGGAAGGTGTTGCGCCAGAAAGGCCCGAGCCAGATCCAGTTCTGGTTCATTGCCCTGATCGTCGGGATTGCAGCGGGCTTTGCGGCGCTCTTCTTTCGTGCCGGAATCAACTGGCTTCAACATACGCTTTACGGTGTCGACGACGTGCGGATGCTGCATTCCTTCGCGCAGGGCCTGCCGTGGTGGGTGATCTTGATCATCCCGGTCTGTGGCGGCCTGGTTGTGGGGTTCATCTTGCATTGGTTCACCCCGGACGGGCGTGTGCGGTCGGTGGCCGATGTGATCGAGGGCGCCGCGCTGGCCGATGGACGGGTGGAGGAACGCGCGGGTCTTGCCTCGGCCGTGGCTTCGATGATCACCCTGGGATCGGGCGGATCCTCGGGCAGGGAGGGGCCGGTGGTTCACCTTGCGGCCGTGATTTCCACCCGCGTGTCCCGCTGGATCAAGGCCGACGGCATCACGGGCCGCGATCTTTTGGGTTGTGCTGTCGCGGCGGCGGTGTCGGCCAGCTTCAACGCACCGATCGCGGGGGCGCTGTTCGCGCTGGAGGTCGTGCTGCGCCATTTCGCGGTGCATGCCTTTGCCCCGATCGTGATCGCCTCGGCCGCGGGAACGGTGATCAACCGGCTGGCGTTTGGCGATGTGACCGAATTCACCCTTGGCGGCGACAGTGCGCTTGAATTCTATGTCGAACTACCGGCCTTCCTGATCCTCGGTCTGGTGTCAGGTCTGGTGGCGGTGGCCTTCATGCGGGGCACCTTCTGGGCCGATGACATGGGCACGCGATTGCAAAACGCGACCGGGATTCCCAGGTGGTTGCGGCCTGCGATTGCAGGGTTTCTTCTGGGGGCCATCGCCATCTATTTCCCGCATATCATCGGGGTCGGCTACGAGACCACGACGGCGGCCCTGACCGGGCAATTGCTGCTGCACGAGGCCATCGTGTTCACGATCATCAAGGTCGTGGCCGCCGGCATCACGATCGGGGGCCGCATGGGGGGCGGGGTGTTTTCGCCCTCGCTGATGATCGGGGCACTGACGGGGCTGGCCTACGGGCTGGTGGCAACCGCGATCTTCCCCAATGTCTCGGGGTCTGAATCGCTGTATGCGCTGGCCGGCATGGGGGCCGTGGCGGCGGCCGTTCTGGGGGCGCCGATTTCTACCACCCTGATCGTGTTCGAATTGACGGGCGACTGGCAGACGGGGCTTGCGGTGATGGTGGCGGTGTCGCTGTCGACGGCCCTGGCCTCACGGCTGGTGCACAGGTCCTTTTTCCTGACCCAGCTGGAGCGGCGCAACATTCACCTTGCAGCGGGTCCGCAGTCCTATCTCTTGGCGATGTTCCGTGTGGGCAAGGTGATGCGTCCGATGGGCCATGAAAACGCGGCCCCCGAAGAACGGCTGCTGACGCTGATCGAGCAGGGGATATTCACCGAGAGCAACGCCACGCTCGAGCGGGCCTTGCCGATCTTCGAGCGCACGGGGCTCGATTTCGTTCCCGTGGTGCAGCTTGCGCCGGGCGATGGGCCGCCCGCGCTCGAAGGGGCGCTGTTCCATGTGGATGCGCTCAAGGCCTATAACCGGGCCTTGGCCGCGACGGCGGCCGAGGAACACAGCTGAAAACGGGCTGTGGCCCGGCCGGGCGTGCGATCAAAGCTGCTCGACAGATACCCGGTCGGCGTAGAATGCGATGTGGTCCTTGATCCGGGCAACGCCCTCCATCGGGTCCTCGTAGCTCCACGCGGCATCCGGGATGTCCCCGTCGGCGGTCGACAAGGTGAAGTAACTGGCCGTGCCCTTGTAGGGGCAGCGGGTGGAGCTTTCGGTCTTTTCCAGGAAGGCCATTGCGATATCGGCCTGCGGAAAATAAATCACCGGCGTGTAGTCGCCCTCGCTCAATTCCAGCGCATTGCTGCTTTCGGCAAGAACAGCGCCGCCCGCGCGCACGACCCATGTTCCGGTCGCTTTGCGGATCTTGATGTGGTCTGCCATCGATCGTCTCTCCTTGCGTTCGTCTCTTTTTAGATGCGTGACATGACCCATGCCAAGCACATGTGACAGGCGTGTGTTAGATCGGCGCGCACGCGCGCGTGAGCCAGGCGGCGGTGTCGCTGTCCAGTTCCGGGCCGAGAAGGGCCAGAACCTCGCCGTGATACCCGTTGAGCCAATCCCGTTCGGCCCCGCTCAGCATATCCGCCATGATAAGGCGCGTGTCGATGGGCGCATAGGTCAGCGTGTCGAAACACAACAGGTTGCGCGCATCATCGCCGGGAATCGGCCCGGCCTCCGCCACCACCACGAGGTTCTCGATGCGGATGCCGAACGCCCCTTCGCGGTAATAGCCTGGCTCGTTCGACAGGATCATGCCGGGTTCCAGCGGCACCTTCGAGCGCCGCGAC
>CAYWTM010000024.1:0-34637 GCA_964460185.1 uncultured Roseicyclus sp. | reverse complement strand
TCGACGAGATCGGCCCCTATATCATGACAACCCTGCTGTTCTGCATGGCCGGGTTCCTCGTTTTCTTCATGGCCGCAGGCTTTGCGATGCTCGAAGGCGGTCTTGTCCGTTCCAAGAACGTCACGATGCAGATGACCAAGAACATCGCGCTCTACTCGTTTGCCGCGATCATGTACTGGCTGGTCGGCTTCAACCTGATGTATCCCGGTGACTTCAACGGCTACGTCGGCAGCTTCTTCGTCGTGACCCAGTTGGATCCCGTCGGTGTGGCCGCTGCGGATGCCGCTCTGGATTATGCCTCGGTTGGGTCCGACTTCTTCTTCCAGCTGGTGTTCGTTGCCGCAACCGCGTCCATCGTTTCCGGTGCTCTGGCAGAGCGCATCAAACTGTGGCCGTTCCTGATCTTCGTGATCGTCCTGACCGGCTTCCTGTACCCGATCTCCGGGTCCTGGCAGTGGGGCGGCGGCTGGTTGTCCGAAATGGGCTTCTCCGACTTCGCCGGCTCGACCGTGGTGCACTCCGTGGGTGGCTGGGCCGCTCTGGCCGGTGCCATCGTGCTTGGCCCGCGCCTGGGCAAGTACAAGGACGGCAAGGTCAACCCGATGCCCGGTTCCAACCTGGCACTCGCCACGCTTGGTACGTTCATCCTGTGGCTGGGTTGGTTCGGCTTCAATGGCGGCTCGCAGCTGGCCATGGGAACCGTGGGTGACGTATCCGACGTGTCGCGTATCTTCGCCAACACCAACATGGCCGCAGCGGCCGGTGCCGTGACGGCGCTGATCCTGACGCAAGTCGTCTATGGCAAGCCGGACCTCACCATGGTGCTGAACGGTGCCCTGGCCGGTCTCGTGTCGATCACTGCCGAGCCCCTGGCCCCGACCCTGTTCGGTGCGCTCTGGATCGGTGCCATCGGCGGTGTGATCGTGGTCTTCACCGTGCCGCTGCTCGACAAGCTCAAGATCGACGACGTGGTCGGCGCCATTCCGGTTCACCTGTTCGCAGGGATCTGGGGCACCATCGCAGTTGTGTTCTACAACGGTGATGCAAGCCTCACCACGCAGCTGACCGGCATCGTGGCCTACGGTGTGTTCACCTTCGTCGCGTCGCTGATCGTCTGGTTCATCCTCAAGGCAGCCATGGGTATCCGTGTCAGCGAAGAGGCGGAACTGGCCGGGCTGGACGTTTCGGAGATGGGCATGGAAGCCTACCCCGAGTTCACCAAGGGCTGATCAAGCGATACTGACCCGACCCCGGTGACCTCGCTCACTGGGGCCGGACAGCAAGAACAGAAAAGGGGCACCCGCTTGGGTGCCCCTTTTTCATGGTGTCATGGGGAAAAGACCCGCCCGTAAATCCAAGGATGATGCGGCACGGAATGCGTGCTGCAGATGCGCCGGGCGGTCATTTATGCGCGCCCATCGGTTGCATGGTGAGGATCAAACGGTTGTCGCCCTGGATACCAGGCCCGGATGGGATGGCCTAGCCGACGCGCTGAAGCGCCTGTGTCAGCCGGTCGATGCTGCCGCCGTTCTGTTCCAGCAGCGCACCGATTTCCGAGCGTTCGGAGATGACCAGCGACACGCCTTCGATCAGCATGTCGATGAACAAGGGGCTGCCCGACCGGTCCCAGACCCGGAAGCGGACCTCGAAGGGCGCCGAGCCGCGCATGTCCACGCGGGACACGACCTCGACGAACCGATCAAGATCCTGCGCGCCCGTCACGGTGACGTTGCCACCGATGAATTCCCGGAAACGGCGGCCGTATTTGCGCGCCATATACCCCTGAAAGGCCCGGCTGAAATCGCGAAGCTGCGCCTGTGTTGCGGACCGCGCCGGCGGTCCGAGAACCGATTGCGAAATCGTCGGCAGGTCTGCGTAGCGACCCATCAGCCGTTCGAAATCATTGATCATCCCGCTTTCGGTCTGGCCCGAATTGATGATGCGCGTGATCTCGTCCGTCACCTGCGTCACCAGGCCGGTCGCCGCGGATTCGGTCACCGCAAGGCCACGGCCCGGCAGCATCGGCACGGCTAGGGCCGCACCAAAGGTGGCCAGAAGGGTTCGGCGGGGGAGGCGGATCTTATTGTGCATAGGGATCAAAATAGGGGCCTGCGTAAGGATCTGCAAATCCGGAATCGGTCGCCGCAGCGTCACTGGCGGCAGGATCCGCGTAGGGATCCGAGTAGATGAGCGTAGATCCGCCGCCCAGTTCGAACCGGCGGTTCTGCAGGTAAAGCGAGCGCAACTGCGCGTAACCATCGGCACTTTCGAAGTAGATGCTGTCGATGGTGTCGCTCAACTCGTAGCGGTCACCGAACCGGTCCAGCACTTCGGCGCCAAAGACATACTGGCTTTCGGGTTGTGGCAGGACCACGCGCACCGGATTGCTCGCGATATCCACGATCAGGCCGACCGTATCGCGGCCGGTCGATGGCCCGAAGACCGGCAGCATCACGAAATCCCCCTCGGGCACGCCGTAGATATGGAGCGTTTCGCCAAAACCTGTTTGCAGTGCCGGGACGCCCATGGCCGTCGCGGGATCAAGAATGCCGCCCAGGCCGATGGTGGAATTGATCAAGAAACGCGTGGTGTTCTGCGCGGCCTGGCCGATGCGGAACTGCAGCAGATTGTTCAGCACATACGAGGGCTGGCTGAGATTCGCGGCAAAGTTGCTGACCCCGCGGCGCACAGGTTGCGGCACGGCCGTTCCATAGCCGCGCGACGCCGGGCCGACGATGACGCGATCGAGGCCGACGTTGAACTGGTGAAAGGCGCGGTTCTGCACTTCGCCCCGATCAGCGACCGTGTCACCCGGCGGCATGGGCGCGGGCCCGCATGCCGTCAGCGCGGCCAAAGCCGTCAGGGCACCGATTGCGCGGAGGGAGCGGTCGAGAAAGGAACGGGGCACTGGCAGCTTCCCTGAATACAAAAAAACAATGAGCGGAAATACCTAGAACAATGAAATCAAATTGAAAGGCATCTGGCGGTATCCCTGCAGAGTGGTATTACGTTTGTTAGACGTGGTGTGGCAATATAGAGTCAAGACCTGCCCGGGTCGACCGCCCGATCGGAGGGCACATACCGAGATGACGCGCAGAAATCAGGCAAGACCGGACGAGCTGGTGGCATTCCGGCGTCGGAGCGCTTGGATCTTGTGGGTCATCGCGGGTTTCAGCATGATCGTGAACGCCCTCATGCTGACCGGGCCGCTTTACATGCTGCAGGTCTACGAACGCGTTCTTGGTTCAGGGTCCGAGGAAACGCTGATCGCGCTGACCGCGCTGGTTGCCTTCTTGTTCCTGATGATGGGCATTCATGACTACGTGCGCGCCCGGATCGCGTCCCGCTACGGGGCGCGGCTGCAAGACGCCTTCGACAGGCGCGTGTTCCGCGCCTCGTTGTCCAACGCGCAGACCACCGGGCAACCGCAAAGCGGGCTGCGGGACCTGGCGAATGTGCAGAAACTGACCGCATCCCCCGTGTTCCTCGCGCTTTTCGATCTGCCGTGGACGCCGTTGTTCATCGGGGCAATCTTCATTTTCCATCCATGGCTTGGCTGGATGGCGGTCGGTGGCGGCCTGGTTCTGATCCTGATCACGCTTGCGAATCAGCGCCTGTCGCGCAGCCCGATTTCCGAGGCGGCCGCAGCGGCGCAATCGGCCGAGCGCATGGCCGGCGAGATGCAGGCCGAGGCCGAACTGATCCGCAGCCTGGGGATGCAGGGCGCCGCGTTCGAACGCTGGCACCGTCAGCGCGGCGTGGCCCTTGGCGAAGCGATGGTCGCCTCGGACCGTGTGGGCGGGTTCAGCACCATGACCCGGACCTTTCGCCTGTTCTTGCAATCCGCGATCCTTGGGCTTGGGGCCTATCTCGTGCTGCAGGGCGAAATGCGCGCCGGCGCCATGATCGCGGCGTCGATCCTGTTGGGGCGCGCGCTGGCGCCGATCGAGTTGACGATCGGGCAGTGGGGCACGATCGCCGAGGCCAGCCAGAGCTGGCGCAATTTGCGCGCCTTGCTGGCCAGCGAACCCGAGGTGCCGGCGCGTATGCCGCTGCCCCGCCCCAAGGCCCGGCTCGAGATCAGCCAATTGACCGTCACCCCGCCCGGATCGCGGGTGCCGACGCTGCGCGGTGTGAACCTTCGGGTCGAACCGGGGCAGGCCGTGGGGGTGATCGGCCCGTCGGGGTCGGGCAAGTCGACCCTGGCGCGGGCGATCATGTCGATCTGGCTGCCGGCAGCCGGGCAGATCCGACTGGATGGCGCGACGCTCGATCAATACGACAGCGATGCGCTGGGCGGCTATATCGGCTACCTGCCGCAATCGGTCAGCATGTTCGACGGCACCATTGCCGAAAACATCGCGCGCCTGTCGCCCAAGGTGGATACCGCCCGCGTGGTGCGTGCCGCACAGGCGGCGGCGGCCCACGAGATGATACTGGATCTGCCGCGCGGCTATGACACGCGGGTGTCCAGCCTGGGCGCACGGCTGTCGGGCGGGCAGATCCAGCGCATTGGCCTGGCCCGCGCGCTTTACGGCGATCCGGTGCTGCTGGTGCTGGACGAACCGAATTCGGCGCTCGACAACGATGGGTCTGCCGCGCTGAACCGGGCCATCCAGCACATCAAGGGCGAAGGCCGCGCGGTCCTGATCATGGCGCACAGGCCAAGCGCGATCCGCGAATGTGACCGTCTGCTGGTGTTGCAGGGCGGTGTCCCGACGATGTTCGGGCCAACGGCCGAGGTCCTGAAGAAAACACTGGCCAACTACGCCGACCTGAAGACCGCGCGCGCGGCACCCGGTGGCGTGCAATGAGCCGGCGGGGCAATCCGGCGCAGGCCTGGTCGCTGCGGGGCCCCCTGTTGCTGGGGCTGGCGGCGATGATCACGCTGCTGGTGGGGTTTGGCGGTTGGGCCGTGACCAGCCAGATCGCCGGCGCGGTCGTGGCGTCGGGCCGGATCGAGGTCGATCGCAACCGCCAGGCGATCCAGCATCCCGAAGGCGGCGTTGTGTCCGAACTGCTGGTCGATGAAGGCGACCGTGTCGCGCAGGGGCAGGTCGTGATACGCTTGGCGCCCGAACGGCTTGCGACCGAACGGACGGTGGCCGAGGGCCGCCTGTTCGAACTGCGCGTGCGCCGCGCCCGGCTGGAGGCGGAACGCGACGGATCGGATGTCGTGGTGTTCAGCGATGCCCTGATGCAGGCATCGGCGACGAACGCGGAACTTTCGGATCTCTTGCGGGGGCAGGAAAACCTGTTTGCCGCCCGCGCCGAAAGCATCGCCCAGGAGATCGAGCAATTGGGCGGCCGCGTGACCCAGATCGAAGCCCAGGTCGCGGCGATCGAAGCCCAGGAGGTCGCGTTGCGCACGCAACTGGCGCTGGTCGAGGCTGACCTGGTGCGTCAGCAGGGCCTTCTGGATCGTGGCCTGATCCAGTCCGACCCGATCCTTCGGCTGCAACGCGACGCGGCGCAACTGCAAGGATCGCTGGGGGAACTGGAGGCGCGCAGGGCCGAAGCCGCCGAACGGGTGATCGAGACCGAACTGGCGATCCTCCAGGTGCGGAATACCCGCCGCGAGGAAGCCATCGGTGAACTTAGGGAGATCCGCATCGCGGAAGAGGAACTGCGCGAGCGTTCCGATGACATGGCCCGCCAGATGGCCGATCTGGATCTGCGCGCGCCCGTTGCCGGGCGGATCATCGGCCTGCAGGTCTTTGGGCCGCAATCGGTGGTGCGCGCCGCCGATCCGGTTGCCTACCTGGTGCCCGAAGACCGCCCGCTGATCATCACCGCGCAGGTGCAATCGATCAATGTCGACCAGGTCTTTGTCGGTCAGGAAGTGTCCTTGCGCTTTCCCGCGTTCGATCAGCGCGAGGTGCCCGAACTGATCGGTCAGGTCAGCCAGGTGTCTGCGGATGCCTTCACCGACGACGCCAGCGGCGCCAGTTTCTACCGCGCGGAAATCGTGCTTCAGGAAGGGGAAATCGCCCGCCTCGAAGACCGGGTGCTTGTCCCCGGCATGCCGGTCGAAGCCTTCATCAGAACCGATGACCGCACCCCTTTGAGTTATCTCTTGGAACCGCTGACGGCCTATTTCAACCGTGCCTTCCGCGAAAGTTGACGGCGGGCCGCTGCGCCTCTTTCCCTTTGTCGCGCCGCCCGCTAGCCTCTGGCCGAAATCCAACCATGACAGGAGGCCGAAAGATGGCCGGAGAAATCGACGCGCGCTTGGCCGAGATGGGGGTGGTCCTGACCGCGCCGCCCGCGCCAGCTGCGAATTATGTGCCCTTTGTCACCGCTGGCGATCTCGTGTTCGTGTCCGGCCAACTGCCCATGACCGAAGCCGGGATCGGCAGCCTTGTCAAAGGCCGAATGGGCGAGACCATGACCGCAGACGAGGGCGCTGCGGCAGCCCGTCTGTGCGCCATCAACCTGCTGGCGCAGGTCAAGGCGGCCTGCGGCGGCGATCTGGGCAAGCTGAAGCGGGTTGTGAAACTGACCGGCTTTGTCAATTCCACGCCTGATTACGGGGATCAGCCCAAGGTGGTGAACGGCGCGTCCGATTTCCTGGTCGAGGCCTTGGGCGATATCGGGCGGCATAGCCGGTCCGCGGTCAGCGCAGGCGCGCTGCCCTTTGGTGCCGCGGTCGAGGTCGAAGGCATTTTCCAGATCGAGACCTGACCCGGAGCGTCCTTCATGGCCGAGTTGCCGCGTATTTTCCTTGAAACCCCGCTTGCCCATCGCGGATTGCATGACGTGGGTCAGGGCATCATCGAAAACAGTCCTTCGGCCATCCGGCGTGCGGTGCAGGCCGGATACGGGATCGAGATCGATGTCCAGCTCAGTGCCGATGGCGTGGCGATGGTGTTCCATGACGATACGCTGGACCGGCTGACCGCGCTGCAGGGCCCGGTGCGTGCGCGCAACGCCGCCGACCTGGGGCAGGTGCGGCTGACGGGATCCGACGATACGATCCCGACGCTGGCACAGGTCCTGGACATCGTGGCCGGGCAGGCGCCGCTGTTGATCGAGCTAAAGGATCAGTCGGGCGGCCTGGGCGCGGCGGAACCGATCCTGGAACAGGCCGTGGCCGCCGATCTGGCCGGATATGATGGGCCGGTGGCGGTGATGTCGTTCAATCCCCACATGGTCACCGCCCTGAAGGATGCGGCCCCCCACATTCCGCGCGGCCTGACCACTTGCGGCTTCATCCCCTCGCAGTGGCCGCAGGTGTCCCCCGAGCAGTGCACCATCCTGCGGTCGATTGCGGCCTTCGGCCAGGTCGGCGCCCGGTTCATCAGTCATGACTGGACAGACCTCGGCAGCCCGAGGGTGGCTGAATTGAAAGGCCTGGGCGTGCCCGTCCTGTGCTGGACAATCAAAAACCCGCAGACCGAAACCGAGGCGCGGCGCGTGGCCGATACAATCACCTTCGAGGGCTACATGCCCCGGCGTGAGGGGTAAGCCCGGCGTCGGGCAAGGGGCGCCCGCGCCGACAGTTTGACCGCCGTGATTGACGTGCCGGTCGTATACCCCATCTGTAGCGGATACCCGCGACCAGCCAGAGGCGCATTTTGGACGGCAGCCACCCCATCGAGATCGAGGTCCTGACCTCGCTGACCCGGATCGACGCCGCCGATTGGGATGCCTGCGCCTGCCCGGAAACGGCCGATGGCGGCCGCCCGGCCGACCCCTTCACGACGCATCGTTTCCTGCTGGCGCTGGAAACATCGCGATCTGTCGGGGTGGGGACAGGATGGCAGCCGCGCTACCTTGTGGCCCGCGCCGATGGCCAGATCATCGCCACAGCCCCGCTTTATGCAAAATCCCACAGTCAGGGCGAATACATCTTTGACCACAACTGGGCCCATGCCTACGAGCGGGCCGGGGGGCAATACTATCCCAAGTTGCAGCTGGCAGTGCCCTTCACGCCCGCGACGGGCAGGCGGCTCCTGACGCGGCCGGGCTTTGAAGAGATCGGGCAAGCGGCCCTGGTCCAGGGTGCGGTGCAGCTGGCCGCCGAGAACGAGGTCAGCTCGATCCACATCACCTTTTGCACCGAGACAGAGGCGCATGCCGGCGATCAGATGGGCCTGATGCGGCGCATCAGTCAGCAGTTCCACTGGGAAAATCATGGCTACGCCGATTTCAACGCCTTCCTGGCGTCGCTCAACTCGCGCAAACGCAAGAATATCCGCAGAGAACGCGCGCAGGCCCAGGCCTTTGGCGGTCAGATCGTTGCGCTGACCGGCGATCAGATCCAGCCCGAACACTGGGATGCGTTCTGGGTTTTCTACCAGGACACAGGGGCGCGGAAATGGGGGCAACCCTACCTGACGCGGGCCTTTTTCGATGCCGCGCACAAGACGTTGCGCGATGACATGCTGCTGGTGCTGGCCCTGCGCGACGGGCAGCCGGTCGCGGGGGCGCTGAATTTCATCGGGCGCGACGTGCTTTACGGCCGCTACTGGGGCTGCATCGAGGACCATGCCTGCCTGCATTTCGAATTGTGTTACTATCAGGCCATCGACTACGCGATCGCCCAAGGTCTGAGCCGGGTCGAGGCAGGTGCGCAGGGATCGCACAAACTGGCGCGCGGCTATCTGCCGGTGCAGACCCATTCCCTGCATTGGGTCAGGGACGCGGGCTTTGCCGATGCGATCGCGCGCTACCTGGAGGCCGAACGCGAGGCCATCGACGATGAAATCGAGGTCCTGACCGGATATGGACCCTTCCGAAAAGCGCAGGTGGAGGAACAGGAATAATGGCAAACAAACTGCAAGGGGCCGCACGCGACGCGGCGCTTGAGGGACTGGCAAGGGCCGGATGGGCCCTGCAAGACGGGCGGGACGCCATCGCCAAGACCTTCGTGTTCAGGGATTTCACGCAGGCTTTTGGATGGATGACACAGGTGGCGATCCAGGCCGAAAAGCTGAACCACCATCCCGAATGGTCCAATGTCTACAAGACGGTAGAGGTCGTGTTGACCACCCATGACGTCGACGGCCTGTCAGATCTGGACGTGACGCTGGCGGGGATCATGGACCGGATCGCGGACTAGGTGACGCCGGTCAGTTCGCCAGCAGTTCCCGGTAGAGCGCGTTGAGGGCCTCGGCCTCGCCCTCGATTCGGAAATCGGCTGCGACATGGGTGCGCGCCGCCTCGCCCTGGAACATGCGTTCGGCGGGGTTTTCCAGGTAGTAGCGCGTTGCCGCGACCATGGCGGGCACATCTTGCGCCGGGATCAGCGTGCCGGTCGACCGGTCCACCACCAGTTCCTCGAAGGCGCCGACGCGCGTGGCCACCACCGGCACACCGCAGGCCATGGCCTCCAGCGGGGTCAGGCCGAACCCCTCCCACCGCTGGGGTGCGATGAAAAGATCCAGGCTTCGGTACCAGTCCGCGATCCGGTGCACCGGCACCTCGGGCTTGAACAAGATCCGCTCCTCAAGCGAGGCGGCCAGAACCTTTTCGCGCAGCCCCCGGTCGTAGGCCTGGTGCTGATCCGTTGCGCGGCCCATGACGATGGCACAGGCATCCGGGAAATCCGGAAGGATCTCGATCATGGCATCGACAAAATCTCCGGTGCCTTTCTGTGCGCGGATGCGCCCGAAACATCCGATCAGGGGGCCGGGCGGCAACCCCATGGATGATTTCAACGCCGCGCGGTCAGAGGGCGGTGAAAACGTCTCTGTGTCGATGCCGTGCAGGATGACGGTGGACGCACGATCAAGGTAGGCCGCGGTCTTTTTCGAGGTCGAAATCACGTGATCCATCTGCTGGATCAGCCATTTCGAATATCCGGTGTGGTGCCGCTGCGAGGCTGACGTGAACAGCAGCTTCAGGTCCTTGCCCAGGATACGCTTCAGGGCGATGCCCGCCAGCATTTCGGAGTTGCGCCTGGCGTGCCAGACACGCCGCCCCGACGGACCCCGGCGCGGCATGGTCACAAGGCTCTTCATTGCCACTTGCGGCACGTGGGCCGGCAGGTTCGGCGCGACCGCCGCGATCGACAGGCTGCGCGCCTGTATCGGGACCAGCCGCACGACGGTCGAGGTGACGCCGGAAAGGCGTTTCTTGAAATTGGGTGCCAGTACATCGACACGGGCGGGGTCGAGAAATTCCATGGTAAAAGCGCTTAACCGTCGCCGGGTTCACGCACAAGCCGGGTGAATGAGCAAGGACCGGCCTATGGGGGCGGGCGCCATCGGCAAGGCACTGCATACCGGGCCCTGCTCTCGCATTCGTGTGATCTGAATCAGTTGAACTGCAGCATTCTTGATATAGGTGCGGGTTGAACGGCGACAGAGGCACGCCGTTGACAATTTAATGACCAGAGCATCGAACGAGGAGCTCAATAGATGATTAGAACAAACCTGATTGTAGCCGCCGGCCTGACCGCGGCAATGGCAGTCCCCGCGTTTGCGGGTGGCGTGACGGAAACCGCCGTCGAACCGGTGACCATCGTGGCCGCCGCCCCCATCGGCACCGATTGGACCGGCCCGTCCGTTGGTGTGCAACTCGGCTATGGCGACGTGTCGACCAGCGGCCCCGCCCTTGATGGCGACGGGGTGCTGTTGGGCTTGCGCGCCTATTACGACTACGACTTTGGCGACTTCATCGTGGGCGGCGGCCTGCAGTATGATACCGCCGACATCGACATCGGCGGTGTGACCACCCTTGATGCCGTGACTCGCGTCGGGTTGCGGGCCGGCGTCGATCTTGGCCGGAACTGGATTTACGGCACCGCCGGTTGGGCCATGGCGCAGACGTCGAACCCTGCCGTCGGCGACAGCAACGGCTATTTCGCCGGTCTGGGCTACGAAGTCATGATGACCGACAACGTCAGCCTTGGCGCTGAACTCCTGTATCACAACTTCGACGATTTCACTCTGGGCACGCTGGAAGCAGACGCAACGACCGCGTCGGTATCGGTCAACTTCCGCTTCTGATCCGCAAAAGCGCAAGAAAACAGGCCCGGGGCACCCATCGGGGGCCCCGGGCCATTGCATCTACACAACGTCGAAAAAGCGTTGGGGTCCCTGGCGATTGCTGGCTTCGGATAAGCCGTCAGATCAGGACCGGATGGTTTCCAGCAACAGATGCACATTGTCCGGATCGGCATCCGGCGTGATGCCGTGGCCGAGGTTGAAGATATGCGGCCCGCCCTTCAGCGCATCGACAATGCGCCGGGTTTCATCGACCAGCGCCTGACCGCCCGTGACCATGTGCTTGGGATCCAGATTGCCCTGCACACAGCTGTCTGTTTGCAGATGTTGCGCCGCCCATTCGGGATCGACCTTTGTATCGATCGCCAGGCCATCCGCGCCCACGGCCTTGGCAAAGCCCTTGTAGGCGTCGCCCGCTTCGCGCGGGAAGGCGATGACCGGCAGGTCGGGATGGCGTGATTTCAGTTCGCTGATGATGCGTTTGGCGGGTTTCAGCGCGTATTGGGTGAACGCGTCGCCCTTTAGCGACCCGGCCCATGAATCGAACAGTTTCACAACCTCGGCCCCGGCTTGCACCTGCTGGTCGAGATATTCGATGGTGGCATCGGTCAGCAGATCGATCAGCGCGCCAAAGGTCTCCGGATCGCCTTCGCGCAGCTTGTGGGCGGGGCCCTGATCCGGCGTTCCGCGCCCGGCGATCATGTAGGTCGCGACCGTCCATGGGGCGCCTGCGAATCCGATCAGCGTGGTTTCTTTGGGCAACTCTTTCGACAAGATGCGCACGGTTTCATAGACCGGGGCCAGGTGGTCGTGGATGTCATCCTTGCCCTTGAGCGGCTTCAGGCCTTCGGGACCGGTGATGGTCGAAAGCCGTGGCCCTTCGCCGGTGACGAACCACAGGTCCGCGCCCAAGGCTTCGGGGATCAGCAGGATGTCGGCGAAGAGAATCGCGGCATCGAACCCGTAGCGCCGGATCGGTTGCAGCGTGACCTCGGCCGCCAGTTCGGGATTGTAGCACAGCGACAGGAAATCCCCCGCCTGCGCGCGGGTGGCGCGATATTCGGGCAGGTAACGCCCAGCCTGCCGCATCAGCCAGACGGGCGGCACGGACATCGCTTCCCCCGATAGACTGCGCAAAAGCTTTTTCTGGCCGGTTGCGGGGGTGTCGAACATGCGAAAATTCCTTCGGGTCGTTGCGTGAGGCGCGGGTTTGCCTGACGCCGAGGTCGAGTCAACCGGAAGTCGATTGTCAAGTCAAGTTGACATGGCTAGAACATGACTATGACGACCGAATTGCCCAACCCCGCCCGCCCCTTAATGATCGGAACCCGCGGTTCGCCGCTTGCCCTGGCGCAAGCCCGTGAGACGCGCGCACGGCTTATGGCCGCCTTCGATCTGCCACAGGATGCTTTCGAAATCGTGGTGATCAAGACCACGGGTGATGACCGCAGCCTGATCGATGCCGACAAGCCCCTGAAAGAGCTTGGCGGCAAGGGCCTGTTCACCAAGGAAATCGAAGAAGACATGTTGTCAGGTAAGATTGACATCGCTGTCCACTCGATGAAGGACATGCCGGTTTTGCAACCACAAGGCTTGCTGCTGGATTGCTACCTGCCGCGCGAAGATGTGCGTGACGCGTTCGTATCGCTGTCCCATGACAACCTGGCCGCCCTGCCAGTCGGTGCAGTCGTGGGCAGTTCATCCTTGCGCCGCCGGGCGCAGTTGCGGGTGCGTCGCCCCGATCTGCAGGTGGTGGAATTCCGTGGCAATGTGCAGACCCGGATGAAGAAGCTGGGCGATGGCATGGCGGATGCCACATTTCTTGCAATGGCCGGTTTGCGCCGACTGGGCATGGAAGATGTCGTGAAATCCGCCATCGCGGTCGAAGACGTGCTGCCGGCCGTGGCGCAGGGTGCCATCGGCATCGAACGCCGTGCCGACGACATGCGGGCCGCAGCGATGCTCGAGGCGATCCACCATGGTCCCACGGGTCAGAGACTGGCTGCGGAACGTGCGTTTCTGGCGGGTCTGGACGGGTCGTGCGAAACGCCGATTGCAGGTCTGGCGGATCTGGATGGCGGCATGTTGCGCCTGCGCGGCGAGATCTTGCGCCCCGATGGGTCCGAGGTCTTGACCGATGACCGCACCGCACCCGTCGAGGATGGGGCGGAGCTGGGTGCTGCCATGGCGCGTGACCTGCGTGCGCGCGCCGGCGACGGGTTCTTCGACTGGATTGCCGCCTGATCGCCGTTGGGGGCGCGGGACCGTTCCCCGCCCCTGCCGATTGCCGGCATCACCGCCGTCCCGGGTTGCAAATTGCCCCCTGCTGACGCAGGAAAGTGATGGGTGCGACACGGGGAGCATTTCATATGAAGATCGAACAAACCGGTATCCCCGATCTTGTCGTCATCACGCCGCCGCGTTTCGGGGATGCGCGGGGTTTCTTTGCCGAAACCTACAGCGCGGCGAAACTGGCCCAGGCCGGCATCGACATCCCCTTCGTGCAGGACAATCATTCCCTTTCGGCCGTAGCCGGCACCGTGCGCGGCCTGCATTTCCAGACACCGCCCCACGCGCAAGCCAAGCTTGTGCGCTGCGGTCGTGGTGCCTTGTTTGACGTGGCCGTCGATATCCGTGCCGGCTCGCCCACCTACGGCAAATGGTTCGGCATCGAACTGACATTCGACAACGGCAAGCAACTGTTGATCCCCGCGGGGTTCGCCCATGGCTTTGCCACCCGCGCACCGGATACCGAGATCGTCTACAAATGCTCGGATGGCTACGCGCCCGAGACCGAAGGCGCGATCCGGTTCGACGATCCCGATCTTGCGATTGACTGGGGGTTGAATGGCGCGGCGGCGGTCCTGTCCGACAAGGACGCAGCCGCGGGGGCCTTTGCGGAGCTGGGCAGCCCCTTCGTCTACGAAGGGGGCGCCAGATGAAGCTGTTGGTGACGGGCGGTGCGGGGTTCATCGGATCGGCGGTGGTCAGACTTGCCGTCGCGCGCGGCCATGGGGTCGTGAATGTCGACAAGCTGACCTATGCGGCCTGTCTTGAGAACGTGGCCCCCGTCGCGCAATCGCCGCTCTACAGCTTTGAGCAGGCCGATATTTGCGACCGCGCCGCGATGGACCGCATCCTGGCCGCGCATGCCCCTGACGCGATCATGCATCTTGCCGCCGAATCCCACGTGGACAGGTCCATCGACGGGCCCGGCGATTTCATTCAGACCAACGTTACCGGCACCTACACCCTGCTGGAGGCCGCACGCGCATATTGGGTGGGACGGGGCAGCCCCGCCGGGTTTCGGTTTCACCATATCTCAACAGATGAGGTTTACGGCACGCTTGGTGACGAAGGTTTGTTCACCGAGGATACGCCCTATGCCCCCAACAGCCCCTATTCCGCGTCCAAGGCGGCATCCGACCATCTGGTGCGCGCATGGCACGAAACCTATGGGCTTCCGGTGGTGATGACGAATTGTTCGAACAATTACGGCCCCTACCACTTTCCCGAAAAGCTGATCCCGGTGGTGATCCTGAACGCGCTGGCTGGGCGGCCTATCCCGGTCTATGGCAAGGGCCTCAACGTGCGCGACTGGCTATTCGTCGAGGATCACGCCGATGCCTTGCTGCTGGTTTGCGAACAGGGCGCGCTGGGGCGGAGCTACAACATCGGTGGCAACAACGAGCGGCGCAATATCGATCTGGTCCGCACGATCTGCGCCCTGCTGGATGAGCGCCGCCCCGAGGGCGCGCCGCATGACCGGCTGATCACCTTCGTCACGGACCGGCCCGGACATGACCTGCGCTATGCCATAGACGCCAGCCGCGTCCGGGATGAGCTGGGCTGGCAACCCTCGGTCACGGTCGAGGAGGGGCTGGCGCGCACCGTTGACTGGTATCTGGCGAACGAGGACTGGTGGCGCGCGCTGCTCGACCGCGACGGCGTCGGCGAACGGCTGGGCAAGGCAGGCTAGATCGGATGCCCTTTTTCCAGATAGCCCCGCAAATTGCCCAGGTGCATCGTGATACGCGGACGATCGGCGCGTTCGGTCACCGGGAGATGCGGGAATGACCATCTTGATCTTCGGCACCACCGGCCAGGTCGCCACCGAGTTGCGGGCCATGGCTCCCGTCACGGCGCTCGGCCGCGATGCCGCAGACCTGTCCGACCCTGCCGCCTGTGCGGCAGCCATCATGGCGCACCGGCCGCGCGCTGTGATCAACGCCGCCGCCTATACCGCCGTCGATCGTGCCGAAACCGAAGAGGCGCTGGCAACCACCGTCAACGGCACGGCCCCCGGCGCGATGGCGCGGGCCTGTGCCGATTGCGGCATCCCGTTCGTCCATATCTCGACCGATTACGTCTTCGCGGGCGATGGCGACCGCCCGTGGCGACCCGATGACAGCACCGCGCCGCTGGGCGCCTATGGCCGGTCCAAGCTGGCGGGCGAAGACGCGGTGCGTGCGGCGGGCGCGACCCACGCGATCCTGCGCACGTCCTGGGTTGTGTCGGCGCATGGCAATAATTTCGTAAAGACCATGCTGCGCCTGGGGGCCGAGCGCGAAAACCTGTCGATCGTGGCCGATCAGATCGGCGGGCCGACCCCGGCGCGTGACATCGCGGCGGCCTGTCTTTCGATTGCCCGGCAACTTGCCGATGACCCCGCCAAGACCGGCACATATCATTTTTCCGGCGCACCTGATGTGTCCTGGGCGGATTTCGCGCGGGCGATATTCGACAAGGCCGGGCTGGCGTGCACGGTCGCGGATATCCCGTCCAGCCAATACCCCACGCCGGCAAGACGCCCCCTGAATTCCCGCATGGATTGCAGCACGACCGAGACTGCCTTTGGCATTGCCCGGCCCGATTGGCGGCAGCGGCTGGGCGACATCATATCGGATCTTCACAAAACGAGGGCAGGATCATGACGGCACGCAAAGGCATCATCCTGGCAGGCGGATCAGGCACGCGCCTGTTTCCGATCACCATGGGCCTGTCGAAACAACTCCTTCCGATCTACGACAAGCCGATGATCTATTACCCGCTCAGCGTGTTGATGCTGGCGGGTATTCGCGACATCGCGGTCATCACCACGCCGCAGGATCAAGATCAGTTCAAACGCACCCTCGGGGATGGCGGCCAATGGGGGCTGAGCCTGACCTATATCGAACAGGCCTCGCCCGATGGTCTGGCGCAGGCGTATATCCTGGCCGAGGATTTTCTTGCCGGGGCGCCGTCGGCCATGATCCTGGGGGACAACATCTTTTTCGGGCACGGGTTGCCGGAACTGTTGGAGCAGGCCGGCGCGCAGGGCGATGGCGGCACGGTTTTTGGTTATCATGTGGCTGATCCCGAACGGTACGGGGTCGTGGATTTCGCCCCGGACGGGACGGTCAGGAAGATCATCGAGAAACCGATGCACCCGCCGTCGAATTTCGCGGTGACCGGTCTGTATTTTCTTGATGGAACCGCGCCGGAAAGGGCCAAGGCCGTTACCCCGTCGGACCGCGGTGAACTTGAGATCACCACCTTGCTCGAGATGTATCTGGCCGAGCGCAAGCTCGAGGTCGCCAAGATGGGCCGCGGATATGCCTGGCTTGATACAGGCACCCATGCCAGCCTGCTGGACGCGGGCAATTTCGTTCGAACGCTTGAACAGCGGCAGGGCATGCAGACCGGCAGCCCGGACGAGATCGCCTATCTCAAAGGTTGGATTGGCGCGCGGGATCTTGCCGATCGTGCAGAATTGTTTGGAAAGAACACATATGGCCGGTATCTGAAGTCCCTGATATGAAAGATAATGTGTGCTAGCGGCGTAGGGTTCTGCCGCGAAGGACTTAGGGAGATGGGCCGAGGTGTTCTATCGTCTCAAGGCGCTCTACCTGCGCTATGCCGCACGCCATGCCGACCGGCTTGGCGGATTTTCCCTGCCCAGGGACAAGCGCAGGCCCGGCGGCCATGTGGAACAGATCCTCCGCGTGAACGGCCGGACCCGTCTGGTCGGCTGGTCGACGGCAAGCAAGCTGCGACTGAGCTGGCCCGGAGGAGCCGCAGAGGTGGTGCCCTCCATCCAGCGGCCCGACGTGGCGCGCCGTCATCAGGTGCCGCTTCAATCAGGGTTCCAGCTTGAAGCTCCCGAAAACATGCGGCCCCTGGTGCTGACGGTGCCGGTGACCGGCGGGGGCAACCTGTCGTTGCCGGTGGCGCATCCTTCCGATCCGCCAACACCGGCCGCGCGACGTCGATTGAAACGCGCCTTCGTCATGGATCTTTTCCGCGCCGCCCCGGCCTTGCTGAAATATGCGCTGTCGCGGGACGCGGCAGCGCGCGCACAGGTCAAGCGCGCGCTGGGTCTCGAGACCATCACCAGGGGCCTGCCCCTCGATCGGCGTTTCCTGTCCGATGTGCCGTCGCCTGTCGGATCAGGCCCGATCACCATCATCTTGCCGGTCTACAACGGCCATGCGCATCTGGCCGAGGCGTTACAGCGTGTCGAGGCGCATACCGACCTGGATTGGCGCCTTGTGCTGATCGAGGATGCATCGACCGATCCGCGTGTTCGGCCCTTCTTGCGAAAATGGGCCGAACCGCGCGCCGAACGGGTCACGCTGGTGGAACTGGACGAAAACCTCGGGTTCGTCGGCGCAGTGAACAGGGGATTTGCCGAGGCCGCGCAACGGGCCGGGCATATCGTGGTGTTGAATTCCGATGCCATGGTCCCCGACGGGTGGGCGTCGCGGCTCATCGCGCCGCTGGACATCGACCCGCAGATCGCGTCGGCCACCCCGATGTCCAACGATGCCGAAATCTTTTCGGTTCCGATGATCGGTCATGCGACGGCCATACCGCCCGGCCTCGTCGACCGGGTCGATGCGACTGCCCGCCGGTTGTCCGTGCCCGACCGGTTGCCGTCAGCGCCGACCGGCGTCGGGTTCTGCATGGCCCTGTCGGAGGCCTGGTTCGAGAAGACGCCACAGTTCGATACGGCCTTCGGGCGGGGATATGGCGAAGAGGTCGATTGGTGCCAAAAGACCCGAAAACAGGGCGCGCGGCATGTCGGCGTTCCCAACCTGTTCGTCGAACATCGCGGCGGGCAGAGTTTTGGGGAGAGCCTGAAGGAAGAGCTCGTGTTGCGCGCCAATGCGATGATCGCAAAGCGCTATCCGGCGTATGATCTCGAGGTTCAGACCTATATCGGCCGCGATCCCCTGCGCACGCCCCGTCTGGCGCTGGCCGTCGCGCTGGCCGGGCACATCAGCCCGGATGCCGTGCCGTTGTTTCTGGCCCATTCCATGGGCGGCGGTGCGGAACACGCATTGGAAGCCGAGATCGCCGCACGCATCAAGCAGGGTCATTCAGCGTTGGTTCTGCGTGTCGGCGGCCTTGATCGCTGGCAACTGGAAGTCCATGGCCGAGATGGCATCCTGGCCGGATCCACGGGCGATTTGCGGGATATCCGAAAGCTGTTGGGCCCGGTTCCCGCCCTGAGGATCGTGTATTCCTGTGGTGTCGGGGATGTTGATCCCGTGACCCTTCCCGATGCGATGCTGTCGCTTGTCCGGCCCGGCCGCCCCGACAAGCTCGAGGCGCGCGTCCACGATTATTTCATGATCAGCCCGTCCTACAGTCTTTTGAATGCACAAGGCCAGTATCGTGGTCTGATAGGACCCGAAAACCTTGATCCGGCACACCGGATGACGCGCCCGAACGGCATCGAGGTCGGCCCGCGAGATTGGCGGGAAGCCTGGCAACGGTTCTTGCCCCAATGCGAGGAGATAACCGTTTTCTCCCAGTCCAGCCGCGATCTGATGATGGCGGCCTTTACCCGGATCAGGGACAAGCTTGTCATGCGGCCGCATGCCATGATCGCAAGCGTGGACCCGGTCATCCCGCCCGACGGCGCGAAGGAAACCCTTGGCATACTGGGCAATCTGAACAGGCAGAAAGGCGCCCAGGTTCTGGTCGATCTGGCGCAACGGCGCGCGGGGGGCAATGCACCCCGGCTGGTCCTGATCGGCAACATCGACGCGGCGTTTGCCCTGCCGTCCTCGGTGCAGCATCACGGAGGGTATCAGCATCACGAGATATCGATGCTGGCCGAACGCTATGGTGTGACGGCGTGGCTGGTGCCGTCGATCTGGCCCGAGACCTTTTCCTTTGTCACCCACGAAATGCTGGCCACCGGCCTGCCGGTTTTTGGCTTCGATATCGGTGCGCAGGGCGAAGCCTTGCGCAGCGCGCCCAATGGAATACCGATCCCGTTCGATCCGGACGGGGATCATGCCGCCGCCGTGTTGCAGGCCCTGAGCATCGCGCGGTCGAAGACAGGCCGGCGGACAGCGCGGCGCGACGATCCGAAGGAAAATTCATGATCGAGGCCCCCCATGCGGATGATCGCCCGCTGTTCATCGTGGGTTGCGTGCGGTCGGGGACCACGCTGACCCGCAACCTGTTGCGTCGCGTGCCGAATTTCATCTGTCCCGAGGAAACCCATTTCTACCGCTGGTCCGAAGCGTTTCGCACTCCGCTGGGATGGGGGCCTTATCGCAACAACCAGGTCCTCAAGGCGCACCGCGAACTGGACGGCGTGTCCGAGGAAACCTTTGACGGCATCGTCGAGAGCAGCCAAGGCCGGGCAGACCTGCAACGGGCCTACATCACCGCGTTCGCCACCGCCAAGGGCATCACGAGCCCGTATCGCTGGTTCGACAAGACACCGCAGAATGTCTACGGCGCGGCCATCATCGCCCAGGACTTTCCCGCCGCCCGGTTTCTCCAGTTGGTGCGCAACCCCCTGAACGTCGTGGCCAGCCTCAAGCTTGGCCGCCAGGTAAAAAGCCCCGATATCCACGGGGCGTGCAATTACTGGGGCGAGGCCGTTCGCATCATGCGCACGATCGAGGCTGCCTACCCCGATCGCGTCCTGAATATCCGCTACGAGGATCTGGTTGCGGATGTGCCCATGGTGATGACGCGTATCCTGACCCATGCCGGGGTCGATGCGCCGGACGGCCTGTTTCACAAAAGCGATGCGCACCCCGAAAAAAATCTCTGGCGCGATGTGTTGGACCCGGACGAGGCCCGGATCGTCGTGGATCGCTGCGGGCCGGATGCGGGCCTGTTGGGGTATGATCTTGGGGCCGATCGAGTCATTTGAGGCGGGTCAGCGAGGGATGGACTTGACCTTCCAGTAACGGGAAGCCCTATCTGTGGCCTGAAGGAGAGTATCATGCTCGATCAACAGGCCCAGTCCACCTATCGTTTCTCGGTTGAAAACCTCAATTGCGGGGGCTGCGTGTCACGTGCTGAGACCGCCCTGAACGGCGTGCCCGGCGTTGCGGTCGCGACCGTGAACCTTGCCACCAAACGCGCAGATGTCAGTGCCGCTGCAGGTGGGTTCGACATGGAGGCACTGCGCAAGGCGATGGAAGTGGCGGGCTATCCTGTGGCACCCATCGAAGCCCAGGCGCCGCGCGCCGAGCCAGAGGATGAAATCGCACCCGTGCGGCGCGCGTTCATCTTTGCGGCCTTGATGACCCTGCCTGTTTTCATTCTGGAAATGGGGGGGCACCTGATCCCGGCCTTCCATCATTGGCAGATGCGGACCTTTGGCCAGTTCCCGGTTCACCTGCTGCAATTCGTGTTGACCACGGCCGTGCTTTTCGGGCCGGGCCGGGTGTTCTTGCGCCTTGGCCTGCCGGCCTTGGCCAAGGGTGCGCCCGATATGAACAGCCTCGTGGTTCTGGGGGCCGGCGCGGCCTGGGCGTGGTCGGTCGGGGTGACCTTTGCACCGGGACTGATCCCGGAAACCGGGCGTTTCGTGTATTTCGAGGCGGCCGCGGTGATCGTGACGCTGATCTTGCTTGGCCGCTGGCTGGAGGCGCGCGCGCGCGGCTCCGCGGGGGCGGCGATTTCGGGCCTGATGGCGTTGCGGCCGGATACGGCATGGCGTGTCGAGGGCGGGGCCGAGCGTGAGGTGTCGGTTGCCGACATCGTGCGGGGCGATCTGTTGCGGCTTAGGCCCGGCGACCGTGTGGCCGTGGACGGCGAGGTGGTCGAAGGCGCAAGTTTCCTGACCGAGGCCATGCTGACGGGGGAACCCATCCCGGTGGAAAAGACCGCCGGCGACCCGGTGACGGCCGGTACGGTCAACGGGACCGGCACCCTGGTTTTCCGCGCGACGGCCGTGGGGGCGGATACTGTCCTGGCCCGGATCGTGGCCATGGTCGAAGACGCGCAGGCCACGCGCCTGCCGGTGCAATCGCTGATCAACCGTGTGACCGCGATCTTCGTGCCGGTGGTGATCGCGATTGCGCTGCTGGCCGCGGGCGCGTGGCTGATCTGGGGGCCGGATCCGGCCAAGGCGCTGGTGATCGGCGTGTCCATCCTGATCATCGCCTGCCCTTGCGCCATGGGTCTGGCCACGCCGGTCTCGATCCTTGCGGGGACGGGGCGGGCGGCTGAACTGGGCGTGTTGTTCCGTCGGGGGGATGCCTTGCAGGGGCTGTCCTCGGTCGATCTGGTTGCCTTCGACAAAACCGGCACGCTGACCATGGGGCGTCCCGCCGTCACCGCCATCGACGTTGCGCCCGCGTGTGACGAGGCGACGCTGCTGGCGCTTGCGGCGGGGGCGGAACGCGCATCGGAACACCCCCTGGCGCAGGCGATCGTGGCCGAGGCCGGCCGGCGCGGCATCGATCCGGTCGTGGTGGACCATTTCGAAAGCCGCACTGGTGCAGGCGTCGTGGCCGAGGCCGATGGCCAGACGTTGCGCCTGGGCAGCGCGGGGTTTCTGGCAAGCGAAGGCGTGGCGGTCCCGTCCGCCCGCGACGGTTCGGCGACGCTTGTGCATGTGGCGCGAGGGGCTCTCTACCTCGGCTCCATCGCCTTGTCCGATCCGGTCAAACCCGATGCCGTGCGGGCCGTGGCCGCGTTGAAGGCGCGTGGTGTGGATGTCGCGATCATGTCCGGCGATGCCGAAGGGCCGGTGCATGCCGTGGCCGAAATGCTGGGTATAGACATGGTCTTTGCCCGTCTGTCCCCTGCCGACAAGCGCGAAAAGGTGGCCCAGTGGCGCGCCGATGGTCGTCGCGTGGCGTTCGTGGGCGACGGCATCAACGACGCCGCCGTTCTGGCCGAAGCCGATGTGGGCATCGCCCTTGGCACCGGCACCGATGTCGCGATGGAAGCGGCTGACGTGGTGCTGGTATCGGGTGCGCCGCTGGGCGTGGCGACCGCCTTCGAGGTCAGCCGCCGGACCCTGAGGAACATCGCGCAGAACCTGGTCTGGGCCTTTGGCTACAACGTGGCGCTGATCCCCGTTGCGGCGGGTCTGCTGGCGCTGGTTGGCGGCCCGTTCCTGAACCCGATGCTGGCGGCAGGCGCCATGGCGGCAAGTTCCGTGCTGGTGGTGATGAACGCGCTGCGCCTGCGCCGGATGGAGGCCGCGACATGAATATCGGAGAGGTCGCCAGCGCCGCGGGTCTGCCTGCCAAGACGATCCGCTACTACGAGGACATCGGCCTGATCACGCCGTTGCGCAGTGACAACGGCTATCGCCAGTTCACCGAAACCCATCTGCACAAGTTGGCCTTTCTGGGTCGCGCGCGAAGCCTTGGGTTTTCGATCGAACAATGCCGCGTTCTTCTGGCGCTCTACGAGGATCGCGGGCGCGCAAGTTCCGACGTGAAACGTGTGGCCCAGACCCATCTGGACGAGATCGACGCCAAGATGGCCGAACTGGCCGAGATGCGGCGCGTGCTGTCGGATCTGGTGCAGGCCTGTGCGGGGGACAACCGGCCGGATTGCCCGATCCTGAGTGGTCTGTCGCTGGACGGAAAATCAAGCTGAGCCTGTCGCGGGACTTACCTAGAGCAGCCCTTGTTTGATCCGTTCGCGCTGCGCCCCGAGCCAGCGGCGCGACGGCGCGTCGGTGCACAGCGATATGGCTTTTTCATAGGCTGCTGCTGCCTGTTGTGCCTGGCCCATGCGCGCCAGAAGATGCGCACGCGTTGCCCAATAGGGCTGGTAGCCCGCAACTGCAGCCGGGTCGATCAGATCCAGCAGGCGCAATCCTTCTTCGGGACCCGCATCCTCACCCACGGCGGCGGATTGGCCAACAGCCGTGCCCACGGTCGGGTGCAGCCTGCGCAGGGCGGCATATAGCTGGCTGATCGCCCGCCAGTCGGTGCGGCCCATGTCCGCGCGGTTCGCGTGGACCGACTGGATCGCGGCCTCCAGCTGGAACCGTCCGATCTGTCCGAATGCGGCGGCGCGTGCCAGGAACCGGGTGGCATGGGCGATCAGGATGCCATCCCAAAGGCCTGTGTCCTGGCCGGGCAAGGGGACGTAGGTGTCATCCACCACGCGGGCCTTGCGGCGGGCTTCGATGAAACAGATCATCGCGGCCAGGCCAAGCGCTTCCGGCGCGTCCGGCATCAGATCGGCCAGCGTCGTGGCAAGAAAAAGCGCCTCATGGCTCAGGTCGCCGGCACCTTCCTGCCAGTCGATCGTGTAGGCGCCGTACACCGCCTCAAGCACGGCACCAAGGCGCTGGGGAAGGTCCTCCGCCTGTGGCAGGGTGAAAGGCAGGCGCGCATCGCGGATCTTGCGTTTCACCCGCACAAGCCGCTGCGCCATGGTGCTGCCGGGGATCAGATAGGCGCGAGCGATATCCGCGGCCTCCAACCCCAGAACGGTCTGCAGCATCAACGGTGTGTGCAGGGTGTCATCGATGGCCGGATGGGCGCAGACGAACATCAGTTTCAACCGGTCGTCGGGCAGGGCGTCGGGATCGGGAAACGGGGCGGGCATGTCGGGCACCTCATCGGTCAGAACAAGACGCGCGGATTTGCGCATCGCATCGATGCGGCGGTTGCGTGCCGTGGTCAAAAGCCATGCTTCGGGGCGATCCGGGACGCCATCGCGCGGCCACGTCGCGAGCGCGGCGGCAAACGCATCGGCCAGGGCGTCTTCGGCCCCGATGATATCGCCCGTCCGGCTGGACAGGATCGCCAGCAGTTTGCCGTAGGAGACGCGCGCGGCGTGTTCCGCCGCGCGCGCCGCATCGGTTGTCACGCCGTCCCCATCGCCGAGGCGCGGATTTCGACCTTGCCCATCCGGGCGGCCGGGCATCTTTCGGCCCAGACCAGCGCCGCATCCAGATCGGGCACATCGATGCAGAAATACCCGCCAAGGGTTTCGCGCGTATCCGCGACGGGTCCGTCCTGAACCCGTTTCTCTCCCTCCTTGAGCGTCAGCGTGGTGGCAGTGTCGGCAGGGTGCAGCCAATCGGTATCGACAAACACCCCGGCCTCTTGCAACGCGCCGATATAGGCGCCGTAGACGGCCTTCATCTCGCCCCAGTCTTCGGCCGTCATATGGGCGAAATCGGCGGGGTCGGAA
The DNA here is from genome assembly GCA_964460185.1 of uncultured Roseicyclus sp. Taxonomy (GTDB): domain Bacteria; phylum Pseudomonadota; class Alphaproteobacteria; order Rhodobacterales; family Rhodobacteraceae; genus JAVJPJ01. The sequence goes on along the minus strand of CAYWTM010000024.1, from coordinate 10,275 downwards.
TACAACAGAAATGTATATCGCATGGGTTTGATCCTGTTTCGAGGTTTGAGATGGATCAGGCCGCAGCCTGACCAAGGTTGGCAAGTCCCTGTTCGAATGTGCCGCCCATCATGCGGTCCATGAACAGGCCAAAGACCCGGAAAACGGGGTTCATCCCCATATCGCTTTCCACGGTCCAGGTGACGCGGGCGGCGTCGCCTTCGGGCAAGGCGGTGATGCGTTGCGTGGGTCGGCCCATCGCGCCCAGATCGATGGCGTAGGTGACGGTTGTGCCGGTGATTTCGGCAACGGTTTGCGTGCCGGTGCCATCCCGACCCTCGAACCGGAACCCCGCCCCCACACCTGCCGGAGGGCCAAACGGGTCGATGCGCAAGTCCGGGTCGGCGCTCAGGTAGGGATTGAACTGCTGGTAGCCTGCCGACGAGCTGGCGAGGCTCAGGACAGTTTCCGGCGCCACATCCAGCAGGGCCGTGCGTTCGACGGTGACATGGCGGGGCAGAAGAAAACTGCCGGCAGCGGCAAGGGCGACTGTGGCCAGGGCAGCGGCCAGAAACGTGGTCAGGGTCATGGGGTGATCTCCGTGCTTTGGTTGGATTTCGGTGAAAGCGACAATCGCCTTCACCCCCATGACGGGCGGCAGGGGCCGCAATCGACACTGCGGGGCAAGATTTTGTGGCTGGACATGCGAGGCCCGCGGGCATGCCGGGCAGACTTGGCGGCGGGGACCGTGCGAAAGGCAGGCTGCTTGCGGTAGGCGAAGCGCAGGCGTAACGATTGCAGTGTCCTTTCTAATGACAGGTCGTTCATGTATCCCCTTCGCGGCATCGCTCTCAAACTCGGCTCGGTTTGCGTGTTCATGGCGATGGCCAGTCTTATCAAGGCCAGTTCCGACTATGTTCCGCCCGGGCAGGCGGTGTTCTTTCGGTCGCTCTTTGCGCTTCCGGTCATCGTGATTTGGCTGGCGTATCGCCGTGAACTGAGCACGGGGCTGAAGACGAAGAACCCGATGGGCCATGTCTGGCGCGGGTTGGTGGGCACCTCGGCCATGGGGCTGAGTTTTGCCGGTCTGGGCCTGTTGCCGCTGCCCGAGGTCACGGCCATCGGCTATGCCTCGCCGATCCTTGTGGTGGTCTTTGCGGCGATGTTCCTGGGTGAGGAAGTGCGCCTGTTCCGCCTGTCGATGGTGGCGCTGGGCATGTTGGGGGTTCTGGTCGTCCTCAGCCCGCGCCTGCAGGTCGATCCGACATCGGCCGGAACCGATGATGCGCTGGGCGCTATCGTCATCTTGATGGCGGCGGTCTTTGCCGCGCTGGCGCAGGTTTTCGTGCGCAAGATGGTTGCCACCGAAACCACGGCGGCCATTGTCTTTTACTTTTCCATCACCGCGACCTGCCTGTCGCTGCTGACATTGCCCTGGGGATGGGCCTGGCCACCGCTGTGGGTCGTCGGGATGCTGATTCTGGCCGGGCTGGCCGGGGGGGTGGGGCAAATCCTGCTGACGTCGAGCTACCGCAATGCCGATGCGTCGCTGATTGCGCCGTTCGACTATGCCTCGATGCTGCTGGCGGTCGTGGTGGGCTATACCGTCTTTGGCGAGGTTCCGGGTGCGACCACGCTGGCAGGCGGCGCGATGGTCGTTGTCGCGGGCATCTTGATCATTCTGCGCGAACGCAAGCTCGGGATTGAACGTGCGCAGCAGCGCAAGGCAACGCCCAATAACCTGTCATAGGACCGCGCCGGCGCTCAGGTGCCCTGCTGCCGGCGAAATTCGGCTTCGGCGGCATTGCCCTGACGGGCCAGAATGCCCTGCAACCGTTGCAGCACCCGGCCCCGCGCCAGTTTCATGGTCTGCAGCAAGAGCCGCGCGGTCAATGTATCGGCAGAAAGATCCAGCGTCAGGGCAACACGGGTGGTCCTTGGCGACAGCGCGACAAAGCTCATCTCGTAGTGGCAATCCATGCCGCCGATCTTGCTTTGCACGATGCACAGATCATCCGGTGTCAGGGTGGTGACCCGCGCCATGATGGCGCGCTGTTTGCCGCGCACCGTGACTTCGCCGCGCCATTCCACGCCTTGTTCGGTACGGGTCCAGTTGCCCAGGCGTGTTACAGTGGCGCCGCGCCCGCGTGCATCGGCCTCCAACCCGCTGAAGTCTGTCAGCCGCTGCCACACCAGTGCCTGCGGCGCGTCCACATCCTCGGTAACCTTGAATTTCATCGCATGACCCTGCGCTGGTTGTTCAACTGGTGTTGCGCGCGGTCCTAGGCCGACTGCTGCAGGTCGGCCTGATCAGAGCCTTTCCCGGCATCTTCCACCAGATGCGCATATTGGTTCCAATACTCCGGATACAGGCGAAAAGCGATATCGTTCCGGCACATCGACACGATTTGCATTTGCAGATCTTCATCCAGGGCAAAGAAATCGAACTTGGGTCCGCCGGTTTGCAGATGAGGCATCTTGGCGTTGGTTTTGCATTCGGCGTTCACGAATTGCACAAGCTCGTCCAACGCTTCGAGACGAAAGATACGCTCGTAATAGCCCGCGTTTCTGCCGATGAACCGCTGCTGCCTGAGGAAATGCCGCGACACCGGAGCGGAGCATTGCAGGTAGTCGACGAAATGTTCCACGAAAGTGCCGAGATCCGGATCGGGCGCCAGTCCATGGCGAAGCAATTCCTGCCCCGCGGCCTCGATGCTCAGTTCGCGAAAGTGCAAGACCCGGTTGGCATAGCCGGACAAGAAACGTTGAACCGGATCCCGGATCAAGGCGAAACGCCGAAAATCGACCAGGTCGTGGTGATTGATGCGACCGAACCGATTGTTGCGCACCAGAACGCCCAGATCCGATCTTACGCCTTGCATGGTGTAGTCGCGGAAGGGAAACCCGTTTTCGACGTGAAACAGGAACGCCCTAAGCGAAGTGCCGCCGCTTTTCGGGGAAAAGAAAAACGCCATCCGCTGCGCGGGCATCAAATATGGCATGGCCTGACCTCTGCTCGATGTATTTTTTTATCGGTGTTTTTATTGACTGAATCGTAACAGAAACCTGCTGCATCAAACAACAGTCCAGGGCCCGCTTGAGGGCCGGGCGGTGAAATTGTTGCAGATTGACCTTAGTCGAGTTGGTCGGCGAGCCAGCGTTCCAGCAGGAAATGGGCGATTGCGCCGCGCCGCGCCGGGCGGATTTCGGGGTGATTGCCGGCAAAGACCTCCAGCAATTCGGATCGCGTCACCCAGCGTGCAGCCTCGATTTCTTCGGGGTCTATGGTGATGTCTTCGCTGAGCGCCTGGCCGTGGCATCCCAGCATCAGCGAGTTCGGGAATGGCCATGGTTGGTCGGCCAGGTATCCCACATGACCCACGCGAATACCGCTTTCTTCAAACACTTCGCGGCGCACGGCGGCCTCGATGGTTTCGCCGGGTTCCACAAAGCCCGCCAGAAGCGAATACATGCCTTCCGGCCAGCCGGGCGATCGGCCCAAGAGCACCTTGTCGCCCAACGTGATCAGCATGATGACCACCGGGTCGATCCTCGGGAAATGATGTGCGCTGCAAGACGGGCAATTCCGCTGCCACCCGCCCAGCGAGATTTCGGACGGGGTGCCGCAGCGGGCGCAAAATCCGTGGGTCCGGTGCCAGTTGATCAACGACAACGCGGTTGCGGCCAGTTCGGCATCTGTCGTGGAAACCGCCGTCATGATGCCCCGCAATTCCCGGAAGGCCGTGTCAGCGGGGGCAAAGGGGTGGCGTTGTATCGTAGGGTCCAGAAATCCGCCCAGTTGCGCTTCGTCGACCTTTTCGGGTGGCTCCCAGGCCGATACGTCCTGCGAAAACACGGCGCGGCCATCAACCTGCCCCAGGTAAAAGGCTGACATGTGCGCCTGGGCCAGGACAGGGTGACCGGCCTGAAGCCTGGCAAGTGTCACGGGGCCACGCGCGGGGTCGCCTGAAACCAGGGGTTTGCCGCGCCAGAAGGCCAGCACATCCGCTGTCTGAAGTGCGGCATGCAGCGCAACCTCATCCTTGCGCAGGGCGGCGTCCCGATCCAGGGCGCTCCCTCCGAATGTCACCGTTTCCGCAAGCCGCATCGCGCCCTCTTTTTCATCGATACCTGACCTTGGGTATGGCTTGGGGGCCACAAGTCCTTGTCCAGGAAGTATAAATTCGTTACCCGGATGTTAAACCCGTTCTTTGCCGCCACACCAACTGCCATACTGGCTATTGGGTAACACTTGGACAATGCAATGACCGTGTCAGAAGATCTGACGCGCCGTTTCCGCGTTATTTCTGGTGACGGTGCGCAGCTGCGCCTGCGTTTGCTGGCGACGTCGGATTTGCACGTACATCTTTTCCCGTTCAACTACTATACGGATCGCCGGGACGACAACGTTGGCCTTGCCGGTGTTGCCACGCTGCTTGAAGGCGCACGGGCGGAAACCCCCAACACGCTCCTGTTCGACAATGGTGATACGATCCAGGGATCCCCCCTGGGCGATGCCGCCATGTCCGAGCCTGCGGGCCGCGGCAAGATTCATCCCATGATCGCGGCCATGAATGCCCTTGGATATGATGCGGCTACCATCGGAAATCATGATTTCGATTTCGGCCTCGATGCGGTGAATGCCATGATCGAGGGTGCCGCGTACCCGATCGTGATGGCGAATGCCCGCCGGGTACACGATGGCGACCTGTACTGTCCCGGCCATGTCATCCTGACACGGCATCTGGTCGACACCACCGGCCGTGCCCATCGGCTGAGGGTGGGTGTCACCGGAGCCGTGCCGCCGCAGACCGCCCAATGGGCGCAGGCGCATCTCGAGGGGCGCGTCAAGATGGAGGCAATTCTGCCGTCCGTTGCGCGGGAAGTGGCGCTGTTGCGGACAAAGGGCGTCGATCTTGTCGTGGTGCTTGCTCATAGCGGCCTGGGCGACGACAGCGCCTCGGACGAGAGCGAGAATGTAGCGGGCTTTCTGGCGCAGATACATGGCGTGGATGCCGTGATTGCCGGGCATACGCATGAGGTGTTTCCGCAAGCGACGGATGCCGGGTCCGGTTTGATCCACGGCACACCCGTGGTGCAGCCCGGCTGCTGGGGGTCGCATCTGGGCGTCATAGACCTGACCCTGCGCGCCTCGGTGCGCTATTCGCGCGGTCATGCCCATGGTGTCCAGTCGCCGCAAGATGCCCGCGATGCCGGACCACTGGTTGCGCGGCATCACACTGCAACGCTCGAATGGGACGTGGTGCAGGCCGAGGTTCATGTCCGCGACGCCAGGAAGGCCACTCTTGCCGAACGCAAGGCCCTCAGGCGCAACCTGCTCGGGCGGAGTGCATTCCGCAAGGAACTTGCTCGTGCCCATCGGATGACCCGCGCGTATTCGGCGCGCCCCCTGGGGCATACGGCGGTGCCGTTGGAGACGTATTTCAGCCTGGTCGCGCCGTGTCCCGCGACGCAGATCGTGGCGGACGCAAAGCAGTGTGGGCTCGCCCCGTTGCTGAAGGGTCGGCCAGAGTTCGAGGGGCTGCCGGTTCTGGCGGCGGTTGCGCCGTTCAAGGCAGGCGGGCGCAACGGGTCCGAGTACTATACCGACATTCCGGCCGGCCCGCTTTTGCTCCGCAATGCCGCAGACCTTTATGTGTATTCCAACGGCGCCACCGTCGTGCTGGCCAGCGGCGCGCAGATACGCGACTGGCTGGAGCGGTCGGCCGCCGCCTTTCACACCATCCGGGCGGATCCGTCCGGCCCGCCGCAGCGGCTGTTGCGGTCAAAATTCGCGAGCTACAATTTCGACGCCCTGATTGGTCTTCGCTACAGCATCGACCTGACCCAGCGATCGCGCAGCAACGCCCGGGGGGATCGCATCTACCAGGGGCCGGGCCGCGTCCGCGACATCTGTCTGGCCGATGGCACGCCCTTGCGCGAAACGGACAAGTGTCTGGTCATCACGAATTCCTTCCGGGCTGCGGGGGGCGGGATGTTTCCGTCCGCGGCAGCCGCGCGACAGGTCATTTCGTCACCGAACCCGGTGCGAAATCTCTTGATGGATTACATAGTTGCCGCAGATGGCGCATTGGCGCCGACCGCAGATCCCACATGGCGGTTCAGCCCGCTTGGGGGCACGCCGGTCCTGTTTGAAACGGGGACAGGCGCACGTGCTCATGCTGGCCGGGCGGCAGAGTTGGGTCTTGAACGCCTTGCCACGAGCGACAACGGGCTCGATGACTACCTGATGCATATTTAAACACAAAGGAATATAATGCTTAAATAATAGGCAAAATATGGATATCGTGGGGGAAGTCTTGGCGCGCTTTCGATTGATGGGATGCAAGGCCGTTGACGGCACCGGTCCCGACCTTTCAGGTGATCGGGTTTCACATACCGTGCTGCCAGCCGAAGGAGACTAAGCTTGTTTACCCGTGCAATTCCCACCATCGCCGCGGCGGTGATCGCCGCAAGCCCGCTTGCTGCGCAGGATATGGACATCAACTTTGCGCTGGATTGGCGTTTTGAAGGTCCGTCGGCGCCCTATTTCCTTGCAATCGACAACGGCTATTTCGCAGAGGAAGGCCTCAGCGTCGAAGTCACCGCCGGGCAGGGTTCTCTCGATGCGATCCCCAAGGTTGCCTCGGGTGCATTCCCGCTTGGCTTTGCCGATATCAACAGCCTCGTGCGGTTCCTCGACCAGAACCCGGGCGCGCCCGTCACCGCCGTGATGATGGTTTATGACAGCCCGCCCTTCGCCATCGTGGGCCGCGTCAGCCAGGGCATCTCGGGTATCGAGGATCTCGAAGGGTCGATCCTCGGCGCACCGCCGCCCGACGGTGCCTGGGCGCAGTTCCCGATCCTTGCCGAGGTGAACGACATCGACGTGTCGACCATCACCGTCGAACCCGTCGGCTTCCCGACGCGGGAGCCGATGCTGGCCGAGGGCAATGTCGACAGCGTCACCGGCTTCAACTTCTCGTCCTACCTGTCGCTGGCGCGGCTGGGTGTTCCCGAGGATGACATCACCACGATCATGTTCTCCGATCATGGCGTCGCGCTTTACGGCAATGCGGTCATCGTCAACACCGACTTCGCCGCCGAGAACCCCGAGGCCGTGACCGGTGCGCTCCGCGCCATCGCGCGCGGTGTCGCCGATGCCATCGCCGATCCGGCCGCCGGCGCCGCCGCGGTCATCGCCCGCAACCCCGCCGGCGACGTGGAACTGGAAACCCGCCGTCTCCAGCTGGCGCTCGATGCCAACATCCTGACCGACTACGTGATCGAGAACGGCATGGGCACCATCGACGCCGACCGCATGGCGACTGCGCTGGAACAGATGCAGCTGACCTACGAGTTCCAGGGCGAGATCGACCCGGCGCTCTATTTCACCGACGCCTACCTGCCCGAGGCCGAGGTTCTGATGATCGCGCCACAGTGATCTTGCGCGTTTAATTCCCAGAAAGGGGCCGGGCATGCGACCCGGCCCCTTTGCATGACCGGAGCCTTGCGATGTCCACTCAAATGATCGAACTGCGTGGCGTCACGCATGCCTACAAGACCAAGGCCGGTCCGTTACCGGTGCTCGACGACCTGTCGCTGGCAATTCCGGAAAACACGTTCTGCGCCGTCGTCGGCCCGTCGGGTTGCGGCAAGTCCACCCTGACGCGGTTGGTTTCCGGCCTGATGCGCCCGGACAAGGGCGAAGTCTGGCTGCACGATCAAAAGGTGACCTCGCCCCGGCCGACGGTGGGCATGGCGTTTCAGAATCCGGTTCTGCTGGAATGGCGAACGATCCTGCAAAACGTGCTGTTGCCGCTGGAGATCGTGAAAAGCCCGATGTCCAAGGCGCAGGCCATGGACCGCGCCCGCCATCTGCTGGACCTTGTCGGGCTGACCGGGTTCGAAGACAAACGCCCTTCTGAATTGTCCGGCGGAATGCGCCAGCGCGCCAGCCTGTGCCGGTCGATCATCCACAAACCCGATGTTCTGATCCTTGATGAACCTTTCGGGGCGCTCGATGCGTTCACGCGGGAAGACCTGTGGTGCACCATGCATGACCTGCGCGCGCAGGAACCCTTCACCTGTCTGCTGATCACCCACGACCTGCGGGAATCGGTGTTTCTGGCGGATCAGGTCATCGTGCTGTCGGGCCGCCCGGCCCATGCGCAATACGTGCTGGATGTCGACATTCCCGGCAAGCGCTCGCTTGAGGATCTGTATACGCCCAAGGCCGTCGCAATGCTGGCCGAGCTGCGCCACCAGATCCAGGTCGCCCAGGGCCGAACCCCCGAAGCGGAGGCCGCGGAATGAGCGATACCTTGCGCAAGATATTTGCCCCCCTGATATTCATCGTGGGCATTCTGGCCGCCTGGGAATGGGCGGTCTGGTACAACGATCTGCCCGATTTCCGCATGGCCAGCCCATCGGACCTCATCCCGCGCTATATCCGGTTCTGGGACCTGTTCCTGATCAAGTCATGGGAAACGTTGTGGCGGACGGTCGTGGGCCTGGGGCTGGCGGTCGTGGTCGGCACGCTCTTTGGCATGATCATGGGCTTTTCGCGGTTCGCACGCGAGGGGCTGTATCCGATCCTTGTGGGGTTCAACGCCATCCCCAAGGCGACGGTGGTGCCGATCGTGGCGCTGATGTTCGTGGGCCAGCATGATTTCAACACCATCCTGATCGCTTTCATGATCTCGTTCTTTCCGATCGCCGTGTCGGTTTCGATCGGCCTGTCCACGCTGGAGCCGGAATACCGCGACATCCTTCGGTCGCTGGGGGCGTCGAATTTCACGATCTTCTGGAAGATTGCCTTGCCCAAGACCTTGCCGGAATTCTTCGGCGCGCTGAAGGTCGCGGTCACGCTGGCCTTTATCGGCACAAACCTGATGGAAATCGTGTCGCCCCATGGCCGTGGCCTTGGCGATCTGTTCGATAGCGGGCGGATCAGCGCGGATTATCCGCTGATGTTCGCGGTTCTGTTCGCGCTGGCCGCTTTGGGTATCTTGCTGTTCTACGTGGTGGTATTCCTGGAACGCATCTTTGCCGGATGGGCGGAACGCCCGCAATGATGGGGCAGCCCCTTGCAGGTTGCCCGACTTTTGCATATCTAAACGTCCGAGAGGTTGGCGCGGGCAGGCACCTCGCCAACCCGGTCAGATCCGGAAGGAAGCAGCCGTAACGAGCCCCGCTTGGGTCGTTGTCCAGCCTCTCACCTTATTCCCTTTACAGGATTACTGTCGGTCGTGGCCACGGGCGGGCCGAACGCCGACGGCGTGCGCGCCTAGCCCGGCGGGGCGAACCGGCCGTAGATGCTGGCCAGAAGGTAGTTGCCGGCAAAGGCCATGACGCAAGCCACGCTGAAATAGATCGTGCCGGCCTGCAGGAACAGGCGCGGCCAGAACGGCAGGTGCGGCAGGTATCGCCGCCACAGCAAGATGCCCGCCGCCGTGGCCGGCATGTGAGCGACGACAAAGATCGATACCGGGCCGGGCCCCAGATCGGCCATCAGCGGACGCGCCCCGCCGCCCAGAAGCGCGGCAAGCCAGAACGCAATCGCCAGGATGCACATCACAACGAAGAACAGGGCCATTGCCCAATAGGCGAGGATCCGGGGTCGGGACATTTCAGGTTCCATGAGGTCGGCTTTCGGGTTGTGGGCAGCGTGGCCTTGAAGCAACGCCGGGCCAGAAGCGTCGTCCTGTCGCGACAGACACGCGCTCCTACTCATGCCCGCCTGGACCATTCCTGTCACGGGTGGATCTTGCATGGGCCTTTTGGACGATGGGCGCTGCCCTTGCAATGCGATGCCGGGCAACCCAATCCACTGCGCGGCAAGCAAGGCCGCCTAGATCCATTTGCACACGGCGCAGGTGAGCGGTTGCCGATGCGCGGCGCGCGGCATAGTTTGATCCGGTGTCTTGATCCGGATCCAACAAACATGAGCAGCCAGACCGACAGCGGATACCAGGTTCTCGCGCGGAAATACCGCCCGGCGACCTTTGCCGACCTGATCGGGCAGGATGCCATGGTCCGCACGCTGAAAAACGCGTTCGAGGCCGACCGCATCGCCCAGGCCTTCATGCTGACCGGCATCCGGGGGACCGGCAAGACAACCACCGCGCGGATCATCGCCAAGGGCCTGAATTGCATCGGGGCCGATGGCCAGGGCGGGCCCACGACGGACCCGTGCGGGGTTTGCGAAAACTGCGTTGCGATCGCGCAGGGCCGCCATGTCGACGTGATGGAGATGGACGCGGCCTCGAACACCGGCGTGCAGAACATCCGCGA
>CAYWTM010000023.1:0-36762 GCA_964460185.1 uncultured Roseicyclus sp. | reverse complement strand
GCCCGTCTCGGTCCCGGCCCACGCGCCGGTGCCGTTGACGAAGTCCAGACGGTCCGCCGGCGCACCCTCACCGCCGAGCACGAGGTCGGTGGCGGCCGCACGTTTTTCCATGACGGTCTGGGCGTTCAAGATGGTGTCGTGCTGTCCATAAGCGGCGATGTAGTTGACGATCGACGCCGGGTTCTTGAGGTTTGCCGCATACTCGGCCCAGTCCTCGTAGGGCTTGAGGAACTCGCTGCCGGTCGCGTTGTAGAACTGCTCCCGTGCGGCGTTGAGCGACGGAACGCCCGTGTCACGCCCCCGCGCGATGTTGAGCGCCGCGAGGTCAAGCGGCAGGCCAACCAGATTGTCGCGAAGCGCGCTGGTCACGAACTCGTCGATATTGGCGCCGGTCTCACGCGACATGCCCCGCGCGACGGCTCCCGCCGCCTGATCGGAGGTCAGCGTTTGGTCGTTGTCAAAGGCGACCGGGTTGAGGAATGCCTCGATCAGGCCGTTTTGCATGGTCACCCCGTTGGGGTCCATCGTATCGACATTCTCGGTCAGCATCGAGTGGCCGAAGCGGTAAACGACATGGGCAAATTCCGCAAAGATGGCCCCGTCGATCTCGCTCGAGCTGTTGACAGTGAAGACCGCGATGGCGGGCTGGATCTTGCGTCCGAATTCCTCGAAGGCGAGGTGCTGGTACTGCATCTCGGTCGTGAATTTCGCCGCCTGGAACAGGCGCCCGCCGTCCCAATCCAGAAGGTCGGGCGTCGCGGTTGCAAGCTCTGCATCCGTGATCGGCGTGGCAAGCCAACCGTTGACGAAGGCAAGTTCCCCGCTGTCGATGATGGTTTGCTTCATTTCGGCGACCTGGCGGTTGTGTTCCGAGTGGAACACATGGTGCACGGCGGTCAGGCCGAAATTCTCGTTTGCACGGCCATCGCCCGCAATGAAATGGCGGTCCAGCAGTTCGTTGTCATAGGTCTCGTTCTGGCCGAACTGGTTGGGAATGATCGTGTTGCCGGTCTCGGTGTCCGCGTCGGGAGCCTTATCGAAGGTTTCGTTCGTGATCCGGTTGGTGAAGGTGCCCGGCACCGAGTTGTGCGCGATGTCCTCCAGGAAGGCATGGCCGTTGCGCACCGCCTGGGAGGCGTCCACCGGATCCGCGAGGTTGCCCTCCACGAGGATGAACGGCTCTGCCGTGCCGCCCTCGACGAAGTCGGGGTTCGGTATCACCAGCTGCGGCAGGCCGTTCGGCCCGGGGATAAAGCTGCCATAGGGGTCGGTCGCGAGGAGCGGACCGTCCAGCACGTCGCTGTCGTTGAGGCGGATGCCGAGCTTTTCGGCCGCCTGCGCCTTCACGTCACCCCAGGTCGACATGCCGCCGGTCTGACCGTGCAGCAGGTAGCCGTTGGACACGGGCTGACCTTCGGCATTCATGTCGTACTCGCGCAAGAACACCTGATGCGAGGGGTGCGACGTGTAGGATTGGTTCTGATCGACCCAAGGTGTGGTCTTGTTGGCGTGCTCGCGAATGTCGTCTGCCGTTCCGAGAATGCCGTCCGGGCCGGGCTGATTGGTCGTCCGGCTCAACACCATGAAATTCGTGGGCGAGTCAGCATCATAGAGCGGGTCGTCGGGCTGGAGCGGGATGAACACCGTACCGCTGCCGCCCTTGCTGATCAGGTCGAGACCGTGGTCGAAGAACTGGCCGAACATGGTCATCCAGGAGTTGTACGGCGCGGAAAGCCCTTCGTCCGGCGCCACATCGGGCAGCAGAACATTGTTGCCGTCCATTTCGATGCCGTTCTCCGTCAGCAAGGTGTCGAGCGCCGTCTGGGATTCGGTTGCAAGCTGCTGCGCCGCTGCAATCGCCGCCTCGGCCGCGCCGGGGGCGTTCAGCGCCTCTAGACCGGCGGACGCCAGGTCGAACGCCGCCTGTTTGTCCGCTTCGACGCCCTGCGCCACGCCAAGCTCCTGTGCCGCCTGTTCGGCGGTCAGCATCGCGCCCTGCAGAGTGACCGTTGCATCGGCGATCAATCCCAACTGATCGAGTATTGCGAGGTCAGCGAGCTGTGCATCGGCCAGGTCTTTCCGGGCCGCGGCAACGTCAGCCTCGGCGCCGGTGACAGCATCAGCTGCCGTCAGCTCGAGATCTTCGTGCGTTACAACGCTTGCGTTCGCCGATACGACGCTCGCTTCGAGCACCGCGAGTGCATCCTCGGCGGCCATGATGGATGTTGCCAGGCCGTCAACTGCTGCCTGTGCGGAATCGACATCGGCCTGCGCCTGATCGACGGCGTCGCGCGCGTCGATGAAGGCCTGGTTGTTCTGTTGAGCCGTCTGGAGCTGCTGTTGGGCCAATAGGAGATCGGCCTGCGCCCCGGAAAGCAGGGTGTTGGCGTCCTGAAGCTGGGCGTTCAGACCGTCAAGCGTCAACTGCGCAGTGTCCCGCTGCTGTGTCAGGGTCGTGACCTGGCCACGCGCCGTCTCGAGGGCGGCCTGTTCGTCCGCGAGCGCCTGGTCGGCATTGTCGTCTGCGGAAACAGCGCTGTTGAGGGCCGTTTCGGCAGAACGCCACTCGTCGCGCGCCTCCGAAAACGCCGCCGAAGCCGTGGAGAATGCGCTCAGCGATCCGCCAGAAAGCCAGACGGTCAGCGCGCTGAGGAACTCGGTCTGCGCGGTGCTGAGTTCACCGACCTCGCGGTCGAAGGTCGCCTGCGCGGTGTCACGGGCTGACTGCGTCTCGATGGCGAGCCCCTCGGCCGACGCGACCCGACCCTCTGCGGGCGCGATCGCGGCTTCCGCAGTCTGAAGCTGGGCGTTCAGGTCATCGAGATCCGACTGTGCCGAAACAATGAGCGCATCAAGCGCTTCCACTGCGGCCTGTGCGTCCTGCACTTCGGTCTCTGCATCCGCAACTGCCGCCTCGGCAGCACTCACTTCGACCGAAGAATCCGCTTCCAGCGCCAGCGCGGCCTGCGCCTGCTGAAGAAGCACCTGCGCGTCGGCAAGTGCCTGATCCGCAATCTCTTTCTGACCCAGAAGGTCAGTCACTTCTTCTTGCTTGGCGTCGCGCTCGGACGCGATGTTGGCGGCGGTTGTACGCGCCTGCTCAAGAGTCGAGCGCGCTGCGCCCAGTTCGCTCTCACCCCGCGCAAGGGCCTCTTCGGCGGCCGCCAGCGCTTGTTGTGCGGCACCGACCTGCCCCTCGCCCTGCATCGCCGCGAGGGTCTCGGTCGCCGCGTTGAGCGTGGCCTGCGCTTCGGTCACCGCGCTGTCTGCGTCCGTGCGCGCCGTCGTCTTGGTGACGACATCTTCCTGAGCAGCGGTCAACTCACCCTGGGTCGCGTCGACGAGCGCCTGAACCTGCTGACGCTGAAGCTCGAGCGCCTGATCGGTGTTGGTCGCGGCGGCTTGCGCATCGAGAACACTCTGGTGCGCCCGAACGATTTCATTGGCGGCGGCAAGCATGGCCGATCCGGTGAGCCCCGCATGGCTCAGGGCCGCAGCGACTGCGGCCGGGTTGCCCAGCGTCTGGTCAGCGATGAGATTCGAAATCACGCGCGGCTCGGCATCATAGACGGAACCGGAGGTCTGCGTGTAGGAGGTCTGGCCAGCCCCCGGCGCGCGCGGGTTCGGATCCGCCAGATGCGCCGCATCGGGCTGCGTGAGATACGTGGAGTCTAGCAGCCGCGGCATGACCCGGTCAGCCGACCCCCAATCCTCGCGACCCTCGGTCAGGTTGTTCAGTGACCCGTCGACGAGACGCAGGCCATGAGGAAGCAATGGATCGGCCACGAGTTCTGTCAGCGGCGTGCCGGCAGCATGCTGCTCGGCGATAAGAATCTGATCGAAAATGTGCTTGAGATCGTTCGTGTTCACGAAAACCATTTTTTATACCTTTTAAAAAAAACGTAAAATTTCCCCTACCCTCATAAGGGCGCAGGATTGGATTAGGAGTCAGAAGGGCCAATGAATTTTGGGGCCTTGGTCGCAGGAATTATTCGACCAAGGTCTAATGCCGATGACGAACCAGACGATTCGATGAATGACAATTCGCAATCCTTGGGCCGTAAATACGGACCCGGGGGCGCCTTGCGGCTTGCCCAACCTGGATTTGCCTGCCAGCGGCGTGAAGGACGGCGGTGTTCGGCCTCGCGAAACGCCGTGGTGGAGACTGCCGGGCTTCAGCGCCCGACAGCCGATGCGACCGGATGCGGATTTCATCCGGCCACGCCCCCTCGACATGCACGGCATTGTCGCATCCGTCGTCGAATACAAAGTTTTTTATGAGTATGTTCACCTCTTTCTCAGGCTCGCCTGCGCTGCCGGCGATCACAGCTTCCGCCAATCGGTCCAGAGCCATGCAACTGGCCCGGCACGCAACCCAACCCACTGCGATCGCCCCTGATTCTTCATTCAGAAATGCTGTGTCGTCGTTCATCGATCTTCCTTTTCTACGGTCCCGTCGAGACGACAGGATCGTCCGCTTCGAGGCAGAAACTTGCGGGGAAAGAGGGCGGAAACATGACCGAAACGGGCGTTGAAAGTGTTTCAGGTGATATCTTTAGTTTGCGGTTTTTGAACTAAAGTTGAAACTTGGCGGTTGCCTGCATTCGGAAAAATCGAAGGGAAATGGGCAGTCGGTTATCGAACCGAACGGCCGTGATGCCAATCGTATTGCGCCTTGCAGAACAACTTCGGTCAAAGCCTGCTGGCTATTCAGAGATGTTTCGCGACGCCGAGCAAATGATATTACCGCCCCGCAATCATAAGAAATCCCATCCAAAGACAGAAAGATCTTTTGATACGATTTGCCCGCGACCCTCGGCGATACGGAGGGGGCAAAAAACGAAATCTGGAACGCGCACACGCAAGAAACCAGTGTGCCAGAGCATCGGGGACCGACGAACCAGCAACGTGAATACGGGATGAAGCATCGCCGCGCTGACCGCGAGCGCAATCGCCGTCCGCCAGACCGGAGGTTTCGCACGTGTATCGTCCATGAGGAATCGCCCGCAGGTCATGCCGTGACCGGAAACTGGTGAACGTCTGCTGTCACCACGACATCGGGCAAGTGGCGTCTCGGGGCATGCAGCTGCTGGATGGCGGCCAAAAGGCACCGCAAGACGGCCAGGCCGACAAGCGTGCCTTACGGTCGGCGGATGTAGCCTGGAGGCTCAGAAAGGTTGGACGCCGGTGCACAATGACCAAGTGCATCCGGCGCCCTGCGCGAAGGCCACCGTGTGCTGGCTGCGATGTCTCCCCCCTCCGCGAGCATGACAACGAGTCGTTCGATCATTGCCACGCAACCTTTCTGCGACCGGGTAGCCGGTGAAACATGTTATGCCGGACGCCGGTTCCGTAACGCAAATGCGCAGAAGCTCACCGCTGATCATTGGGGGCATGCCTTTATCTTTCGATAACGGCGACGGGCCACGGTCGCCCCAAGTGAGCACTAACTCGACGTGGTCGACGCGTGCCGCCCCTGCTGTGCAGGCGACTGGTGGCCGCCTTCCCGTTGAAACACCTCCAGCGCTGCCTCGGCATACCCGACTTCTGTGGCCAACTCGGTCAATAGCGGCACTTGGTCATCGGCCGGTTTGCCACCTGCGTCGGACGCGGTGTTCTCGAGCCTTTGAAGCAGACGCCCGAGCTGTCTGAAACCGATCATAAGGGCCGAGCCCGCGGCGGAATGGGCCTTTTCCGCCGTTGCCGGATCCCCGATCCGCGCCGCAGAAATGGCGGCCCTTGCGCCGGCGCAGACATCAATGGCGAGTGCCAGCCCGTGTTGAGGGCCGATCAACCCCACCGCATCTTGAAGCGCAAGCAAGTTGCTCGCCCGCGCCTCTTGCGCTTCCGCGTCGTCACTGCCGTGCGGCGTTTGCACACCGCCCGCAACCACGCCTTGCTCGGCAAGATGGGCGGCAAGTTCGGTCTTGCCGAAAGGCTTGGTCAGAACCGATGTCATGTCCGACGTCCGGAACGCCTCGGATGTCGCGAAATCCACCTGCGCGGTAATCGCCACCACAAGCGCATCGCGAGAGGCACCACCACGGCGGATCAGGCCGGTCGCCTCGACTCCGTCCATCCCGATCATGCGGAGATCCATCAAGATCACGCCGTAGAAGCGGGTCCTTGCCATTTCGACGGCCTCTGCGCCCGAATGGCAGCACTGCGCCGTGAAACCAAGCTGTTCGAGCATGCGCGCGACCAGCGCGCAGTTGACCGTATTGTCGTCGACCACCAGCGCGCTAATGCTGCCGGCATGCAACGCAACCTCCCGCGCGACGGCGTCTTGCATGTCATCCGGCTGGTCGGTCCTTTCCGGCGGCGCCGTTTCTGCCGCGATGAGCGGAATGGTGAACCGCAAGCACGCGCCATTGCCCGGTTCGCTGTCGATCTCGATCCGCCCTCGCATGCGCTCGACGTCCTGTTGCACGATCGAAAGGCCAAGGCCGAAGCCGGGGTTTGCCGTCGTCCGTTCGCTCGCGTCGCTCTGCTCGAATGGCGCAAAGATCCGCTCCCAGTCCTTTTTCGCGATGCCGGGGCCGGTGTCGCGAACTTCGGTCAGAAGCTCGCGCTGCCCGTCGCCCGCACCGGCACGGATGTGCAACCGGATCGAAATGCGTCCATCGGACGTGAACTTGACCGCGTTGCCGACGAGATTGAACACGCTGCGCGAATAGGCCTTGGGCTGACCGACAAGGGTGGTGCTACCGTCAAACCCCGTTACGTCGAAGTCGATACTGTTGCCCTTGATGCGCGCCAGCGGCTCCATCTCGGCGACGATCGACCGGACGGACGCCACCGGGTCGAAGCGCGAAGGGGGCTCTCCATCGCCCTCGTTGCGGATTGCGTCCAGCGCGTAATCGATCTGTGCCAGCGCTCGCTCGCTGCAGCTTCTGGCGGTGGTGAGCAGGGACGCGGCTTCCGCATCCAGACTGTCCGTGCGCAACAGGTCGAGGGATGCCACCACGCCATGCAGCGGGGTGCGCATCTCGTGGCTCATTGTGGCAAGGAAGCGTCCCTTCGCAGAGGAGTGTTCGCGCGCCGCACGGAGCGCCGCGCGCAGGCGCTGTCCGACCTCGATTGCCTCGGTGATATCGCGAACGAAGACGAAGATGCGCATGTCACCGTCCGACGTACCCTCGGCGCGGAGCGCGACCGAGGCCTTCAACAGCGTGCCATCGGCGCGCAGGCCCTCGAACTGCAGCGGGCCGAGCCCGGCGCTGCCCACCGCGCCCGCCTCGCTCAGTAGCGCGTCCATTCCCATGCGGAACCGGCGCATGCGGCTGGGTGGCACGACCGTTTCCGACAAAAGATGCCCCTCCAGCTCGTCCGGGCCGTGACCGAAGATCGCGCGCGCCGTCGGGTTGCTGAGAACGATACGGCCCTGCGAGTCGCAGACCAGAACCCCCTCTTGCGCGCCTTCGAAAGCCTTGTTGATCAAGGTTTGAGCGCGCAGCGTTTCTCGCGCCTGCTTGCGGATCAACCCGACAAGGCGCAGCGCGAGGCTTGCGGCGACGAGCGTCAGCAATAACAGGAAAATGGATTGCTGCAGGAAGGACCGCAACAATCGTTTCTCCTCCAGGCGCGCGCTCTCGGCACGTCCGACAAGCGCCTGAAGCGTTCGAACCGCCAGATAGCGAACATCTGCCTCCAGCGCTGAAACGATCGGATAGATCTCCTCCAGACGTGCGGCATCGCCCACTGGCATGTCATCGATCCCAAGGGCGATCATGTCGCGGAACTCGAACAGGTGGTCGAGCCTGTCCCGATACGGGGCGTCGAGATCCTCCCGCTCGATGGTGGCGTTGAAGGCCGCTATACGGCTGTAGAAGATGTCGAACTCAAGCCGGACGGCTGCATCTGCCTGCGCGACCAGCGCCGGGTCGCCGCTCCGAAAGATCCCGCGGGCGTCCTGTATCGCGATGAGGAAATCCTGGTAGTCCACCTCGAGCTGCGAAACGTTCCAGGCCCGGTTGTCGCCCTCTGCCTCGCGCACCTCGATCAGGTTGCGCTCGAACCGCAATGCGCTGAAGGCGAGGGCAAGCAAACTCAGCAGGAGCAGCGCCACCAGCAGGTAGGCCACGGCATGCGGTCGCCAGTCGGCGGCCGGGCTGGAGCCGCTGCGGTCAGACACGGATCAGAAGGCCTCGATATGCCGAAGCTGCCAGACGCTGACCGCGTAGACCGACTCGGCCCGGTATCTCGGCGCGGAATCGTAAGGAAACACGACCCAGAGCGGGCCTTTGTCACGCACGCCGAACGGTGCGCCATCGATGCGATTTGCCACGATGGGCGCGGCCGCCTCGATCTGCGCTATATCCAGATCGATCGCGTAATCGTTGAGGGCCACCAATCGGACCGATCCCGCACCGTCCGGGAGGCCTGCCGCCTGCAAGACGGTGGCCAGCGAGGGCCCCGAAAATTCCTGTATGCCTTCGGTCCAGATCGTACTCGTCGAGAAGCTGATCGTCGTCATCGCGGCGAGATCGGCATCGGAATAATGGACCGGATCGGCACCAGGCGCAGGCACGACGGTCAGGATCGTGTCACTCGCCGGTTGCGCTTGCTGTGCCATGAGCGCCTTGCCGCCGACGACAAGTCCACCGACAGCCGCGCTTGCGATCAGAAAAGTCCTGCGTGTGGTTTCATTGGTCATGTTCATACCTACGGTGTCTTTCATAAATCTAACGCCTGCAATACGTGTCAAAGGTATATCGTATGTATCTTTCGATATTTTCTTGGCCCCGAGGGTGCCTTGCCCTACATTTGCGGTGCGGAGTCTTCTCATCGCATGAAATAGCGGTAAAAGGGATGGCGTGCAGGAAAGACGGGAAAAAGAAAGGCCCACCCTGCATATGCAAAACGAACCGCACGTCGGTGCAAGTACACGAGATACGGAGGCTCTGCCTGTCATGAAGCTGATAATCGCGGACGATCACCTTCTCCTTGCCCAGGCCGTGGAGGCCGCGCTGACAGCGGAAAGTACCTATGACATAACATTGGTCGAAACGCTGCCGGCGCTTCTGGACGAACTCGCGGCGTCCACGTTCGACGCAGTCATGCTCGACCTCAAAATGCCCGGAATGACCGGGCTGACATCGGTCAAGGCGGCGCTCGGCGCGGCGGGGGATGCGAATGTCGTTCTGTTCACCGGCAGCGTGGATTCCCGCTTCCTGTCCGATTGTATAGCGCTCGGTGTGCGCGGATACATTCCCAAGGACATGCCGCTGCGCTCTCTCGACATTGCATTGCAACTGATCCGGTCAGGCCAGACCTTCATCCCGGTGAAACCCGAGGTCGACAGCGCGACCAACCTGTCCGAGAAGGACCACGAGCAGTTTTCCAAACGCGAACTGCACATCCTCAGGCTCGCCGCCGACGGGATGACCAACAAAGAGATCGCGCGCGATATCTCAAGCTCGGAAGTGTCGGTCAAAATGCACATGCGGAACGTGTGCCGCAAACTTGGCGCCAGAAACCGCGCACATGCCGCGATCATCAGCCGGGAACTCATGCTCATCTGATCCTTCGCGGCCGGTTCACCCCTGCTGGCAGAGTATCTGACGCAAGCGCCCTTGGGGCAAATTTGCGGGTCTGAACAACGGAGAATTTCCGCGGCGACTTGTCCACCAGGAGATCTTCACGACGCACAAGCGCCGGACGCCACGGTCGGATCGGGAGAACGCGCTCGCGGGGGCAAGTGGCGGTGCTGTCAGACGAATTCGAACCGGTCTCCGTCAGGGCAATGACGCTGGCCGTTATCCCGCGCAAAGGCCGCGCCCCTCGACGCCGCCGGCGGTGCGGTTGGTCTTGACGTGAGGTCTGCTGGAGAGGCTGCGGTCTTGGTTGACGCGGTTGGTGACTGACGCGTGTATGGCGACGAATTTCTGCAGACTTCGCATGCGCCGAAAGTGGGGCATCGCACGCTCCCTTCGTCGGAACGGAAGGTGTGAATTCTCCGCGCGATTGTTGAGCCATGGCCCCGCCCCCGGTCAATCAGTGGCTCCGATATCCTTCAGGGCGGCATCATATAAGCGAAACAAATCTGTCACGATCCCCTCAGGCTTTCCGTGCTTAAGCACTGCTTTCATGAGGCATTTCATCGTTGCTCTTCTATCGCGCCTCTTGGTGACAAAACCCTCAAGCACCTCGCCTTCGTGATCCACGGCACACCAGAGAAAATGTTGCGCGCCATTGTTCTTCACGAAAACTTCGCCCGGATGCCAGCGCCAGCGGCTCGGTTTCAGGCCTTCGATCCTGCGCCATCGGATCTCGGCGGCGAACATCGACCCGAAGCGAAGCCACCAAGATCGGACGGTTTGGTGGCTCACATCGACGCCGCGTTCGTGCAACAGACCTTCGGCGGTGCGCAGCGACAGTGGAAAACGGACGTATAACATCACAGCCAGGCGGATGATCTCAGGATTGGTTTTGAAGTACCGAAACGGCGAACGTTTTGTCATCTGAGGACGCTACGAAACCGCCCTGCCCCCTCAAGCCGGTGTGCTCTGACAAAGCCGCTTGGAACCCTAACGGCCCGGTTGATCCAACAACACCTAGGAGAAGTCTGGTCCGTTTCCGTATTTGTTGACTCATTTCAAATAAGTACGTACCAATCATAAATGCTGCGTGTGGCGATTGATATCGGTGGGACGTTTACGGACGTGGTGGCGGAGACGCTGGACGGACTGTGTTCTGTTAAAGTTCTGACCAGTGCAACAGCGCCAGAAGTGTCGGCGCTTGACGGTGTGGGTCGGCTTCTGACCCGACTTTCCAAGACTCATTCGGACATCACGGGCATTGTTCATGGCACGACGTTGGCGACAAACGCCCTGATCGAGCGGCGCGGCGCCAAGACGGCGTTTGTGACCACCGCCGGATTCCGCGATGTTCTTGAGATGCGCTACGAGAAGCGCTTTGAGCAATATGCCCTTGATATCGAAATGCCGGAGCCACTTGTGCCGCGCCCGCTTCGTATGGGACTTGCCGAACGGGTTCTGGTGGATGGGGCTGTCCTGACAGCGCCTCAAGATGCTGAGATCGAACTGCTGGCTGAACGATTGCGTGCTGAGCGGGTTGAAGCAGTAGCTATCGGGTTCCTGCATTCCTACAAGAACGCCGGTCATGAGTTATATGTGGCCGATCGCTTGAGGGGGTTGTTGGACGAGACAATCACGATCTGCACAAGTGCCGAAGTCGCGGGTGAGATCCGAGAGTATGAGCGGTTCTCGACGGTATGTGCCAATGCCTATGTCCGACCGTTGATGACCCGATATCTCGGCAGGCTTGTGTCGCAACTGCACGATAGAGGTTTCAACGGTTCGTTCCTAATGATGCTGTCGGATGGCGCCCTCACCACGCTGGACCAGGCCACCCGATTTCCGATCCGCCTGGTCGAGGGGGGGCCTGCGGGGGGTGTCGCGCTGGCGGCACATGTGGCGCGCGAGATGGGGTCCGACAAGACCCTGTCGCTCGACATCGGCGGGACCACGGCCAAAATCTGCTTCATCGAAGGTGGCCGCCCCAAGACAAATCGCAGGTTTGAGGTCGCGCGCGCCTGGCGGGATGTGAAGGGCAGCGGTCTTCCGGTAAAAGTGCCCACTGTGGAACTGGTGGAAATCGGGGCCGGGGGCGGATCTATCGCAAGCATCGACCGGTTGGGTCGGCTGAAAGTCGGCCCCAAAAGCGCAGGAGCTGAGCCGGGACCTGCGGCCTATGACAGAGGCGGCAATCTCCCGACGATCACCGACGCGCACCTTACCCTAGGCAATATTTCCGACGAGGGGTTCGCGGGTGGCATCATCAAGCTGGCCCCTGAACGAGCTCCTGCAGCGATTGCCGAGCACATTCAGGGCGCGCTTGGGATGGACAAAGTGGAACCAGCCGCTGCAGGCATCATCGAGTTGTCAGACGAGACGATGGCCAACGCTGCGCGTGTTCACGGTATCGAATTGGGACTCGATATTTCCAGCTTTGATCTGCTGGTGTCGGGCGGTGGCGGCGGCCTGCACGCGGCCCGCATTGCAGACAAACTGGGCATTCAACGCATCATTGTGCCGCAAAATGCCGGGGTCGGATCCGCCGTTGGATTTCTGCGCTCTCCCGTCGCCTTTGAAAGCGCAATCTCCGTCATGGAACCGTTGAGTGACGTTGACGTGCCGCATATCACCAACCAGATCGAAACAGCTTTGGCCTATGTCCGCGATATTGTAGCCGAGGCGGTGCCGCGGGATCGGATCGTCTGCGCCGTGAAGGCGGAGCTGCGGTATCAAGGGCAAGGGTTGGAGGTGTCGTTGGATCTGTCGAGTAGCGACGGCTATGCGCAAGGTTTTGACGACCTGCCCGCAGAGTTTGAACGCCAATATAAGGCTCTCGTCGGCTTTACACTTCAGAAAATCCCCATCGAACTGGCGGCTCTTAGCGTGAGTGCGCGTGAAATCCGACAAACGTCACGTGCGGCGACGGGCGGCGCGCCGTCGACCCCAGCGCGCCCCTGCACGCGTGAAATCTATGACCTGGCGTCGCGCACACCGACCTCGCATCAAGTGTTCGACCGCACGGCGATGACGCATGACACCGTCGCCGGCCCCGCCGTCGTGTCAGAGGCGCAAACCACAACTTTGGTGCGAACCGGTTGGTCAGTCCGAACGTCTGATCAAGGGCATTTAATCATGGAGCGGGCCACACCATGAGCCAACACCCCCTGGACATCGTGGCGCTGAACGTTTTGTGGAACCGGTTGATTTCGGTTTGCGAAGAACAGGCCAACGCGCTGATGCGAACGGCCTTCGGTGCGATTGTGCGCGAGGCGGGCGATCTGTCCTCCGGGGTCTTCAACGCCGAGGGCGAGATGCTGGCTCAAGCCGTCACTGGCACGCCGGGCCATGTGAACACCATGGCCGCGTCGGTCCGGGCGATGCTTGATTTTGTGCCGGCCCACACGCTTGCCCCAGGGGACGCGCTGGTCACGAACGATCCGTGGTTGGGCGCGGGGCATGTTTTTGACTTTGTGGTTGTGACACCCGCTTTTCTCGACGGTGAGATCATTGGTTATCTGGCCGCGACAAGTCACATTGTCGATGTGGGCGGGCGCGGCTGGTCTGCCGAGGGTCGGTCGGTCTTCGAGGAAGGTGTGACCATTCCGGTCATGCACCTGCGCCGGGGCACGACGCTCAACGAAGACCTGCTGAACATCGTCACCGCAAATTCCCGTGTGCCGCATGAGGCACACGGCGATATCCTGTCGCTTCTGACCTGCAATGATACGGGCGCAACGCGACTGTTGGCATTGATGGGGGAATACGGCCTCGACGATCTTACCCGGGTATCGAAGTTCATCTTCGAGCGTTCGGCAGAGGGTACGAAAACGGCCCTGTCGCGCGCGCCAGAAGGCATCTACGAAAGCAAGCTGACCCTCGATGGCTACAACGCGCCGATCGAGCTTTGCGCCAAAATGACCATCGGTGATGGCGAAATCCATGTCGATCTGACTGGCTCATCCCCGGCCGTCGATCGCGGCATCAATTGCCCGCTGAACTACTCCGCCGCCTATGCGGCCTTTGGCATCCGCGCGTTGTTGACGCCGGATATTCCCAACAATCAGGCTTCATTGAACGCGATCACAATCACCGCGCCGCCGGGACTTGTGGTCAGTGCCGAGCGCCCAAGTCCCGTCAGTGCGCGACACGTCATTGGGCAGGCATTGCCCGATCTGATGTTCGGCTGTTTGGAGCAGGCGATGCCCGGAAAAGTTCTGGCCGAAAGCTCTGGCGCGCTGTGGACGTTGTCAATTTCGGGGGGGGGAGCCACCTCCTTTACGTCCCTGAACGTCGCGCTCGGCGGTATGGGCGCGCGGCCCCTGTCGGATGGCTTGTCGACCACGGCTTTCCCATCCGGCGTCGGCGCGGTCTCCGTTGAAGTGGCCGAAGTGGCCGCGCCACTGATTTATCACTCCAAGGAGTTCGCGCCCGATACCGGAGGTGCCGGTCAGTATCGGGGCGGACTCGCGCAAACAATCACGGTCGGATCGCGCCTTGGCGAGGCGATGACCCTGTCCGCCGCCGCTTTCGAGCGGCTGACCGCCGGCCCCGCCGGACGGCGAGGTGGCGAAAGTGGTTCCGAAGGACGGGTAAGCATTACCAACGGCACCAAAATTACCGACAAAGGCATTTACGACATTCCGGCAGGGGAGCGTCTGATCCTTCAAACGCCGGGGGGGGGCGGGTTTGGCAAACCTGCCGACCGGGACCGGGACGCAGTGGCTCGCGACCTCGCCCACGGCCTGATTTCCGATGACGCCGCAACAACACTCTACCACTACAAATCAAACCAACCGAGGGAGACCTAAATGACATTTCTCAAACCAATCCTGACCGCATCAGCCGCCTTTGCGCTGTCTACCACGATGGTATCGGCGCAGACTCAATGGGACCTGAGCACGGCCTGGGGCGCAGACAACTTCCACGCGCAAAGTGCCATCGCTTTTGCGGACGCCGTGCGCGAGCAGACGGGTGGGTCCGTCGACATCACCGTGCATCTGTCCGGTGAAGTCGGCGTCGGCATCACCGAAAAGCTCAGTGCCGTTGAAAGCGGCATCGTGCAAATGGCCGATATGCTGCTGTTCTTGCAAGCGGGCGAAGCGCCTTTTCTGGCCGTTGATACGCTGCCTTATTTGATCCAGGGCCAAGACGAGATGCGCACATGGCTGGAAATCGCCGGCCCGACCTACGACGAGATTTTCGCCGCCCACAATCAACGTGTGCTCTACTACGTGCCCTGGCCGTCCCCCGGCGTCTACACCACTGAACCGGTGGTGACGGCGGGAGATCTGGAGGGACAACGCATCCGTGCCTTCAACGCCACCTCATTCGAGTTTCTTGAGCGGATGGGCGCCGCGCCGGTGGAGCTTCCCTTCGGAGAGCTTGCCGCCGCTGTCGCTGCTGGCACCGTCGATGGTGCTGCGACCTCTACGTCCACGGGCGTCAACTCCGCGCTGTATCAATTCGTTGATCACTTTAACCCGCTGAACTGGTCCATGTCACCCGACGCCGTAACGGTGAACCTGGACGCCTGGAACGCGCTGACCGACGAAGAGCGTGAAATTATCCAAGGCCTTGCCGACGAGATGGAGGCCGACTTTTGGGCCTTGTCCGCTGCGGAGGATGAGACGCAGACGGCCGCGCTTGTGGAAAACGGCATGACGATCTCGGCCGCCGATGAAAGCCTTGTCGCGGTCATGGCCGAAGCGGGCCAAGCGATGTGGGCCGACTTTTTTGAGCGGGTGCCGGAAGCCCAGGCCGTCGTTGAAGCCTACGCCGCCGAAGTCGGCAAGTAAGGGCCTGCCGCCGGAGCCAGTCTCCGGCGGCATCCATCACCATGGACCGTTTTCTGACCCTGATAGACCGCTTGTCCCGTCTCGCCGAGACGGTCGCCGTTGCGCTGATCTTCGGCTATTGCGCCTTGATGCTGGCCGAGGTTGTCGCTCGGGCGCAGGCCTCCAGCTTTTCGTTCACATGGGAGTTCAGCCAATACGCCATGGCGGGCATATTCGCGCTGGCGGCGGGGCCTGCAATTAGAACCGGGGTTCACGTGCGCATTTCTCTACTGTCCGAGGCGCTGCCGACACCGGCACGCAAGTGGCTTGATATCGGGGCAAATGTCGTTGCGCTCGTCATCGTCGCCTTCATCGTACAAGCCGTCTGGACAAAGGTGTCCACCTCCTATGATCGCAACATCCTTGCCACCAGCGTGACCCAAACACCACTTTGGATTCCGCAGACGATTGTCCTTTGGGGCATTGTCCAGTTGTGGTTCGATCTAGGGGCACGGCTCGTACGGCGGGCCAGCGGCCGTGATCACGAACAGCGCGACGCGGATGCGGAGACGTCCGATGCTTGAGGTCGCGATCGTCACGATTCTGCTCTTTGTCGCGCTATTGGCAGGCTCGGTCTGGATCGGCCTGTCGCTGTTTGCCACCGGCTATCTGTTGCTCGCGATCTTCAAGCCGAACATTCCCTTGGACATCTTTTCCAGCGGCGTGGTCTGGGGGGCGATGATCCCATCCCCATTGCTGTCCTTGCCACTGTTCATATTGATGAGCGAGATCCTAGTTGCTGCCGGTATCGGGCGCTCCCTGTTCTCCGGGCTCGCACCATGGTTGGGGCGGCTGCCGGGCGGCCTGCTCCACGTGAATGTTGTGGGTTCAACCCTGTTTGCGGCGGTATCGGGATCGTCGGCGGCGACAACGGCCATCGTCGGCAAGGTCAGCCTGCCAGAGCTGGAGGCACGCGGCTATGACCGCAAAATGGCGATGGGGTCGCTCGCTGGCGCTGGCACGCTGGGGTTTCTCATCCCGCCATCCATCATCATGATTATCTACGGTGTGGTGGCTGAACAATCCATTCTTGAATTGTTCGTGGCCGGCATCATCCCTGGTCTGACACTTGCCACTCTCTACATGGTGTTCATTGCCGCCCATCAGGTGGTGACGGGGTCCCAGCCAAAAGCAGACCGCCCCACTTGGAATGACCGCTTGCGCGGTGTTCGCGATATCGGGCCGGTGGCCGCTTTGATCGCGGGGATCATGGGGTCGCTCTATCTGGGTCTGGCGAGTGTCAGCGAATTGGCCGCCATAGGCGTCTTGGGGTCTGTGTTGATTGCTGTGCTGATGGGACGGTTCCAGATGTCCGCCATGGTGCGTGCCGGGCGTCGGGCGGTGAGGACCTCCGCCATGATCGGGCTGATCATCATCGGCGCGGCTTTGCTGAATTCCGCCTTTGGCTTCCTTGGCATTCCAAGGGCAATCGCCGGTCAGATCGCGGCGCTTGGCCTGTCGCCGTTTGCCCTGATCGTCGTGCTTTTGGTGTTCTATGTGATCCTCGGAATGTTTCTCGATGGCACCTCCATCATCGTCATGACCTTGCCGATCACGCTACCTTTGGTTCTCGCGTCGGGGTATGATCCGATTTGGTTCGGCATCTTCGTCGTTGTCGCGGTCGAGATCAGCCAGATCACCCCTCCAATTGGGTTCAACCTCTTCGTGATCCAATCACAAACCGGGGAAAGCATTGGTGCAATCGCCAAGGCTGCGCTGCCGTTCTTCTTTATCCTGCTCGCTTTCTCGCTGATCTTGGCCCTCTTTCCAGAACTTGCGCTGTGGCTACCAGGAACTTTGCAATGAGCACTCTTTACGCCAAAGTCTGTGATCAAATTCTAGACCAGATCAAAACCGGTGGGCTGCAAATCGGGGACCGTCTCCCGCCCGAAGGCGAATATGCCGCTGAACTCGGGATCAGTCGGTCAACCCTGCGATTGGCCTATTCCGAGTTAGAGGCCTCCGGCGTTCTACGACGGCGCAAACGCGCCGGCACGCAGATCATCTCCGACACCCCCAAACAGCGCTTCAATATGGCCACCACCGGGTTGAACGAGGTGCTGAGCCTCGGGAGAGACACCGAATTCTCGGTCATCGGCACCCGCAGCGTCCCGACCGAAGACATCCCACAACTCGACGGGTTCATGAGCGAAACCGGTCATTGGCTGGAGGTAAGCGGCATCCGTACGCTGCCCGATGATGCCATGCCGTTCAGTGTGAATCGTGTCTACGTGCCCGCCAGATACGCGGGGATCGAGCCGCTGCTGAAGACCGGCCAGACCTCCGTGTTCCGTGCTATTGAACACAGCTTCGACGTGTCGGTTGGTCGTGTCAGTCAGACCACAAGGGCAATAACCTGTCCGCCAGATGAGGCCAAGATTCTGGGTCTGCCGGACGGCGCGCCTGCATTGATGATCGAGGCGCAGGTCTATTTGAGTAACGGTACGCTCATGGAGATATCCTTGGCGACGTTTGACCCGGATCGCTTCCAACTGCGAACGGATGTTGAGTTCGGATGAGAGGTCTTTCTGCTTCGTGCAACCCGGCCCGCAAGATCAGGATTCGTAGCTGAATCAGTTCCGCGCCGATGAAGCCGTTCCTTGGGAGCCCCAGCGGCTCGATTTCAGGGCTCGTCTTGAAGAACTTGAAGGGGCAGCGTTTGGCCATATCAAAAGGCCAGCCAGCCGCACTGCCCGCCTCGAGCCGGTTTGCTCTGACAGCACCGCCCGAGATGCTGAAAGCGCTGGTGTCTGGCCGCAAGGCCACGGCCGTTACGGTTAGGCAGCTGACTGAGAGCGCCGCGTTGCCGTGGGTGGATCAGGCGGGGGTGGGGTTTGGAGAGGCCATGTGATGCGATCGGCGCAGAGCCATTGGTGGATCGCGTCGGTACGGGGTTGCGACTCCGCCCTTCGGCCGCGCCGGACTGGAATATAACTTATTGAAAAATTAGAAATATTAGCGGCTACCGAGATCAGTCGACGCCAAAGGATTGGAAAGGCGGCTTTGCTTGAGTTCGCCTTTGTCTTCCAAGAGTGGATAGGCGATCATTGCGAATGATGTATTGACGGCCTTCAAGGCACGAAGCAGGTCAAGATGGATTGCGCTAGTCTCGTAGGTCTCTACGAAACCTTGGCGGAGCCGTTTTAGATGTGCGTGCTGCAAGTTTTGCTCTAAGCCACGAACATGTTCTTTTTGTGCAACCAGTTCACGGGCCAGCCCAAGATCCTCGGACATGATGACCGAAATCGCTTGCTGGACATTGCGCAGGACCACGTCTTGGAAATCGCACAGCTCGCGCCAACCTTCAGGGGAAAAGCTTACGCTAGCTACATCTTTTCGCGTGGCAAGATCGACCATTTTGCGGCCAATCATATCGGCGCCTGCCTCTAGGTTCACCGCGATACCGGAAAGGTCAAAGCTGCAGGTGCCGGTATCTTCGCTCGAGTCGGAGCTGCGCACGCCAGACAAATAAACCCGGATACCCAGCGACATCGCTGCAACCCGATGCATATCGATACGCAGTCTTTGGCCTGCGGCCTCATCATGCTTTACAAAAAGGTGCATGGCATCGCGCAGCATGACCTCGATCTGGTTGCCCATTTCGACGAGTTCCCGGCGCGCACAGGCATAAGCACGCCGCGGCTGGTGCTGCACGGCAGGGTCGAGTGCAGACCGCTGCGCCCCTTCCGCGTCGAACCTGACCGGGTCAGGCATAATTCGGTCCGCCATACGCATCAAGATCGGCGCCAGTGGCAAACAGACCGCCAAAAGCACGCCATTGAACAAGAGGTGCAGGTGCAGAGCCTGGTGGCCCGGTTCGGCGCCCAGCAGGTCAGTCGGCAGATCAAACTCTGTAAGCGCAGCCAAAACGATCGCAGCTCCCCCTCCGCGCAGAGCGAGATTTGTCCACACCACTCGACGCACGACAGTTGGGGATTTTAACGTAAGAAAGAACGCGATCAGGGATCCACCCATGTTTGCACCAAGTACCATGGCAAGTGCCGCTGCGAGTGGCACGAGGCCCTGTGCAGCAAGCGTGACAAAGAGCAGGATGGCGGCAACGCTCGAATGGACGAGCCAGGCAAACAGAGCAGCAACCAAGAAGGCTGCCACCGGATCGCCCGCCAGATAGAGCATGACGGCAACTGCCCCATCGTTTTGCGTCAGGGGCAAGCTTGCCTCTCGGATTAGGTCGAGCGACAGGAAGACGAGAGCAAGGCCGATGAGGATCCTTCCGATCTGCCGCACCCGTCGGACCGAGCTTTGCAGAAAGATCATGACGCCCGTTAGCATCAAAAGGGGCGTCAGCATTGCGATGCGAGCGTTGAGGATCAAGGCAACCACGGCCGAGCCAAGATCAGCGCCCAGCACGATAGCCAGCCCTGCAAGGTTGCCGATTGCCCCCGCGGACAAGAAACCAGCCATCAGAATTATCACAGCCGTGGAGCTTTGCATTAACACGGCCGCGCTGGCGCCGGTTGCAGCTGCGGCAAGTCGGTTTGTCGTCGAGCGACGCAGCCAGAGCCGCAACTGCCCACCGAAGGCGCGTTCGAACCCGGTGCGCACCAACCGCACGGCCCAAATCAGCAAGGCGGCAGCCCCAGTGATGTTGAGCAGAAACTGGATCAGGTGCGGTTCGTCCAAAGAGGCAGCTTTCTAAAAATGTGTGGATGAGAGTGGAAAGGTGTCGTCAAAACCCGGCGCGCCTTTAGCAACGATATCAAACGGTTCTGGACGCAATGCAGGTTTATTTGCGCCGCACTGAACCAAGGAGCGCTAGCGCTGGTCACGATCGTCCATTCTCTTCTTGAGCAAATCAGTCTGCCACTGCATCGGCTGCCTGTGGGGCGAACATGCCAATGTTGTAACCTTCCAGCTTTGCATCTTCCGCGTCTGCGTGATCAAAATGCAGAATGGTTCCAGTACCGGGGGTGACGGGCAATAGCCTGTGTTGCGGAAGGCCCAGAAAGGCAACCATCGCGGCCCGGATTACTCCACTGTGAACGACAGCCAAAACATCGCCGTCGATCCTGCGCAACCAGTCGCGCAGCCCATCGGCCACGCGGGCTTGAAATTGCTGCCATGTCTCGCCCCCTTCGGGTTGGAAGGTTCCCGCGCGCCACGACCAGTAATCATCGGGGCATCGGGCGATAAGTTCAGGTTTGCGCTGACCCGTCCAGACGCCCATGTTCAGTTCTCGCAAGCGGG
Organism: uncultured Roseicyclus sp.; assembly: GCA_964460185.1. Taxonomy (GTDB): domain Bacteria; phylum Pseudomonadota; class Alphaproteobacteria; order Rhodobacterales; family Rhodobacteraceae; genus JAVJPJ01. The sequence continues at coordinate 16,181 of CAYWTM010000023.1, read as the reverse complement.
GATCACTCGGTGCCTCGGCGAACCCAACCAAAGCTACCGTTTCGCGGCATCGGCCCAAGTCGGAGGAGACCACTTGCTTGGGTTTCAGGGCGGCAACCATTGGCTTGAACGCCAATGCCTGCCGGATACCACGCCGAGACAGCGGTGCATTGTCATGGCCTTGCAAACGCTGTTCAGCGTTCCAGATCGTCTCGCCGTGGCGCAACATGATCAGTCTCATTGCGTCACCCTCCGGCCATCCCCATCAAACACCGCATCTGGCTCATTGAGGAAACACAGATCAATTTCCGCCCCCGGTTCGGCGCGGAAAAACCCGTCGACAAGGGCTGTGACCCGCAGATCTCCGATAAGACACATCACCATGGATTGCCCCGCAATGGGCGCGGATTCCGCATAAGTCGCCTTGATCGTCGGGCGGCCGTCCCGTTTTCCAACCGTGATATCCTGAGCGCGATAGAGCAGTTGCGCCATTTTCAGATCAGGGGCAATCGCGGCCCGCGCGAGAGGGCAGCCGTCGAACTCAAACTCATCGCCGTTTCGTATCACCGGTATGAGATTGCCTGCTGGCGTGCCCAGGAACGTCGCCACAAATGTGGTTTTTGGTTTGAGCAGCAACTCATCCGGCGGGCCGAATTGTTCGACCCGGCCGTCGCGCAATACGGCCACATGGGTCGCCATTGTCATCGCTTCAACTTGGTCGTGGGTGACATAGACGGAGGTTGCGTTCGTGCCACGATGAATGCGCATCAGTTCACTGCGCATATCGACGCGCAGCTTCGCATCAAGGTTCGACAAAGGCTCATCCAAGAGCAGGATACCTGGCCGCGGACCGATGGTACGCGCAATCGCCACGCGCTGTTGCTGCCCGCCGGAAATTTCCGCGGGATACCGCTGGCGTAGGGCCCCGATATCAAGGAACTTCAGAACCTCATTGATGCGCTCCTCGCGCTTTTGCCTTGACCAACCGGCGACCTTCAGCGGCCAGTCAATATTGCCTTCCACGGTCTTGTGAGGCCAAAGCGCATAGCTTTGGAACACCAGCCCCGCGTCACGTGCGGCGGCGTTGGTTTCCACCCCCGATGCACCGCTAGATACAACCTTGCCGCCGAAGGATATCTGCCCTTCGGTCGGCGGCTCCAACCCTGCCAGCATTCGCAGCAACGTAGATTTTCCGCAACCCGACGGCCCGACAAGTACAAGAAACGACCCCTGTGGGACGCTGATATTTACGTCATCCACCGCAGTGTTGTCACCGAACCGCTTTGTCAGATGTTCGATCACGATTGCCGGTGCGGTGATCCTCTGGTCCCGGGCGCTCATGCTGATTTCCATCCCTGAATTTTATTTTGCAAAAGGTAAACCAGCGCCGAGGCGACAAGGCAGATCGCCAGGATGACCAGCGTGATGGCATTGGCAAACTGCATGAAGCCCAACCCCGCATAGTTGAAGGCCATCATGCTCAGGACAGGCGTCGTCGAGCTGAACAACAAGACCACCAACGACAGGTCTCGAACAATCTTGATGAACACTAGAATACCGCCCGCGAGAATGCCGCGCACCGCCAAAGGCAGCACGATCTCGGTCATCCGTCGGATTGGTCCAGCGCCCGTCATGCGAGCGCTTTCCTCGATATCGCTGGAAATCTGGCTCAAGACAGCGCGCCCTGATTGCACCGCGTACGGCATCAGGTTCGCTGTTGCGGCCAGAACCAGCAGGGTGAAGGTGCCATAAAGCGCCGGGATCGGTCCGATCGATGTGCCATACATCGCGATATAGGCAGCGGCCATAGCGATGCTGGGAATAAACAATGGTAGGAATGCAAGCTGGCTAAGCGTATTGCCAAGGAATGTCCCTTTGTAGCGCACGATCGTGTGGGCAATCAAAAGTCCGACCAGCATCGTTGTGCAGGCAACGGTCAGTCCAAGACGGATCGTCGTCATGATCGAGCCAATCAAGATCGGATCACGGAAAATGCCTGCCTGACCCTGCGCCAGATCCGTACCGGCGGGGCCGATCCAGAAATGCAGCGTCCAATTGGAAAACAGCCCGCTCGATTGCTCTGCCATGCTGGACGCGAACAGGACGAGGACGGGGATAACAGTGGTCATCATCCCAAGAATCACAGCGGCGGCAAACAGCGGCCAGCGCCATAGGCCAAGAGCGAAGCGCTTGGTACGTGCGCCTTTTCCGGTTACCGTCGTGAATGCCTTTCGTCCTGAAACCAACCTGTCGCTGAAGAACAACAAAGCGGCTGCGGCAAGGATAAGGATCAAAGCCAGCACATAGCCGCGTTCGATATTGCCAGTCTGTACCATGCCATAAATGCGGGTCGACAGTGTTTGCATCCGCACGGGTGCACCCAGAAGAGCGGGAGCTGCAAAGTTGGATACCGCGCCGGCGAACGTCAACATACCACCCGCGACAAGGGCGGGCGTCACGACAGGCAGAATGATCCCGAACAAAATGCGGGACTTCTTGGCTCCCGCCATTTCAGCGGACTCAACCAGATCGGCACTCACCGAGCTTAGCGCGGCGGCAATCATGGTGTAGGCCAGAGAATAGTAATGCGCTACCAGAACGATCAAAGTGGGAAACAATCCCCACGCCAGCCAATCAGGAATAGAAACGCCGTTGGCCGCAAAATAACCTAGCTGACCACCCAATCTATCGTTCCGAAACAATGTCCCCCAGGCAAGGGCAGCGGCAAAGCTGGGGATCATGAAAGGCAGCGTCGACAGGATCCCTAGAAAACGGCGAAACGGTACATCGGTCAGAACGACCAACCACGCAAGAAATCCGCCAAGCAACAGACACCCCGTTGCGACGCAGGCCCCCAGGATCATCGTATTGGTGATTGGTTTCCACAACAGATTGGTCGACAAACGGCTGTTGGTCACATCGGTCCATGCCTCCAGCCCATCGGGCGTCAGCGAGATTTGAACGATCCGAAGCAAGGGAACAATGACCAGAATGGCTGTGATGCAGACCATGATGAGAGGTATGGCACTACGGGATTGCAGCAGCCGCAGGACCGGACCCCCCTGGCGGACTAGTCCTATCATTTTGGACATCCTTCTGGGCAAGTGAGGCGCCCGCGCAAGGCGGGCACCCTGTGTTGTCTTATCACTGAAGCACGAGGACCAAATCGAGGACACGGGCACGGGCAGCACCTGTTGCAGCGGGATCCATCGTCCAAAGGTTCAGATCTTCAAGCGGGATTGCATCTGGGTGATCTGCGATGGTGCGGCGCGCAGCATAATCGCCTTGGACATAAAACGGTTCAAACCCAGGTCCGCCCGTTGGCGTGTCATCCCCCATCATGAAGTCGATCAGCAACCGTGCGGAGGCCGGGTTGGGCGCATTGTTGGCGATCGTCAGCACGGCCGGAAACAAGATGCCCGCAGATGGCACGGTGTCATTGGAGATTTGCAGGGCCCAACCCTCTTCTTCATTGTCGCGGACCGCAGAATAGGTCGTCCAACCAACGGACGGATCGGTGGCGTTGATGTCACCAACAGCTGCCCGCAGGGTTGAACTGCTGCCAACCATGACCAGATCATTGTCGAACAGGTCACGGATGAATTGCTCTCCTGCGCCATCAAGGTCATCGTCGACCGTGATGGGCATGCCGAACTGGGCCTCATAAGCTGCAGCCATCTCGTCGCCCCGCAAGGCAATTTCCGTCAATAAATCAAGTGCTTCCCCTCGTTGACTCGGATCTTCCATTAGAACCTTGCCGCGCCAGTCGTCGGTGGTGAGCTGCCACAGGTTGGCAATAGGCGAGCCATCAGGATAGGCTGCCTCGTTGTACATCAGCGCGCGGGTCGACAAGCGGTGGGTCAGCAGGTCGGCCTGCAATTCCGCGGGCACCTGATCGGCAATGCGCGGTGGGACATATCGCGTCACCATACCTGCGGGCAGCAGATCGCGTAGAACGACCGGCGCTTCGGACATGTACAGCACGTCGACCGCGTAGATGCCGGCGCGTTGCTCCGCTTCCAATCGCGCGATCTGATTTGTCGAATTGATGTCGAGACCGATCAGGTCGATACCGGGATATTGCGCCTCAAACGCGGTTTCGATCCGCGCGATCCGGCTTGATAAAGAAAACACCGTCACACTGCCCTCGGTCCTGGCAACCTCGTACAATTGCTCGGGTGTCATGGTATCCAAATCCTGCGCCATCGCGGGCGCAGTCGACAATAGTACAGCGCTAAGCAGGGCGCCCGTCATTGCATATTTCATCGTTTCCTCCTCAGGGTTTATTAAAACTGTCGAACATTGCTGACAGTTTTTCCAATGCGCCGATCGTTTCCTCCTCGTGGCGCGCCGCCATCGTCAACAGAATGGCACTGACAATGACGAATGGGACGGTTGGCGTTTGAAACTCGCTGCCGGATCGCCCGCGCGGCGCGGCCAGCACCTTGTCGGGTTCCGGCGTCATGATCAGGCCCGCCAGATCGGACACCAGAATGGAAGCCGCCCCAATGTTGCGGACATGTTGCATCATCGGGGCAAAGGTTGATGGCTGCTTGCGAAAGGCCATGGAAACGACGACATCGTCTTTTGACATTCCGACCAGCCGCTCCGCCACATCGCGGCCGCGTCCCGTCAGGGTCACCGTGGTCATCCCGAACCTGTCCAGCCGCCGTGTCAGAAACTGCGCCAAGGGCAGCGCGTGACCCTGGGCGAAAACAAACACTTTCTTTGCGGCGAAAATTGCATCCGCAGCCTCATCAACGGCCGATTGCGAAATCAGGCTATCAAGGTTCTGAAGCGCCGTGACTTCGGACACGATCAGGTCAGACAGATAATTCCCCTTTTCTGCCGACTTGACCGAGCGCTGCATCCGCCGCGCCGCATCTTGCGCGTTAAGCATCTCGTCCTGGAGCACTTTGCGGAGTTCGGGAAAACCTTTGTAGCCCAGTTTTTGGGCCAAACGCGTCGGCGCGGCCCCGTGAACATCAATCCGTTCTGCCAACTGCGGGCCAGATAGGAACACCAGCTCCTCGCGCCGATCCAGCAGGGCAGCAACCATTTTTTGGTCCGTTGACGTCATGCGGTCGGCAGATTGTGTAAGTCGTGCAAGGAAGTCTGATGGCATAGAAAAATTCCTTTCTGAGCCATTTAGAAAGGAAATTTTCTGTTCCGTCAAGAAGCTTTCCAAGACAGCGTCTCGGAGGCTTCCATCGTCGGATCAGACCCGCATGCGCGCAAACTCCGCATGAAACCAAGCGGATTTTTCCCAACACCGAGGGAGGGGCTGCGTTTTGTCATCCCGCCAGGCGATGCAACCGCCCTGCCCCACTCAAGCCGCTTCAATCTGACATTGCCCTCTGGACATAGACGGCATTGCCTTGCTTTGTGGGTGTCTGCTCCTTGTCCTGCAGGTGGACCGCCCAACCATGACCAGATTGACAATCCTCGATACCGACGGGGGCGTTGACGATGCGCAGGCCTTGCTGATGCTGATCGCGGCGGGGCGCGCGCCGGACCTCGTCACGACGAGCTTCGGCAATGTGCCCTTGCGCGAGGCGACGCAGAATATCCTGTCGGTGCTTTCGGTGGCAGGCAGGGGGGATATTCCTGTCCATGCCGGCGCGCGGCGGCCCATGATCCAGGCACCGCTGGATGCGACCCATATCCACGGGGCCGATGGTCTTGGCGGGGCGCCGCGGCCCGCGGTGATCCTTCCCCCGGCCAGCGACGACGGCGTGGGCGTGCTGGTGCAAACCCTGTCGGCAGCCGCTCGGGAGGGGGGAAAGGTCGATCTGCTGATGATCGGGCCGCTGACCAACCTCGCAATGGCGCTGCGGCTGGCCCCTGACTGTGCCGCCGGGGTGGGGCAGGTCACGATCATGGGGGGCACCTTGCATGGGCGGGGCAACATCACGCCCGCCGCGGAATTCAACATATTCGCCGATCCGGAGGCTGCGGCCATCGTCTTTGCCACGGACATCGACATCCTGGTCGTGCCATGGGAAACCTGCGCCGCGCACAGGCTGACCGGGGCCGAAGTGGACGCGATCTTTGCCGATGTGCCCGACGGGCCGGTCAAAGCCTTCTCGCTGGCGCTTGCCAGTCACGCCCGCGCGACCATCGCGGGCTTCGGCGGCGGCGATCATTTCCGCTTCGTCGATCCCTTGGCGGCCGCCGTGGTCATCGACCCTGCCATCGTCACCAGATACCTTCACGCCTCGGTGGATGTGGCGCTTGCCCCCGGCCTCACACGCGGCATGACGGTCGTCGATCCGACCGGCCGGCTGGGCACCCCCAGACGCAGGCTGGTCGAGGCGGTCGATCAAGACCGGCTTGTCCATCTTTACAAGGCGTCCATCGCCGACCCGGTGCCACAGGAGCAGCTGACATGACACAGCCGACCTTGCCCAGGGACGATCTGATCCGCGCCGCCGATGAGGTGAAGATCCGCCAGCGGCTGGTGCGCGTGGCGCTGGGCCATATCGCCGCCGACACGCGCCTGCGGGTTGGCAAACTGCTCGACGTGCATGCGCGGATGTGGCTGACGGACCAGGAGATCGTCATCTCGGGTCGTCGCATCGCCTATGTCGGGCCTGCGGGCACCTACCCCGGCGAGGTCTTGCAAGAAGTGCATGAACCCAACCTGATGGCCGTGCCCGGTTTCGGCGAAGTGCACAAGCATATCGAAAGCAGCCATGTCACCCCGGAATGGGAGGCGGCGCTGGTCCTGCCGCATGGCAATACCTGGACCTGCGAGGCGAGCCATGAGTTCTCCAACGTCAACGGGGCGAGAACGCTGGATTTCTGGCTGATGGCGCGGCGTGCGGGCAGCCCGCAGAAGATTTTCCCGCTGCCCGGATCGGCGGTGCCGCCCACGGCCTATGAGTGGGGCGGCGGGCATTTCGGCTACGAGGAACAACTCGGCTTCATGACCGAAAGCCTGATGGTCGCGGGGCTTGACGAGGTCATGGACTGGCCCGCCGTCTGGAACCCCGAAAACCCGTCCTACGACCGGCTCTGGGGCATGATCGGGGCGACCTTCGAAAAGCGTGGCGTGATCGAGGGGCATGCGGCAGGCATCCGGGACCTGCCCACGATCAACGCCTTCGCGGCGGCGGGCCTTGCCTCGGACCACGAGGCATGGACGACCGACGAGGTGCTCGACAAGCTCCGGCGCGGGCTGTTCATGGAATTGCGGCCCCATTCGCTGGCCGAGATGGTCAAGGGCCTGCTGGAGGCCGGGTTGCAGGATTGGTCTCAGTTTGCGCTGACCACCGATGACCGGTCCTGTTCGGACACCTTGAGGCTGGGGGCGACCGATCACAACATCCGCCTGGCGATCAAGGCGGGGCTGCCCCCGGAGACCGCGATCCAGATGGTCACGATAAACCCCGCGCGCCACATGCGCCTGACGCCTTGGGTCGGGTCCATCGCGCCGGGCCGATTCGCCGATATCGTGCTGTTGGATGATCCGGACCGGGTCTCGATCCGCCAGGTCTGGGCCGACGGCGCCAAGGTGGCCGAGAAGGGCCGCTATCTTATGCCCGTGCCCAGGATCGACTGGCCAGACTGGGCGACACGTACCGTCAGGATCGACCGCGCGATCACGGCGACGGATTTCGCCATTCCGGCGCAAGCGGGTCGCGAGACGATGCAGGCCGCCCTGTTGCGGCCCTTTCACTGGGACGACGATTTCATCACGATGACATTGCCCGTGTCCGACGGACAGGTGCAGCGTGACCCCGAACGCAATGTCACGAAATTCGCCATCGTCGACCGCTTTTCAGGCGAAGGCCGGACGGCGGCGATGTTCTGGCTGGGGACGGGCCCACGCACGCCCCGCACCGCGCTGGCCTGTTCGATGGGCCATGACAAGCACAACATCTGGGTCGTCGGCTCCTGCGACGCGGCAATGGCGCAAGCGGTCAATGCCTTGCGCGAAACGCAGGGAGGTTGGGCACTTGTGCGCGAGGGGCAGCTGGCGGCAACGGTCCGCTACGAGGTCGCCGGGCTGATGACCTGCCGCCCGCCGGAGGACCTCGACGCCGAAATGCAGGCGCTCTACGCCGAGGGCGCGAAAATCGACTGGATGTACGAGCCCACGTTCAGCCCGCGCTGGTTCCCAGGTTTCCCCGAACGCCTCGCCTTCGCCACCCTGACCTGCGCGCCTTGGCGGTGGGTGATCGTCGCGCCCTCGGAGCTTGCGCCGGAGGGCTTCGTGAACGTAGCCACGGGGCAGACGCATCCGGTCGTCTGGTAATTGCCCAAGAATTAGTCGCCCGCTGCTTTTCCCCGATCAGAGGGATGCTCGGAGGGATGCAATGGCTTGCATAGCCGACGGTTGCCTTCTACCTATTGAAGCTGATCAAGGGTATCCGCAGGGAAAATGGATACCTCATCAACGGGGGACCATCATGACCAAACGACTGAGCCTGACCCTTGCGACCGTGTCGGCGGCGACGCTGCTGGCGGTCACGCCCGCGCTGGCGCAGGATCGCACCTTCACCGTATCATGGTGGGGCTTCAACGGCGACGCGCTGCAGGAAATCATCATCGACCCCTTTCAGGAGATGTGTTCCTGCGAGGTCGTGTTCGAGACCGGCAACAACGCCGACCGCCTGAGCCGCCTGCAATTGCGGGAAGGAGCAGGGGTGGACGTGATCTACCTGACCGACCGTTTCTCGCAGCTCGGCATCGACCTGGGCCTGTTCCAGCCGATCGACCGCGCACAGGTCCCCAATATCGAGCAGATCTACGATCTGGCTCAGGCGCCGCAGGGCGAATATGGCCCCGCCTACACCATCGGACGCGTAGGCATCGTCTACAATGCCGACGAGGTCGCCGAGCCGATCACCTCGTGGAACGACCTCTGGCGCGACGATCTGACCTCGCAGGTGTCGCTGCCGGGCATCACGACGACCGCAGGGCCGATGGTCGTAATGCGTGCGGCCGAGCGGGCGGGCGTGGATGCCTATGGCGATCCCGACGCGGCCTTTGCGGGCGTGGCGGAAATCCTGCCCAATGTGCTGACAAACTACAACACCGGGTCGGAGATGATTAACCTCTTCTCCACGGGGGAAATCACCGTCTCGATGGCGCAGGATTTCGCCCTTGGTCGTCTGCCGGCCGCCGTGCCTTCGGTCGTCTGGGCCGAGCTTGGGGATGGCGACATCGCCACGCTCAACACGATCAACATTCCCTCCGGGGCCGAGAATGTCGATCTGGCGCACATGTTCCTGAACTTCGTGCTGTCGTCCGAGATCCAGCAGACGCTGGCCGAACGCGGTGTGGATGCGCCGGTCAACAGCAACGTGGCCCTGACCGCGGAACAGGCCGCGCCCTGGACCTATGGGGACGAGATGATTTCGAGCCTGAACCGCGTCGACTATGTGCCGATGAACGCGGCGCTGGATGACTGGATCAACCGCTGGAACGAAATCTTCGGCATGTAATCGGGCCCCGGCCCATCTTCCGGGGGGCATGCCTGCCCCCCGGATCACCGCTCCGTCCATCGGAAGATCTCGGATGAAACGACTTGCAGGCTGGATGCTGTCATCACCTGCGACGCTGGCGGTGTCGCTGTTCCTCATCATTCCGGTGGCGGCCACGATCAGCGTGACCTTCACCGCGCCGGGCGGGCTGCTGGCCCCCTATGCCGAGTTCTTCGATTCGGCCTTTCAGCGGACGGTTCTGTGGCGGACGTTCGAGGTCGCGGCGATCACCACCGTGGTCTCGCTCGTGCTGGGGCTGATGACCGCCTATGTCGTGTCGCGCTGCCCGCCCTGGATGAAATCGGTGCTCATCATCCTTGCGGTCTTTCCGCTGCTGACGGGCGTGGTCGTGCGATCCTTTGCCTGGCTCATCATCCTCGGCCGCAACGGGGTGATGAACAACACGCTGGAATGGCTTGGCCTGATCGAGCGGCCAATCGCGCTGCTCTACACGCAGACCTCGGTCGTGATCGCGTTGATCTACATCTTCATTCCGCTGATGATCCTGGTCCTGATCGGGGTGCTGGAAAACATCCCCGACGACCTGTTGCAGGCCTCCGCCTCGCTCGGGGCATCGCCCACGCGGACCTTCGTGCAGGTGGTTCTGCCGCTGGCGACGCCCGGTCTGATCGTGGGGGCGGTTCTGGTCTTTACCGCAAGCTTCACCTCTTACGCCACGCCGCATCTTTTGGGGGGCACGCGGCAGATGATGATGGGCACCTTCCTGCACCAGAGGGCCATGGTGACCTTCGACTGGGTAAGCGCCTCGACGGTTGCGGCGATCATGGTGGTGGTGATCATGACAACGGTTCTGGTGATGACGCGCATCGCCAAGCGCCTGAACCCGATGGCGGCCTGACATGAGCCGGAGCATCCATCCCGCCCTGATAGCGATGACCGTTCTGGTCTACATCTTCCTGATCGGGCCGCTCGTCATCATCTTCGGCGCCTCGGTCTCGGACACCACATTTCTGGCCTTTCCGCCACAGGGGCTGACCCTGCACTGGTTCGAGAACATCTGGGAGATATCCGCCTTTCGCCGGACCATCGTGACCTCGCTTCAAGTGGCACTGGTGGGGACGTTCATCGCGCTGCTGATCGGGATACCGGCAGCCTATGCGCTGAACCGGCATCGCATCCACCTGCCGGGCTGGCTTTCGACGCTGTTCGTGCTGCCGATCCTCGTGCCCGAGATCGTCATCGGCTTTTCGCTCTTGCGCTCGGTCAACGTGGAACTCGGCGTGCCCGTCTTCGCCTCGCTGCTCATCGGGCACACGCTGTTGGTGCTGCCCTATGTGATCCGGGTGATCTCGGCCGCGCTGGCATCGTTCGATTTCTCGATCGAGGAGGCGGCGGTCTCGCTCGGATCGCATCCGGTCAAGACATTCTTCACCATCGTCCTGCCCAATGTGCGCTCTGGCGTGATCGCGGCCTTCATACTGGCCTTCATCACCTCAATCAACGATGTGTCGGTATCGCTGTTCCTGACCGGGCCGGGCATCTCGACGCTGCCGATCCAGATCCTCGCGCATGTGGAACAGTTCTTCGATCCCACGGTCGCCTCAGTGTCGGTGCTGCTCATGATGCTGACCATCATCGTCATGATCATCGTCGAGCGGACGCTCGGCCTGACGGTCGTCGCGAAATGAAAAGGCCCATGCCCAGATGACGCTGCCCCTGACCATCGACCAGATCACCGCCCATTATGGCGCGACCAAGGTGCTGGAGGACCTGTCGCTGCATGTGGCCGACGGCGAGCTTGTGTCGCTGCTGGGCGCATCGGGCTGCGGCAAGACCACGACCCTGCGGCTGGTCGCGGGCTTCATGCAACCGACCAAGGGAACGATCCGGCTGGGCGACAAGGACCTGACGCGCCTTCCGGCCCATGGCCGCGACATCGGGCTAGTGTTCCAGAGCTACGCGCTGTTTCCCCACCTCAGCGTGATGAACAACGTCGCCTTCGGTCTGAAACAGCGCAAGCTGCCCGCCGCCGAACAAAAAGCGCGCGCGATGGCCATGCTGGAACGGGTCGGCCTGTCGCATCTGGCCGACCGGCTGCCGGCCGAATTGTCGGGGGGCCAGAAGCAACGTGTGGCGCTGGCGCGCGCGCTGGTGATCGAACCGCCGCTTCTGATGTTCGACGAACCGCTCTCGAACCTCGACGCCAAGCTGCGCGTCGACATGCGGGTCGAGATCCGGCAGCTCCAGCGCGCCAACGGCACGACGGCGCTTTATGTGACCCATGACCAGGAAGAGGCGTTTTCGATCTCGGACCGGGTGGCGATCATGGATCAGGGGCGGATCATGCAGCTCGACACGCCCGAGACGCTGTATCAGCGCCCGGCCAACAGCTTCGTCGCCCGCTTCGTGGGGTTCGAGAACCTGATCCCGCTGACCGTGACGGGCCGCGACGGGCCGCGCGTCAGGGCGGTTACCCGGGACGGCGCAGCCCTCAGTCTCTCGCAGGACCGGCTGGGGCCGATCCCCGATGCCTTCATCCTCGCGACACGGGCCGACGGGCTTCGGGTGAGTGGCGATCCCGCGGCCGAGGGGCTGGCGGCGACGCTGGGCCTGCGGACCTATCTGGGGCGCGCCTATCAATACCGCTGCGAGGCGGCGGCGGAACCGCTGGTCGCCAATGGCTCGCTTGCCACCCCGTTCGAGCCCGGAACCCGGGCGACCCTGATCCCCGATCCCGACCATTGCGCGATCCTGATGCCGGAATGAAGACGCTTCTGACCAATGCCTGGCTCGTGACGGTTGATGCGGCGATGACCGAGCACCGGACCGGATGGCTGATGGTCGAGGATGGCAGGATCGCGGCGCTTGGCGGCGGGGCACCGCCGCAGGTGTCCGCCGGCACGCAGGTCCGCGACATGGCCGGCGACATCGTGATGCCGGGCATGGTCAACCCGCATTGCCATATGGCGATGTCGCTGTTCCGAGGGCTGGGGGAGGACGTGGACGACCGACTGTTCCGCTACATGCTACCGCTCGAGCGCAAGTTCGTCTCGCCCGAGATGGTGCGTGTTGGCTCAACCCTGTCGGCGCTCGAGATGATCATGGGCGGCGTCACCTGCGTGGCCGACATGTACTACCATGAGACCGAGGTGGCCGATGTCATCATGGCCTCCGGGATGCGTGGGGTCGTCGGGCAGACGTTGGCCGATTTCGACCCGCCCGACCACCGCAGTTTCGACGAGGGCTTTGCGCTGTGCGATGCGCTGGCCGGGCATTGCGCGGGGATGGACCGCGTGACCGCCGCCATCGCGCCCCACGCGCCCTATTCGACCGGCATGGCGGTGATGGAGCGCGCCGCCCTGTGGCACGAGGCACACCAGGACACGCGTCTGATGATCCATCTCGCCGAGACCGTGGCCGAGGTCGACTGGGCGGTCCAGACCCATGGCATGACCACGACAGCCGTCTGCGCGGCTGCGGGCGTGTTGAAGCCTGGCGCCATCGCCGCCCATGCCCTGCTGCTCGAGGATGCCGATATCGACATTCTTGCAAGCACCGGCACCGGCGTTGCCCATAACGCACGCTCGAACGGCAAGGCAGGGCGGGGCATAGCGCGGATCGAGGACATGCGTCGCGCGGGCATTCCGGTGGGGATCGCCACCGATGGCCCGATGAGCGGCAATACGCTCGACCTGTTTTCACAGTTCGGCGTGGTGTCGATCTTCGGCAAGCTGCGCGGCGGCTCGCGCAAGCCGCTTCCCACGCGCGACGTGATCCGCATGGCGACGATCGAGGGCGCGCGGGTGCTGGGCCTTGAGGCGCAGACCGGCTCGCTCGAGGTCGGCAAGGCCGCCGACCTGATCCGCATCGACCTGTCCGCGCCCCGAATGCAGCCGATCTATGACCCCTATTCGGTGTTGGTCTTTGCGGCGATGCCCACGGATGTGCGCGACGTGATGGTCGATGGCGTCTGGCTGATGCGCGACCGCGGCGTCGAAACGCTGGAACCTGCCCGCGTGCTGGCCGATGCCAATCAGGTGGCCGGGCGGTTCCGGGCGGAAATCGTCGCCATCGACGCCGCACGCGCCGCGAAAGGATGACCCGATGACCGAACCCGACACCTTGCAGGCCGTGCTCGACCATGCCGATGCGCATATGGAGGACAGCCTTGCCCGCCTCTTCGACCTGGTCCGCATTCCGTCGGTCTCGACGGTACCCGCCCATGCCGAGGATTGCCGCGCCGCGGCCGACTGGTTGGCGGGTCAACTGGCGGGCCTCGGGTTCGACGCGTCGGTCCGGCCGACCGGCGGCCATCCGATGGTGGTGGCGCATCAGACCGACGCGCCCGGCCCCCACGTGCTGTTCTACGGCCATTACGACGTGCAGCCAGTTGACCCGCTCGAGCTGTGGGACAGCGACCCGTTCGAGCCGGTGCTGCGCCCCGCGCCCGATGGCGACACCCATATCGTCGGGCGTGGCGCCTCGGACGACAAGGGCCAGCTTCTGACCTTTGTCGAGGCATGCCGGGCGTGGGTCGCCGTGACCGGTAGCCTGCCGATCAAGGTCTCGATGCTGTTCGAGGGCGAGGAGGAATCGGGCTCCGCCAGCCTCGGGCCGTTCCTCGAGGAAACGGCGGAGGAGCTGCGCGCCGATATCATGATGGTTTGCGACACCGACATGTGGGACAGGCATACGCCCGCCATCACCACCATGCTGCGCGGTCTCGTGGGGGAGGAGTTCACGATCACCACCGCCGACCGCGACCTGCATTCGGGTATGTTCGGCAATGCCGCGCGCAACGCGCTTCAGGTGGTGGCCAATGTGTTGTCGACCTTGCGCAGCGCTGACGGCGGCGTGACGCTGCCGGGCTTTTACGATGGCGTGGAAGACCTCGCCCCCGAGATCTTGGCGCAATGGCGGCGGCTGCCCTTCGATCAAGTGGCCTTCCTGTCCGATGTCGGCCTGTCCATCCCCGCCGGCGAGGCCGGCTATTCGATCATGGAACAGGTCTGGGCCCGGCCCAGTTGCGAGATCCACGGCGTGACCGGCGGCTATACCGATCCCGGTTTCAAGACGGTCATTCCGGCGCGGGCCACGGCCAAGGTGTCGTTCCGGTTGGTGGCGGGGCAAGACCCCCTGCGCATCCGCGAGGCCTTCCGCGCCCATGTCCGCGCCCATTTGCCGGCTGACTGTTCGGTCAGCTTCACGCCCCATGGCGCAAGCCCGGCGCTGTCCCTGCCGCTCGACAGCCCCTACCTGACAGCGACGCGCGGGGCCTTGAGCCGGGAATGGGGCACCGAAACCGCGCTGGCGGGAACCGGCGGTTCGATCCCGATCGTGGGAGAATTCAAACGCCTGCTCGGTATGGACACGCTACTGGTGGGCTTCGCGCGCTTCGACAATCGCATTCACAGCCCGAACGAGAAATACGATCTGTCGAGCTTCACCGGCGGCGTACGGTCCTTCATCCGCGTGCTTGCCGCGCTGTCAGAGATCGACGGCCCGGCGGCCCGATGACCGCCGCGGGTCCGATGCGGGTGATCATCGACACCGACCCCGGCCTCGATGACGCCGTGGCCATTCTCCACGCCCTGAACACGCCCGCCCTCGCGGTCGAAGCGGTCACGGCGGTGGCCGGCAACATCGGCATCGCCACGACGACCCGGAATGTCGGCGGCTTGCTGGCCGCGATGGGTCGGGGCGACATCCCCTATGCAGCGGGGGCGGCGGGCCCCCTTGCCGGCGATGGCCGGACCGAGGTCGCGATCCACGGCGCGGACGGGTTGGGCGGGGTTCCCTTGCCGCCGGCATGGGTTCCGCCCGACAGCCGGTCCGCCATGGCCTTGATGGACGCGCATCTGCGCGCCGCCCCGGCCGGCAGCCTGTGCATTCTGGCTCTTGGGCCGCTGACCAACCTTGCCCATCTGGCAAACGAGGCGCCCGTGGCCTATGCCCGGATCGGGCGCATCATCGCGATGGGGGGAACCATTGACGAGCCCGGAAATGCCGGGCGCTTTGCGGAATTCAACATGGCAGCCGACCCTCTCGCCGCGCGAATGGTCCTCTGCGGACCGGTGCCCGTCACGTTGATCCCGCTGGACGTGACCCGCAGGCTCAGGGCCACGCCCGAGGATCTTGACCGCCTGGCCGCCTTCGGCACACCGGCCGCCACCCTCGCCGCCAACCTGATCCGGGCCTATTTCGCAGGCCATGCGGAACGCAGCTCGCGCCCGCTGCACGACCCATGCGTCATGCTGATGGCTGTCGCGCCCGCGCTTTTCGGCACCGAGCGGCTGCGCCTCGCCGTTGACTGCGACGCGCATCCAGGCCGACTGGTGCAAACGGCGGACGGGGCCGAGATCGACGTGGCCCTGCGGATCGACGCGGGCCCGGCGCTGGACCATCTATGGCAGGGGCTGGGTGCGGCGATCTAGGCGGGCAGGTCCGTCTCGACCCGCCGCGTCCAGAAGGCCACCCCGGGCACGATGGCATCATCGTTGAAATCGTAGCCGGAATTGGGTGGTGTCAGACGAATTCGAACCGGTCTCAGCTAGGTCAGTATGCCTGCCAGTTATCCGGCGCAAAGCCCGCGCCACTCGGCCAGAGCAGCAGTGCGGTTGCCCCAGCCTCTCCCAGCTTGTCAGTCAGCACGAACTCAGACGAGACTTGGAAGCCGTCCCCTTGCGCCTCGGCCTCGGCCTGTTCAGCCATGATCGTCTCACGCCACTGCACTGCGGAGGCGAGCGAGAA
>CAYWTM010000022.1:0-37466 GCA_964460185.1 uncultured Roseicyclus sp. | reverse complement strand
CGCCTCCTCCGCCTTCTTCGCCGTCCAATCCATTGGCTTGGAATAATGCGTCGACAGGAACACGAACCGGATCACCTCGCCCGGCACGCCCTGGTCCAGCAGGTCGCGCACGGTGAAGAAATTGCCAAGGCTCTTGGACATCTTCTTGCCCTCGACCTGCAGCATCTCGTTGTGCAGCCAGATCTGCGCCATACGCTCTGTCCCGTTCGCACAGCAGCTTTGCGCGATCTCGTTCTCGTGGTGCGGGAACATCAGGTCGTTGCCGCCGCCGTGGATGTCGAAGACCGGCCCCAACAGCGCCTTGGACATGGCCGAGCACTCGATATGCCAGCCGGGGCGGCCCCGGCCCCACGGGCTGTCCCAGCCAGGCAGGTCGGCCGAAGACGGTTTCCACAGCACGAAATCCATCGGGTTGCGCTTGT
The DNA here is from genome assembly GCA_964460185.1 of uncultured Roseicyclus sp. GTDB lineage: Bacteria > Pseudomonadota > Alphaproteobacteria > Rhodobacterales > Rhodobacteraceae > JAVJPJ01. The sequence continues at coordinate 37,044 of CAYWTM010000022.1, read as the reverse complement.
AGGGCGCGACCTCGACCCGGGCGCCCGCGATCATGTCGTCGACCGACCGGCCCGACAGCTTTCCGTAGCCCTCGCGCCAACTTTCGACGGCGAACAGGACATGCCCCTCGGCTTCGTAGGCATGGCCCTTGGCGATCAGATCCTCGATCATCGCCACCATCTGCGCGATGTAATCGGTCGCACGCGGCTCATGCGTGGGGCGCAGATTGCCGAGCGCATCCATGTCGTCGTGATACCACCCGATCGTCTCTTGGGTGATGTCGGAAATCGGCCGCCCGGTCTGTGCCGCGCGCGCGTTGATCTTGTCGTCCACGTCGGTGAAATTGCGAACGTAGGTGACGTGATCGGGCCCGTATTCATGGCGCAACAGCCGAAACAGCACGTCGAACATGATCACGTTGCGCGCATTGCCCAGATGGGCGCGGTCGTAGACCGTCGGCCCGCACAGATACAGGCGCACGTTGTCAGCATCGAGGGGCACAAACGGCTCCACCCGACGGGTGCGCGAGTTGCGAAGGCTAATCTCAACCATTGCGGTTGCCCTTTCGGTCAGCATGACACCGGCGCCGGGGGCCTAACAGGTTGGAGTGGTGTTGGAAACCAAAGATGACCGGCCCGGCGACATGTGTCAGCAGGTGATACAAATCTCGAAGGTGAACGTCGAGCGGGTGGTCATGCAGCAAACCATGACCGTTTGATCGCAGATCCGCAATAGGGAGCTTTGCCCTGCAGATCCTGCTTTGACAAAGTCCGGCAGATATATTTTTATCTGCAACGAAATGCAGCACACATTCGTGGATCAGTATTGCGGCACACTGGAGGGGGCTGAACGGGATTTTCCCTTTGGTCCCGATACGGTCGTGTGGAAGGTGAACGGTCATATGTTCGCCGCCTATACCCAACTCGGTCAAGGTTTGTCCGTGCGCACCCATGATCTTCGGCGCGCGCTGAAACTGATCAAGAGGTCCCGGCCGGCATCGGCGCCATACATGACGTCGGTCGGGTGGGTGGTGCTGCCCTGGTCGACCCCGGTCCTGGAGATGCGCGAATTCATCACCGAAAGCCATCAGCTTGTCTTGCGCGACTGGCCAAGCGCCACCTTTGCGCGGTGGGGCTGACCGCCCGGTTTCGCCCCTTGTCATTCCAGCGCCCGCGTGGCCATGTCGGCCAGTACCCTACCTGCCGCGGAGCCGCCAAATGCCTGTCCCTTCCAGCCGAATTTCGCATCTGAACGGCGATGGGGATGACGGATGGTCGCTGTTCTACAAGGCGCGCGCCATGAAAGCGGCGGGTGTGCCCATTCTGGAACTGACCATTGGCGAACATGACATCCGCACCGCGCCCGACATCCTGGACGAAATGCACCGCGCCGCGACGGCCGGGCATACCGGGTATGCCGCGGTCCCGGGGATTGCCGCCCTGCGCGCCGCTGTGGCCGCGCGCCTGTCGGACAGCCACGCGATCCGCTACGGCGCCGACAACATCTTGATCACGCCCGGTGGTCAGGCCGGGCTGTTCGCCACCCATCATGCGGTCTGCGACGAAGGGGATCGGGCGCTGATGATCGACCCCTACTATGCCACCTACCCCGGATCCATCCGGGCCGTGGGCGCTGTTCCGGTCCCGGTCCGAGCGCGTAGCGAGGACGGGTTCCAGCCCGATCTTGCAGCCCTTTCGGCCGCCGCGAAGGGTGCGCGCAGCCTGCTGATCAACAGCCCCAACAACCCCACCGGCGCCGTCTATACCGAGGCGAGCCTTGCCGGCATCGCCGAAATCGCCGGGGCCCACGACCTGTGGGTGATCTCGGACGAGGTATATGACACACAGGTCTGGACCGGGCGCCATATCCCCATTGCCAGCCTGCCCGGCATGGCGGAGCGCACGCTGACCATCGGGTCCCTGTCCAAGAGCCATGCGATGACCGGATCGCGCCTGGGATGGATCGCGGGGCCCGAGGACATGATCGAACATCTCATCAACCTGGCGACCCACACCACCTATGGCGTGCCGGGCTATATCCAGGAGGCGGGCCTGTACGCGCTGAACAGCGGCCCCGCCACCGAGGCGGCGGTCGCGGCGCCTTTTCTGAGGCGGCGCAAGATCATGCTGGACCGGATCGCGGCGCAAAACCGTATTCGCGCCATTCCACCGGACGGGGCCATGTACGTGATGCTGGATATCCGCGCGACCGGGCTTTCGGGTGAAGAATTCGCCGCGCGCCTGCTGGACGAGGAACAGGTGGCCGTGATGCCGGGCGAAAGCTTTGGCGCGGCCTCGGCGGGCCATCTGCGGGTGGCGCTGACCTTGCCGGACGACCAATTCACCATTGCTGTCGACAGGCTGATGCGCTTTTCCGAAAGTCTATGATTTACAATCTTTTGAAGATCACTCTTCAGGTTTTGCATGAAGCGCGAAACTCAGCGCGCGATCGCGGCGGCGGCCCGGCTGAGGGCTTCGATGCCCGCCCAATCCCGGGCCTCGACCATATCCTTGGGGGCGACCCAGGATCCGCCCGCGCAGATGACATTGGACAGTGACAGGTAATCCGGCGCCGTTTGTGGCGTGATGCCGCCCGTGGGGCAGAATGACACCTGCGGGATCGGGGCGCCGATGGCCTTGAGCGCCCGCGCGCCGCCGGCGGCCTCGGCCGGGAAGAACTTGAGCATGTCAAAGCCCTGCTCGTAGAGCGCCATGACCTCGCTGGCGGTGGCGGCGCCGGGCAAGAGCGGCAGGCCTTCGGCGACGCAAGCCGCGATCAGGCGTGGTGTGGCACCGGGCGAGACACCGAACCTGGCGCCGGCCTGTTTCGCGGCGCGCACATCGGCAGGGGTCAGCAGCGTGCCGGCCCCCACCACGCCGCCGGGAACCTTCGCCATCTCGCGGATCACGTCGAGCGCGGCGGGCGTGCGCAAGGTCACCTCGAGCGCGGGCAAGCCGCCCGCCACCAGGGCTTCGGCCAGGGGCCGGGCATGGCTGGCGTCATCGATCACCAGAACCGGAATGATCGGGGCCAGCGCCGCGATATCGCGGGCGATGGCGGATTGGTCTTTGGGGGTCATGTCACACGCTCCGCGTCACTTCGGTTGAGGCTCAGACGACCACGCCCGCACCCGCCGTGGCGGGGCCTGCGGTCTGGCGGAAGATCTCGAACAGTTCCCGGCCGACACCGTGGCTGTTGGCGGACAGGTCGGGCACGGCCGATGCGCGATCTTCCACCCCTTCGGTCAGAACCGAAAGGGTGCCCTTGGTCGCATCGACGCGAAGGATGTCGCCATCCTGCAGCTTGCCGATCAACCCGCCATCCAGCGCTTCGGGCGACACGTGAATGGCCGAAGGCACCTTGCCCGATGCGCCCGACATGCGGCCATCGGTCACCAGCGCCACCTTGTGTCCGCGATCTTGCAGCACCGCCAGAACCGGCGTCAGCGCGTGCAATTCGGGCATGCCGTTGGCCTTGGGGCCCTGGAACCGCACAACCACCACCACGTCGCGGTTCAGACTGCCGGCCTGAAAGGCTTTTTTCACATCGCCCTGGTTCTCGAAAATGGCGGCGGGCGCCTCGATCACGTGACGTTCGGGGGCAACGGCCGACACTTTCATGACGCCGCGCCCCAGGTTGCCGGACAATTCCACCAGACCGCCCTGCGGCTGGAACGGGTTGGACACCGGGCGCAGGATCTTGTCGTTGAGGCTGGTGCTGGGGCCTTTGCCATAGGTCAGCGCGCCATCGATCAGCTTGGGTTCCTGCGTGTAAAGCGCAAGGCCCGTGCCGGCCGCGGTCCGGGTGTCGGGATGGAGCAACCCGGCCTCGAGCAATTCGCCGATCATGTAGGCCAGCCCGCCCGCTGCATGGAAATGGTTCACATCGGCCAGACCGTTGGGATAGACGCGCGCCATCATGGGGGTTGCGGCCGAGATATCGGCGAAATCGGCACAATCCAGGATGACGCCCGCCGCGCGCGCCATGGCGATGAGATGGATCACGAGGTTCGTGGATCCGCCCGTGGCCATCAGGCCGACCAGACCGTTCACGAACGCCTTTTCATCAAGGATATCGCAGATCGGCGTATAGGCATTGCCAAGCGCGGTGATGGAGGCCGCGCGTTCGGTCGCGGCCTCGGTCAGGGCGTCGCGCAAAGGTGTGCCGGGGTTGACGAAGGCCGCGCCCGGCATGTGCAGGCCCATGAATTCCATCAGCATCTGGTTCGAATTGGCGGTCCCGTAAAAGGTGCAGGTGCCCGGACCGTGATAGGAGGCCATCTCGGCCTCCATCAGTTTGTCCCGACCGACCTCGCCGGTGGCGAATTGCTGGCGGACCTTGGCCTTTTCGTCATTGGGCAAGCCCGACACCATCGGCCCTGCGGGCACGAACAGACCGGGCAGATACCCGAATGTCGCCGCCGCAATCACGAGGCCCGGCACGATCTTGTCGCACACGCCCAGATAGAGAGCGGCATCGAAGGTGTTGTGAGACAGCGCCACCCCCGTGGCCAGGGCAATCACGTCGCGCGAAAACAGGCTGAGCTCCATGCCGACCTGACCCTGGGTGACACCGTCACACATGGCCGGAACGCCCCCTGCGACCTGCGCCGTCGCACCCGCGCGCCGGGCGGCATCCTTGATCTTTTGGGGATATGTCTCAAACGGTTGGTGCGCCGACAGCATATCGTTGTAGGCCGTCACGATCCCGATATTGGGCGCACGGGCCGCCACCAGGTTGTCCTTGTCCTGCCCCATCGCGGCATAGGCATGGGCCTGGTTGCCACAGGTCAGGTGGGCGCGGCGTGGGCCGTCTTCGGCCAGGCGGCGCATGCGGTCGATATAGGTCGTGCGCGCGTCCCGGGACCGTTCGACGATGCGGTCCGTAACGGCTGCAATTCGGTCATCCAAAACCATGAGGGCCCCCTGTCGGTCGTTCTGGTGCCTGATAACATGTTAGCGCTAACAATGCCAAGGGGCAAACTGGAGTCACCGCCAGCGCATTCGATATTCAGCCTTGCGCACCCCTTGCGCGCGGCATGTCACTGCATCCTGAGAGCCCCATCAAGGCGAATGGTTTCCCCGTTCAGATAGGCCGCCTGCAAGATGAAGGCCGCGAGTTGCGCGAATTCCTCGGGGCGGCCAAGGCGCTTGGGAAACACCACGTCCCTGGACAGGCCTGCGACCATCTCTTCGCCCAGACCTTCGAGCATCGGGGTCAGAAACAGGCCCGGCGCGATGGCGCAGACCCTGATCCCGAGGGCCCCCATGTCGCGCGCCATCGGAAGCGACATGCCCGCGATCCCGGCCTTTGACGCCGCATAGGCCGCCTGCCCCTTTTGCCCGTCAAACGCCGCGACCGAGGATGTGTTTATGATCACCCCGCGTTCGCCATCGCCATTGGGCGAGTTATTGGCCATTTCCGCTGCCGCCAGACGCGCGATGTTGAACGACCCCACCAGGTTGATGTCGATCGTCTTGCGGAACAGGCCCAGGTCATGAGGTCCTGATTTGCCCACCACCCGCGCGCCCGCCACGATACCGGCACAGTTCACCACTGCCGTAAGGCCACCCATGGCGCTGGAGGCTTGTGACACGGCACGCGCGGCCGCCTGGTCCGAGGTCACGTCGACGGCGTAGGCATCGTGGCCCGTGGCGGTCAGGTCAAAGACCGACACCTTTGCGCCCTGCCCGCGGAAATAGGCGACGCAGGCCGCGCCAAGACCGCTGGCACCGCCTGTGACGATGATCTTTGCATCCCGGATATCCATGGTAGCCCCCCGCAGGAATTGAACATATGTTCATTTACTGCGCGGCGGGCCACGGGTCAAACCCGCAACCGTTCAGTGCGGCTGAACGCCCGGCAAGAACACCTTTTCATCGCGATAGAGCAGCGACACGTCATCCTTGAACACATGGACCTTGTCGGCCGAGGCGGTCAGCTTGACCTCCTGGCCGCGCAGTTCCTTGTGGATACCGGGCAGTTTGCCGATGACGGCGGGATGATCCGCTGACGATTTCTCGAAATACAGCAGCGTCACCTCGCCGAGCGCCTCGGTGATTTCCACCTTGCCCTTGAAGGCATGATTGACGTCGGTCGAGGCCACCATGTCTTCGGGGCGAATGCCGACCTTGACCGTCGCGCCCATATCCTCGGCGCGGGAGGGGTAGTTGGACGTGATCGTGCCCTCGCCCTCATCCATCTGGAGCGTCGTGGTCTCACCGGTGCCCACGATCTTGCCCCCCAGAAGGTTCATGGCGGGCGAGCCGATGAATTGGGCGACGAAGGTGGAATTGGGCCGTTCGTACAGCGTCAGCGGGCTGCCGACCTGGGCCACGCCCCCACCGGCCAGAACCACGATCCGTGTGGCAAGCGTCATCGCCTCGACCTGGTCGTGGGTGACGTAGATCATGGTGGATTCGGGCATCTGTTCCTTCAGCTGCGCGATCTCGATCCGGGTGGCGACCCGCAGGGCCGCATCGAGGTTCGAAAGTGGCTCGTCGAACAGGTACACCTTGGGGTCGCGCACGATGGAACGGCCGATGGCCACGCGCTGACGCTGGCCACCGGACAGGGCCTTTGGCAGGCGGTCGAGGAAATTGGTCAGCTGCAGCTTTTCGGCGGCCGCCTTGACGGACCGGTCGATCTCTTCCCTGGTCTTGCCCGCGATCTTCAGGGCGAAGGCCATGTTGTCGTAGACCGTCATGTGCGGGTAGAGCGCGTAGGACTGGAACACCATCGCGATGCCCCGCTCGGAGGGGGGCACGTCATTGACGACCATTCCGTCGATTTCCAGCGTGCCGCCGGTAATCTTTTCCAGCCCCGCGATCATCCGCAACAGCGTGGACTTGCCGCAGCCCGAAGGGCCAACGAAGACGATCAACTCGCCCTGGTCGATGTCGAGATTGATATCGCGGAGCACCTGAACGGTGCCGCCATAGGTCTTTTCGACATCAGTCAGCTTCAGATTTGCCATTGTCCCCGTCTCCTCCGGTTATTCATCGTCCGCTCACTCCGCTTCAGCGGCGGCAAAATAGGCCTGATAGGGCAGCAAGGTGATCTCGCGGCCATTGTCGTTTTCGATCGTGGTGAACGGAGCGCCCCTGTCGGCCCGCCATGTGCCTTCGGGCAGGGTGACGGGTTGCGCCATGTTGCTCAGATTGAACGCGCAGAACAGGCGCTGATCGCCATGGGTGCGCGTGAAGGCCACGGTTCCCGCATCGGCTGTCAGATCATCGAGGCTGCCCTTGATGAGGGCGGGATACGCCTGCCGGAACCGGATCATGCGGCGATAGAAATTCAAGGTGCTGTCCTCGTCATCTATCTGGTGGCCGACCGCGCGTTGCAGATGTTCCATTGCCATGGGAAGCCACGGTTTTTCGTCGGTAAAGCCCCCGTTCTGGTTGTCCGATATCCAGGGCATCGGCGTGCGGCACCCGTCGCGGCCCTTGAATTTGGGCCAGAACCGAATGCCATAGGGGTCTTGCAGATCCTCGTAGGACACGTAGGCCTCGGTCAGGCCCAGTTCTTCGCCCTGATACAGGCAGACCGATCCGCGCAGGCACAACAACAGCCCCGCATAGAGACGCCGGGCCTCTTCGCCGAGGTTCCAGCGGCTGGCATGGCGCACGACGTCATGGTTGGAAAACGCCCAACAGGCCCACCCGTCACCGACCGTGTGCTCATAATCCGTCAGAACCTGCGCCACACGTGCAGGCGTCGGCACGACACCCGAGAGGAATTCGAAGGAATAGCACATGTGCACCTTGTCGCCGCCCGACGTGTATTCGGCCTGGATCTGCAGACCGCGTTGGGCATCGCCCACCTCGCCCACGGCGGTTGCGGCGGGATATTCATCCATCAAGCTGCGCAGACGGCGCAGGAAATCGAGGTTTTCGGGCTGGTTCTTGTCGTAGAGGTGGTCTTGCCAGTTATAGGGGTTCACCTCGGGGGCGATGGTGGCGTTGCGTTGCGCGGGATCCAGCGCCGGATTGTCGCGCAGCTTCTTGTCATGAAAGTAGAAATTGATCGTATCGAGCCGGAAACCATCGACGCCGCGATCCAGCCAGAACTGCGCGACCGACAGAAGTTCATCTTGCACTTGCGGGTTGTGCAGGTTGAGATCGGGCTGTTCCTTCAGGAAATTGTGCAAGAAATACTGCATCCGGTCGCCCGACCATTCCCAGGCCGATCCGCCGAAGATCGACAGCCAGTTGTTGGGCGGCGACCCATCGGGTTTCGCATCCGCCCACACGTACCAGTCGGCCTTGGGGTTGTCGCGATTGGTCTGGCTCTCGTGAAACCACGGATGCTGGTTCGAGGTGTGACTGAGCACCAGGTCGATCAGAACCTTCAGGCCAAGCTCATGGGCCCGCGAGATCAGCGCATCGAAATCGCCAAGCGAGCCGAACATCGGATCGACATCGCGGTAGTCGCTGACGTCATATCCGAAATCCAGCATCGGAGAGCGAAAGAACGGGCTGATCCAGATCGCATCCACCCCCAGATCCGCCACATGGGGCAGACGGTGGATGATGCCGGCCAGATCGCCGATCCCGTCATGGTTGCTGTCCTGGAAGCTGCGGGGGTAGATCTGATAGATCACCGCACCGCGCCACCAGTCCTTGTCAGGGGCCACGATATCGTCGCGGGCCAGGTCTTGCATCAGGTTCATGTCACATGTCTTCGATGTTGAGGTGCTATTTGACGGAGCCGGCCAACAGACCGCGCACCAGATAGCGCTGCATGGTAAAGAACACGACCAGCGGCACCGCGATGGACACGAAGGCCGAGGTCGCAAGGATTTCCCAGTCACCGCCACGGGTGCCCAGAAGCTCCACGATCTGGCGGGTCATGACGGTCGTCTCGCCCGAACTGTCGATCAAGAACACCATGGCGACCAGCAGGTCATTCCATGTCCACAGGAACTGGAAGATCGCGAAACTGGCCAGCGCCGGAAAGCTGAGCGGCAAGATGATCTTGGTGAAGATCTGGAAATCCGTCGCCCCGTCGACCTTGGCGCTTTCGATGATATCACGCGGCAGGCCGACCATGTAGTTGCGTAACAGGTAAATCGCGAGCGGAAGGCCAAAACCGGTATGGGCCAGCCAGACGCCGAGATACCCCTTTCCGATCCCGATATCATTGTGCAGCGACAACAGCGGGATCAGGGCCAGTTGCAGGGGAACCACCAACAGGGCGACGACCGCCGCCACCAACAAGGCCCGCCCCGGAAAATCCATCCACGCCAGCGCATAGGCCGCGAAGGCGGCAATCAGGATCGGAATGATCGTGGCCGGGATGGTCACCGTCAGCGTGTTCAGGAAGGCCCGGCTCATGCCCTCGCGGTTGCCGGGGTCGAACAGGACGCTTTGATAGTTGCCCAATGTGAATTCCGGCGGGCTTTCGGCGGTGACGAAGACCCGTTGGCCCCGCCCGCTCAACTGGTCTTCATCGCCGGTCCAGATGTAATCGCCGTTGGATTGCACCGTCATGGTTTCGCCGTCGCCCATATCGGCGGTTTCACCCGCGACATAGGCATCGATCTCACGCGAGGAGGTGCCCCATACGCTGATTTCGGCCGGCACGTCCGCCGCGCTTTCGACGCTGCCGTCCACCACGTACAGGTTGCCTTCGACCACGAAGATACCGTCACGTTCAAATCGCGCCTCGTCGGGATCGGCCGCGCGCAGGGTTTCATTCTGCACCGCCGGGAACAGCGCCGCCCACCAGCCCGAGGTCCGGATCTGATCGGTGGTGCGGAATGACGAGATCAACAGACCCAGCGTCGGAAAGATCCACAGCAACACAAGCGCTGCCACCGAGATGTGCACCGCCCATGTCAGGCCGGATTTCTTGCCTGCGATGTTATCCATGATTGTCTCCCATACGGTCGAAGGACATCAGCGCATCTCCTTGCGGGCGTTGTAGACGTTCCAGACAAGGATCGGCGTCACCATCAGCATGATGATCATCGCACTGGCCGACCCCACGCCCCAGTCATTGGCGCGGAACATCTTGTCATACATGTAGTTGGCCAGAACCTGCGTTTCCCATTGCCCGTTTGTCATCGCGAACACGATGTCGAAGACCTTGAGCACGACGATGGTGATCGTCGTCCAGACCACGACGATGGTGCCCGAGATCTGGGGCAGCTTGATCTTGAAGAAGATCTGGAACGGGTTGGCCCCGTCCACGATGGCGGCCTCGACGGTTTCCTCGGGGATGCCGCGCAACGCGGCGGACAGGATCACCATGGCAAAGCCCGTCTGGATCCAGATCAGCACCACCATCAGGAAAAGGTTGTTCCAGAACGGCACGGTCAGCCAGGTGATCGGGCTGTCGCCGCCAAGTTGCAGGTAGACCGCGTTCAGGATGCCGATCTGCTGCACGTCCTCGGGGCGCGCGTCGTAGATCAGCTTGAAGATCACCGCCGCGCCGACAAAGGAAATCGCCATCGGCATGAAGATCAGCGATTTGGCGATGTTGCCCCAGCTGATCCGGTCGGTCAGCTGCGCGGCCAGAAGCCCAAAGGCGGTCGAGGCCGCCGGCACGATCAGAAGCCACAGGAAATTGTTGCGCACCGCTTCCCAGAACTTTTCGTCCGCGAACATCTGAGCGTAGTTGTCGCCGCCCACGAACGCGCCGCCCAGGCTGCGGTCGGTCAGCGACAGGCGCAGCGTTTCGACCACCGGATAGGCCAGGTACAGCCCCAGCGCCAGGATCGCGGGGCCCATGAACAGCCAGGGCCGGATCGCATTGGCGCGGTTGATGTTGCGCCCCGCGTTCTCGCCGCGCGCAGGGAACAGGACCTTGTCGAGAATCTGGTTCGAGAAATAGAAGTATCCGACGCACCCACCGACACCGATGATGATCGTGATCAATCCTTGCAATGCAGGATTCATGGCGCTTTCCCCCTGGAGTTAGGCCCGGCCGGCAGATGGCATTGCCCCGGAAACGACCCGGCCGCGACGATGGGCGGCCGGGTCCTTGTCAATCGGCGTCCGCGATCAGCGCAACGCGTCCCAGCTTTCCTGGATCGAGGTCGCCACGGCTTCGGCATCTGCGCCGCCCGCGAAATCGACCATGCCGGTCCAGAAGCTGCCGGCACCGATCGCGCCGGGCATCAGGTCGGATGCGTCGAAGCGGAAGGTGGTGGCATTGAGCAAGATCTCGCCCTGCCCCGATTCCACTGCCGAGCTGTAGGTATCCAGGTTGACGCCGGAATGCGGGGTCAGGAAACCGCCCTGCGCCATCATGATCTCATGGGCGAAGGGGGTCTGCAGGAATGCCATGAACGCCAGGGTCGCGTCATTCATGTCGGTGACCGCCATCAGCGTGCCGCCGCCCAGAACCGGATTGCCCAGATCTTCGCCGGCAAAGGATGGGAAGTAGAAGAAATCCGCATCCTCACCCACGACGGTGCCGTCCGGGAAGAAGGCCGGGATGAAGGAGGCCTGGCGGTGCATGTAGCACCCCGGAGGCGAGGCAAACAGGCCCGTGGGGCTGTCGCGGAAGTCGGTGGTCGCCACGGCGCCTGCGCCGCCCTGCACCCAACCGTCGGTGCGTGCGAACATGCCGAAGGTTTCGATCGCGTTCACGACACGGGGGTCATTGAACGGAATCTCGTTGCTGACCCACATGTCATAGACGTCGGGCGTCTGCGTGCGCAGCATGATGTCCTCGACCCAGTCGGTCGCCGGCCAGCCGGTCGCCGCGCCGGATCCCAGGCCGATGCACCAGGGCGTTTCCCCGTCGGCCACCATCTGCTCGGACAGGGCAACCAGGTCTTCCATGGTTTCGGGCACGTCATAGCCGGCATCCTCGAAGTTCTCGGGGCTGTACCAGACCAGCGACTTGACGTTGACGTTGAAGAAGAAGCCATAGAACTGATCCATGCCATCGGCATCGGCATAGGTTCCAAGATCGACCCATGACTGACCGGCGGCGTAGTTCGCGTTCACCCACTCACCCATCTCGTCGCCAAGCGGGGTGAGCAGACCATTGCCTGCCATCACGGCCGCAAGACCGGGCTGCGGGAACACGGCGAGGTTCGGGGCCGAACCGGCCTCGGCGTCGATCACGATCTGCTGTTCGAAGCTGTCCGACCCGGTATAGGTCGCCTCGGCGCCGGTGGCGGCCTCGAAATAGTTGAGCAAGATGTCAAAGCGGTCCGCCTCGGGCGAAAGCCAGGGGCCCGCGATCGTGACGGACTGGCCGCTCAGGTCATGCGCCGCGGCATAGGCCTCGTAGCTGTCCCAGTTGAATCCACCCTCGCCGGCGGCAAAAGGCATGTGGCCATCGGCCATTGCGCCGTTGGCAAAAAGCGCAAGCGCTGCTGCGCTGGCATACAAGCTGCGTTTCATATGATCCTCCCAGATCGGTGCCGGCGTTTCCGCATCGGCCAATAAAGCGCCCAAGCGATTCGAGATTCTTCAAAGCGCTTTGGCTTGGCAGCACCCTTTCGAATGCAACTGAGTCTGTCAATCCGGCAAACGGACCGCCCTGAAAAATAATGCAATATTTTGCAACTGCAGAAAAATGCAGCAGCTTTGAATCTTTGACAAACGATGTGCGGTGCAGATAGCCTCTCCATGTATTCGAAGCGCTTTGAGGCGTGATCTGCAATGAATCTCAAGGAACTGGCCCAATCGCTGAATCTCAGCCAGACCACCGTCAGCAGGGCGCTGAACGGGTATCCCGAGGTGCGCGAGGAAACCCGCGCCCGCGTTTTGGCTGCGGCGAAGGCGTCCAACTATGCGCCCAATGCCCGGGCCCGGCGATTGGCGACCGGGCGGGCGATGACCATCGGCCACGTGATCCCGCTGTCCGGCCGGGCCGAAATGGTGAACCCGATCTTTGCGGATTTCCTGGTGGGCGCAGGCGACATCTATGCGCGCGAAGGCTATGATCTGTTGTTGTCGATGGTCGCCGAGGGCAAGACCGAGGCAGCGTATCGCCAGATGAAGGCCAACGGGTCGGTCGACGGGGTCATGGTTCAGGCCCCGCAGATCGTGGAGCCGCGCATCGCGCTGTTGCAGGAAATCGGCATGCCGTTCCTGGTGCATGGGCGCACCGGCGACGCCAAGGGCTACAGCTGGCTCGATGTGGCCAATATCCGCGCCTTCCGGCGGGCCACCGATTTTCTCTTGGATCTGGGACATCGACGGATCGCGCTGATCAACGGGCAGGAAAACTTCGATTTTGCCGTCCGCAGACGGCGCGGGTTCACCGAGGCGCTGACCGAGCGTGGCCTGGCACCGGAGCCGCGATTGATGCGGGCTGCGGCCATGACGGAATCCTTTGGCTACCGGTCCGCGTGCGAGATGCTGGACGCGCCAGAGCCGCCGACGGCCTTTCTGGTTTCTTCGGTCATCCCCGCCATAGGCATCCGGCGGGCGGCGGGCGAACGCGGCTTGCGGCTTGGGCGGGATCTGTCGCTGATCTGCCATGACGATGAACTGAGCTATCTCGACAATGACGGAGACGGGCCGGCCTTTACCGCCACGCGCAGCTCGATCCGCGCGGCCGGGCGGCGGTGCGCCGAAATCCTGATCGAGCAGATCAACAATCCGGGCATGGCCCCCGTTCAGGAACTGTGGGACACCGAATTGACCGTCGGCCGAACAACCGGGCCCTGCCCCACCTGAGGATACCAAGAGATGCAGTTCAAACGCGCCGATTTTCCGGACGGTTTCCTGTTCGGGGTCGCCACCTCGTCCTACCAGATCGAAGGGCACCGTTTCGGCGGCGCGGGCCAGACCCATTGGGACAGCTTCGCCGCGACACCGGGCAACGTGGTGCGGGCCGAGGACGGGGCGCTGGCGTGCGACCACTACCACCGCTGGGAAGAGGACCTGGACCTGGTCCGCGATCTGGGTGCGGACGTGTACCGGTTTTCGACGTCCTGGGCGCGGGTTCTGCCCGATGGGCGTGGGCAGGCCAACCAGGAAGGCCTGGATTTCTACGACCGGCTGGTGGACGGCATGCTGGCGCGCGGCATCAAGCCGGCGGCGACGCTTTACCACTGGGAATTACCGCAAGCCCTGGCCGACCAGGGCGGGTGGCGCAATGCCGACATGCCGGACTGGTTTGCCGATTACACCCACACGATCATGAGCCGGATCGGTGACCGCGTCTGGTCGGCCGCCCCGGTGAACGAGCCGTGGTGCGTGGGCTGGCTGAGCCATTTCGAGGGCCACCACGCGCCCGGCCTGCGCGATATCCGCGCCACGGCGCGGGCGATGCATCACATCTTGAAATCCCATGGCCGCGCGATCGAGGTGATGCGCGCGCTCGGCATGGGCAACCTGGGGGCCGTGTGCAATTTCGAATGGTCCACCCCCGCCAGCGACGCGCCCGAAGATCAGGCCGCCGCCGCGCGCAACGATGCCATCTACAATCGCTTTTTCCTTTCGGGGCTGTTTCATGGCGCCTATCCCGATCTTGTCCTCGAAGGATTGGAGCCGCACCTGCCCCAGGGATGGCAAGATGATTTCGCCGTCATTCAGGCGCCGCTCGACTGGATCGGGGTGAACTATTACACCCGCAAGCGGGTGACGCATCTGGATGGGGCCTGGCCCAACTACACCGCCGCCGAGGCGATCTTGCCCACCACCCAGATGGGGTGGGAAATCTATCCCGACGGGCTGCGCGATTTCCTGATCCGCACGGCGCGGGACTATACCGGCGACCTGCCGATTTTCGTGACCGAGAACGGGATGGCCAACCCCGATGTGGCAGGCGTGCCCGATCACGCACGGATCGACTACCTCGATCAGCACCTCAAGGCCATGCAGGCCGCCATCGCGCAGGGCGCGCCGGTTGGCGGATATTTCTGCTGGTCGCTGATGGACAATTACGAATGGTCGCTTGGCTACGAAAAACGGTTCGGGCTGGTCCATGTCGACTTCGACACCTTGGCAAGGACCCCGAAAGCATCCTATCAGGCGCTGGCGCAATGGTGGCGCCATGATGAGACCCGCAATGCCTGATCTGAGCCATGAAACCGGTCTGAGCCTTGTTGCCGATATCGGTGGCACGAACACGCGCGTGGCGCTGGCGCGCGGGGCCGTCGTCGATCGCGGCACGGTCAACCGCTACCCCAATTGCGACCATGCCGATCTGTCGGAGGTGTTGGTCCGCTACATGGCGCAAACGGGCGTCGACGATCGGCAGATCACGGGAACCTGCGTGGCGGCGGCGGGCCCCGTGCATGACGGGGTCGCGACGCTGACCAACCTGGACTGGCGCATCGACCGCGAAACCCTTGGCCGGGCGCTGACCGCCGACAAGGTCGCGGTCTTGAACGACCTGCAGGCCCAGGGCCACGCCATCGGCCACCTGGACGCGGCGGATCTTGACGTGGTGGTGGCGCAACCCGACGCCTCGCCGATGGCGGCGAAACTGGTGGTGGGCCTGGGGACAGGGTTCAATGCCTGCCCGGTCTTCGACACGGCGGCGGGCCGCTTCGTGCCTCCGTCCGAGGCGGGGCATCTGAGCTTTCCATCTTGCGACGGGCAGATGACGGAGCTGGTCGCCGCGATGGTGGCCGATTACGGGTTTGCATCCATCGAGGAAATCCTGTCGGGGCGCGGGATCAGCTATGTGCACCGGGTCCTGCACGGCGAGACGGTGGACCCGGCCGCGATCATGGCGCGCCTGGCGGCGGACGAAGACAGGGCCGTGGCCACCGGGCGCATCTTCGTGCAGGCCATGGGAACGATCGTCGGCGACCTGGCGCTGAGCCATCTTCCCTTTGGGGGGATCTACCTTGTGGGCGGTGTCTCGCGCGCATTCACGCCCTATCTGGACCGGTTCGGATTTGCAGCGCATCTCAGGGCCAAGGGTCGTTTCTCGGAGTTCATGGAACAATTCGGTGTCTGCGTGGTCAACGATGATTTCGCCGCCCTGACGGGGTGCGCCACACATCTGTCGAAGCTGTGAGGCGGCGGCGCGGCTGGGGGCTCCGCCCCCCGGCTTCGCCTCCCCCCGCCATATTTCCGGGATAAAGATGGGGTCGGTGCATGTCGGCCGTGTCGTCGGGTCAGAGGGCGGAATCCTTGACCGCCTGCATAGAGACATGGGTCGAGGTCGACGCGACATAGGGCAGCGTGGACACCACGTCGGCCAGAATTTCGCGGTAGGCGCGCATATCCTTGCAGCGGATCTTCACGAGATAGTCGAACTGGCCCGCGATCAGGTGGCATTGTTCGATTTCGGGGATCTTGATGACGGCCGCGTTGAAGGCGGACAGGGCCGGTTCGCGGGTGTCGGTCAGGCGCACCTCGAGAAAGGCCACATGTTCGCGGCCAAGTTTGACCGGATCAAGTTGCGCCCGGTAGCCAAGGATATGGCCCGAGGCCTCCAGCCGTTTGAGGCGGGCCTGCGTCGGGCTTTTGGACAGGCCGATCCGCCGGGCCAGTTCCGTGATCGGCAATCGGCCATTGACCGACAGTTCGGCAAGAAGCTTGCGGTCAAAGCCGTCCAATGGACCTGCGTCTTCACCCTTTGGCATTCCAAATCCCCGAGAAGTTGCCTTTCTTCGGTCTTATCGTCTTTCACCGGGCAATCTCAAGGAAAACCGACTTTTGCCGATCTGGTATCATCGGGCAACCCTTGATCGGAGCCTCTCCAATGCCCCTCGACCGCCCTGCCCCCGCGCTGGACTCCTTGCGCCTTGCCATTCGCGCCGACCATCTTGCGCCCGAGCCCGTCTTGCTGGAGCGCCTGATCGGCGCCCATGGCCCCGATGCCGATCTGCGCCGGCGGGCCGTGGCGCGCGGTGCGGACCTGGTGGGGCACCTGCGTGACGACACGGCACCCGGCCTGATGGAGGTGTTCCTGGCCGAATACGGCCTGTCGACGCGGGAAGGCGTGGCGCTGATGTGCCTGGCGGAGGCATTGTTGCGGGTGCCCGACGCCGCCACGATGGACGCCTTGATCGAAGACAAGATCGCGCCGTCGGAATGGGGGACGCATCTGGGCCATTCGGCCTCGCCGCTGGTGAATGCCTCGACCTGGGCCTTGATGCTGACGGGTCGCGTGCTGCAGGACGGGCAAGGCATGGCCGGGGTTCTGAAAGGGGCCGTGAAACGCCTGGGCGAGCCGGTGATCCGCGCGGCGGTGTCGC
Source organism: uncultured Roseicyclus sp. (assembly GCA_964460185.1). Classification (GTDB taxonomy): domain Bacteria; phylum Pseudomonadota; class Alphaproteobacteria; order Rhodobacterales; family Rhodobacteraceae; genus JAVJPJ01. Next base: position 19,933 of record CAYWTM010000022.1, on the reverse strand, counting down.
GGGCGATGCGCGAGATGGGACAGCATTTCGTGTTGGGCCAGACCATGACGGACGCCATGGCGCGCGCGGCCAAGATGGAACAAAAGGGCTATGCCTATTCCTATGACATGTTGGGCGAGGCCGCGATGACCGCGGCCGATGCACGCGCGTATCGCGACGCCTACCTGGGGGCGATCGCGGCCCTGGCGCCGGCGTGCAGGTCCGCCGACATCCGCGCCAATCCCGGCATCTCGATCAAGCTGTCGGCGCTGTTTCCGCGTTATGAGCAGGCGCAAAAGGCGCGCGTCATGGCCGAGCTGGTGCCCATCGTGCGCATGCTGTGCCTTGCGGCCAAGGACCTCAACATGGGGTTGAACATCGATGCGGAAGAGGCGGATCGGCTGGACCTTTCGCTCGACGTGATCGAGGCGGTGCTGGGCGATGACGCGCTGGCCGGATGGGACGGGTTCGGCGTCGTCGTGCAGGCCTATGGCAAACGCGCGCCCGCGGTGATCGACTGGCTGCATGCGCTGGCCGAAACCCACGACCGGCGGATCATGCTGAGGCTGGTGAAGGGCGCCTACTGGGACACCGAGATCAAGCTGGCGCAGGTCGAGGGCCTGCCCGATTTCCCGGTTTACACGCGCAAATGTGCGACCGATGTGGCCTATTTGTGCTGCGCGCAAAAGCTGCTGGGGCTGACCGACCGGATCTATCCGCAGTTTGCCACCCACAATGCCCATAGCATCGCCGCGATCCTCGAGATGAAGGGCAACCGCGACACCTATGAATTCCAACGCCTGCACGGCATGGGCGAGGCGCTGCATGACCTGGTGCGCAAGGGCGGCGGGCCGCGCTGCCGGATCTATGCGCCGGTGGGCAAGCACCGGGATCTGCTGGCCTACCTGGTGCGGCGGTTGCTGGAAAACGGGGCCAATTCCAGTTTTGTGAACCAGGTTCTGGACGGCAAGGTCCCTCCGCAGGTGGTGGCGCAGGACCCGTTCGAGGCGCTGGATCGATCCGGTGCCGCCAGGGCGGTGATCGCGCCCGCCGATCTTTTCGGGGCGACGCGGCGCAATTCGGGGGGGTGGGATCTGGCGGCCCCCGATCAGCTGGACAAGATCGAGCGCGCGCGCGCGCCCCATGCGGATGCAGTCTGGACCGCGGGGCCCTTGCTGGCCGGTGAGGTCAAGGGCGGCGCCATCTGGACGGTGGCGAACCCGGCCGATCCGGGTGACACGGTTGGACATCTGACCACCGCGTGCATGGCCGATGTGAACACCGCCCTGTCGGGCGCCGCGCGGTGGGATGTCCCGGCCGATGAGCGCGCGGTGATCCTCGGACGCGCGGCCGATCTGTACGAGGCCCAGTACGGACAGATCTTTGCGCTGTTGGCCAGAGAGGCCGGAAAGACCCTGCCCGATGCCGTGGGCGAATTGCGCGAGGCGGTGGATTTCCTGCGCTATTACGCGGCACAGGCCAGGACCTTGACCCTGCCCGCCCGGGGCGTGTTCGCCTGCATCTCACCGTGGAACTTTCCCCTGGCCATTTTCACCGGCCAGATCGCGGCGGCACTGGCGGCCGGCAACGGCGTGATCGCCAAGCCGGCAGAGGCCACGGGCCTTGTGGCACATCTGGCCGTGGGCCTGATGCACAAGGCAGGCGTGCCGCGCGAGGTGTTGCAATTGCTGCCCGGCCCCGGCGCCGAGGTGGGATCGGCACTGGCGTCGGACGCGCGGATCGCGGGGCTGTGCTTTACCGGATCCACGGCAACGGCGCAGGCCATCAACCGGGCGCGTGCGGCGCATCTGGACCCGTCGGCGCCCCTGATCGCGGAAACCGGGGGGCTGAACGCCATGGTCGTGGATTCCACTGCCCTGCCGGAACAGGCGGTGCGCGACATCGTCGCCTCGGCCTTCCAATCGGCCGGTCAGCGGTGTTCGGCGCTGCGCGTTCTGTATCTGCAGGCGGATGTGGCGGGCCCGATCCTCGAGATGCTGACGGGCGCGATGGCCGAGCTTGGGATGGGCGCGCCATGGCACCTGCGAACCGATATCGGCCCCGTGATCGACCAGCGCGCGAGGGATGGGATCGTCGCGCATATCGAGGCGGCGCGGGCCGAAGGGCGCGTGATCGCCGAACTGGAAGCCCCGGCCACGGGCACTTTCGTGGCCCCCACGATCCTTGAATTGCCGGGTGGCATCGCCGATCTGGAGCAGGAGATCTTTGGCCCCGTTCTTCACGTCACCCGTTACAGGGCCGCCGATCTGCCCAAGGTGATCGCGGCGGTGAATGCCAAGGGGTATGGCCTGACCTTTGGCATGCACAGCCGGATCGACGACCGGGTGCAGGAGGTGACCGCCAGGATCAGGGCCGGCAACATCTACGTCAACCGCAACCAGATCGGCGCGGTGGTGGGCAGTCAGCCCTTTGGCGGAGAGGGCCTTTCGGGCACCGGGCCGAAGGCGGGCGGGCCGCACTACGTGCCGCGCTTTACCCAGCCGGATCTGTTGATGATGCCGTTCGCGGACGGCCCGCAAGCCGATCGCGGGGCGTTGGAACAGGCACTGGCCGCCCTGCCCGACCGGCGCGACGACACCCTGACGGCTGTCAGTCTGCCCGGCCCGACGGGGGAATCGAACCGGCTGACCACCCATCCCCGCGGCCGGGTTCTCTGCCTGGGACCGGGCGCGGACGCCGCCGAGGCACAGCGGCAGGCGGCCGAAAAAGCCGGATGCGCGGCGGTTGCGGTCAAGGACCGGGTCCCTGCGGACTGGTTGCGGGATCTGGACAGGGTCGAGGCGGTGATGCTGTGGGCCGATGCCGATGCGGCGCGCCCCTATGCCGAGGCGCTGGCCGCGCGCGAGGGTGCGCTGATCCCGCTGATCACCGAGGCTGACCCGACAGAGCGCCTGACGCTGGAACGGCATGTGTGCATCGACACCACGGCGGCAGGCGGCAACGCGGCGCTACTGGCGGCGTCAGGATCGTGACCGGGGGGACATGAACGCGCGGTGCGGTATGGTGCGGGGCATGGCAGGCCCGCACCCGTGCCGGTTGGGCGGGCCTTAGCTGTCGGACGCGGCAGGGTCGCGGTAGACGCCTTGATCTTGCAGCGCATCGATCACTTCGGCGGGCATGTAGGTTTCATCATGACGGGCCAGGATCTCGGTCGCCTGAAAGGTCCCGTCGATCAGCCGCCCGGTCCCCACCATCCCCTCACCCTCGCCGAACAGGTCGGGAAGGATGCCGGTATAGGTGACCGGGATGGATGCGCCGCCATCGGTGACGTTGAAGGTGATCGTCTCTCCCTCGCCGCGCACAAGTGTGCCGTCTTCGACCAGACCGCCGATGCGGAACACTTCGGACGGGCCCGGGGGGTCTTCGACGATCTGGGACGGCGGGCGGAAGAAATTGATCCCGTCCCGCATCGCATAGCCGATCAGCCCGGCCGACAGGGCAAGGGCGGCGACAGCCAGCATGATCACCTGGATCCGACGTTGTTTCTTCAGGCCGCGCATGGCCTTACCCTCCTGCGATCAGGGAAAGAGCGGTGCGCCCATCAACCCCGTTGTCTCGTCCAGCCCGAGCATCAGGTTGGCGTTCTGCAACGCCTGCCCCGACGACCCCTTGCACAGGTTGTCCAGGGTGGCCACGATTTGCGCCCGCCCCGACCTGCGATCCCCGACCACGCCAATATGCACGAAATTCGATCCGCGCACATCATGGCTCGACGGGGCCTTGCCAAGGGGCAATATATGCAGGAACGGTTCGTCCTTGTAGGCCCTGGACAGAGAATTGTGGATCGCCTGCGCATTGCCCTTCACATAGACCGTGGCCAGGATGCCGCGATTGAACGGGGCCAGGTGCGGGGTGAACTGAACTTCGACCGGGCGACCGGCCAAAAGGCTGAATTCCTGATCGAATTCACCAAGATGGCGATGCGTGCCCCCCAGGCCATAAGCATTCGTGCCCTCGGACAGTTCGGCATGCAGCAGGTTTTCCTTGAGGCTGCGGCCCGCGCCTGAAACCCCCACCACCATGTTGATGATGATCTCGTCGAGATCGATCAGCTTGTCGGCGATCAGGGGCCGGAGGGCGTATTGCCCGGTCGCCGCGTTGCAGCCGGTGCCCGCAACCAGCCGGGTGGTGCGGATCTGGTCGCGGTAGAATTCCGTCAGGCCATAGACCGCCTGCGCCTGAAGGTCGGGCGCGTCATGATCCTTGCCGTACCATTTGCGGTAGACCGCGGGATCGCGCAGCCGGAAATCGGCGCTGAGGTCGATGACCTTAAGATCATCCGGCAAGTCCTTGATGACGCTTTGTGATGTTGCATGAGGCAACGCACAGAAGGCAAGATCGATCTGGCTGAAATCCACGTCTTCGATCCGTGTCAGGTCCGGCAGGCCAAAGCCCCGCAGGAACGGATAGACAGACGCCATGGATTGCCCCGCCTTGCGGTCGCCGGTCAGGGCCGCGATGTGCAGGTTCGGGTGGCCCAGGATCAGCCGGACCAGTTCGGCGCCGGTGTAGCCCGAGGCACCAAGGATTGCGATGTTGTTGGTCATGGTTGAAGGTCGCTTTGCAAGCTATTGAAAGATCAAGTTTCTGCGGCAGAAAATTCGATCTTTCGTCGCAAGAACTGTGTCGCCTTGTTGGAGACGGATTTCGGATCGCCCGAGGTCAGGAACATCGAATCCCTGCCCGCCCCGATCTTTTCAGGGCGCCGTTCGAGATAATCGGCCAAGGCCGCCGCCACCAGGTCGGGCTGCGAATAGACCGCCACATCGGGGCCAAGCGCCTCGCGGAACACGTCCTCGACCAGCGGATAGTGGGTGCAGCCCAGGATCGCCGCCTGGGGTTTCGGCATCCGCCGCATCAACGCCTCGACATGGGACCGGACCAGCGCATCGGCGAGGATCATATCGCCCATCTCGATCGCGTCCACGACGCCCGCGCAGGGCTGCGCCTCCACGTCGACGCCGATGGCCCGAAACGCCAGTTCGCGCTGGAATGCGCGGCTGGATACGGTGGCGGGCGTTGCAAAGAGCGCGACCGTTTCGACGGCCACGTTGCGCGGCGGGGAATTGTCGCCCCATGACCGCTCGGTCAGTGCCTCGATCAGTGGCACGAAGACGCCCAGAACACGCTTGTCTTCGGGCACCCACGATTCCTGCATCCGGCGCAGGGCGGCGGCCGAGGCCGTGTTGCAGGCCAGGATCACCAGGTCGCAACCCTGATCGAACAGGATCTGCACGCCTTTCGTGGTCAGGTCGTAGATGTCATCGGCGTCGCGCACACCGTAGGGCGTGTGCGCGTTATCGCCGAAATACACCAACGGCAGGTCCGGCAGGCGTTTGCGGACCGCGTCCAGCACCGTCAAACCACCCAATCCACTGTCAAAGATGCCAACTGCCATCTCAATATCTGTCCTTCAAACCGCCCCGCCCCCGCACACGCAACGGCGGCGCATCCTTGTCCCGGTGCCGGTCTTCGAATTCGAATCCGCGCGCGCGCACATCCAGCGGGCGCGGGCTTAGCGCATACGTGGTTTCGCGCAGAAAGGCCATCATCGCCTTGCTGTCATTCGCGAAAGCGTCAAGATCGGCGCGCAGGATCGGTTCCCCCACCACGACCTCGACCGGACTGTTCACGCGCGCCTTGAATTCCTTGATCAACAGGCCCATCCGCAGCGTGGAATGCAGGTGGCTCATCAGCTGGAACAGGCGCGAGTTGTGGCCATCGAAAAACACCGGCACGACCGTGGCGTCGGATTTCGCGATCATCCGCGCGGTAAAGCTGCGCCACCCCGGATCCATCGGCTGACCGAAGGGGCGCGCCGCTGTCGACACGGTGCCGCCCGGAAAGATCCCGATCGCACCGCCCTGTTCGAGAAACCGGAGCGCGTCCTTGCGCGTCTGGATATTGAGGGCCAGCGCCTCTTTCGAGTCGTCAAAGCTGACGGGCAGGATGATCCGGTTCAGATCCTCGGCCTTGCGGAACACCCTGTGGGCGAGGATGCGGAAATCGCCGCGCGCCTGGCTGAGGATATGGCCCATCATCAACCCGTCAAGGATCCCATAGGGGTGGTTGGCGATCAGGATGACGGGGCCGGTGGCCGGAATGTTCGACAGGCTGCCGCCCACCACCTTGAGCTCCAGCCCGTAGCGATCGGTCATCACCTGCCAGAAATCGCGGCCATTGCCGACGTCCAGGTCGTAGCCCGCCGCCTTGCGGATCAGGCTGATCCGCCCGGTCGCGTTTTCCATCACGCGGATCATCGCGCGCCCGCCCCGCGAAACGGCGGAGGAGGCATAGGAAATCTCTCGCGCGACCTCGCGGGTCTGGTTCATCTCACGCCTGCGTGGCATCTGGTTTTACCCTGTGCAGATCGGCCCGGGACCGTTGCGTTCGGGATAAGCCAAAGGCGGTGACTCGTCCAGCACTCTAGCGCCGGGTCCAGCCCCAAAGGCAGATCAGTTCCATCGCCACATGGGCGGCCGCGACTGCGGTGATGTCGGCATGATCGAAGGGGGGCGAAACCTCGACCACGTCACCGCCGACAAGGGTGATTCCCGCCAGTTCTCGCAGGAAAATGGCGGCCTGCGCGCTCGACAGACCGCCCCAGACCGGCGTGCCCGTGCCCGGTGCAAAGGCGGGGTCCAGCGCATCGATGTCAAAGCTCAGATACACCGGGCGGTCGCCGGCGCGCGCGCGCGCGCGGGCCGCGATTTCGGCCGGGCCTGTCTCGTGGACCGCGCGCGCGTCAAGGATGGCAATGCCGAGGTTGTCGTCGACCACCGTGCGGATGCCGACATGGGAGGATGCGGCCACGTCGATCAGCCCCTCCTTGACGGCGGTGTAGCAAAACGTGCCGTGGTCGATCCGCGCCGGGTCGTCGTCGGGCCATGTGTCGGTATGGGCATCCACCTGGATCAGCGCGACAGGCCCGTGCCGGGCGGCATGGGCGCGCAGGATCGGCAAGGTGATGGAATGATCGCCCCCGAGGGTGATCGCGCCAGCACCAGCATCCAGAATGGCGCCGATATGCGCCTCGATCCGGGCCGGCACATCGGCCGTGTGGGCATAGTCAAAGGCCATGTCGCCGTAATCGGCGATCGCCAGCGCCTCGAGCGGCGAATACCCGTCCCATCCGTAAGGCGGGTCATAGGGCTGCAGCGATGACGCGGCCCGGATCGCGCGCGGCCCAAGCCGGGTGCCGGGCCGGTTGGTGACCGCCTGGTCGAAGGGGATGCCGGTGACCGCCAGATCGACGCCGGTCAGGTCCTTTGTATAGCGTCGGCGCAGGAAACTGGGCGCACCGGCGAATGCGTTCTCGAACGACAGCCCCTTCAACCCGGTGCGGGTGATCGCGCCATCGACCTCGTTCTTTGCGTCTTCCAATGCCATGATGGCCCCCGTTTTCGCACCTTTGCCCCGGCAATGACGCCAGACCCGGGATCTGTCCAGCCCCGGCAACTTGCCGACCACACTTGCCCCGATCTGCCGCTTCGGGCAAGGAAGGCGTCGCACAGACCCGAGGGGACCAAGCACATGACCGACAAGACCGCCGACCAGGCGCTGCGCGATGCCTTTCTCGAAGGGATGAGCCGGTCCGCGGCCTCGGTTTCCGTCGTCACCACCGACGGTCCGGCCGGGCGTGGCGGGGTGACGGTTTCGGCGATGACGTCGATCTCGGCCGATGGCGAGAGACCGACGATGCTGACCTGCCTGAATGCCTCATCCTCGGCGCTGCCGCTGGTGTTGGAGAACGGGTGCTTTTGCATCAATGTGCTGCGCACCGGACAGACCGAGATCTCGGATGTCTTCTCGTCGCGCTACCCTCCGCCCGGCGGCGACAAGTTCAACGTGGTGAGCGTTGAAACCCTCAAGACAGGCGCGCCGCGCATTGCCGAGGCGCTGGTCAGTTTCGACTGCCGCCTGATCTCGGCCGAACGCCACGGCACGCACCATATCTGCATCGGCGCGGTCGAGGCCGTGGTGACCGCCCATTCAGGCGATCCGCTGCTGTACGGGATGCGCAGGTACCTGCGCGCGGAAGATCACTGATCGGACCCGGACGCGGCCCCGCAGGAGGCCTGCAATCCTGCACCTAGTCGGCGGCCGCCATGGGCAGGGCACGTTCCGCGATGCGCGCCAGCAGGCTGGCACCGATGGGCGACACCGCGTCGTTGAAATCATAGGCCGGATGATGGAGCCCCGCCCCCGGCCCCGTTCCCACGAAGAAATACGCCCCCGGACGCACCTGAAGCATGTAGGAAAAATCCTCGGCCCCCATCTCGCGCCCCGCGTTGTCTTTCGTCTGGTCGGCGCCCACCACGTCCCTGGCGACCTCCGCCACGAAGCGCGCCGCGTCGGGGTCGTTGATCGTGGCCGGGTAGCCGATGACGTAGTCCAGCCGGGCCGCAAGCCCGAAACTGGCCGCCTGCCCGTCCACGATTTCCTTTAGCCGCCGCATCACCATGGCCTGCACGTCCGTATCGAACGTGCGCACGGTGCCGCAGATATAGGCCGTGCCGGGGATCACGTTATCGGTCGTGCCCGCATGGATCTGCGTGACAGACACCACCAGATCCTCGAGCGCATGATGGTTGCGCGACACGATGGTCTGGATCGCCTGCACCATCGACACCGCCGCCGTGATCGGATCGACCGTTTCATGGGGGGTGGCCCCGTGACCGCCGACGCCCTCGACATGGATATGGAAGGTGTCGACCGCCGCCATGATCGGCCCCGGCGTGGTGTGGACCTCGCCCAGATCCAGACCCGGCGCATTGTGCAGAGCATAGACCTCGGCGATGTCGAACCGGTCGAACACGCCTTGGTCCACCATCACCTCGGCCCCGCCGCCGGTTTCCTCGGCCGGTTGAAAGATCAGCGCCACGCTGCCCCGAAAGGCCCGCGTCTCGCACAGGTACTTGGCCGCGCCAAGCAGCATCGTCGTATGCCCGTCATGGCCGCAGGCATGCATCTTGCCCGGTATGGTAGAGGCATGGTCCGCGCCGGTTTCCTCGGCTATGGGCAGGGCGTCCATATCGGCGCGCAGACCGATGACCGGCCCCGCCCCCTGCCCGTGGATCAGGGCGACGATGCCGGTCTTGGCAAACCCTTCGTGGATTTCATCGACACCGAATTCGCGCAGCCGTTCGACCACGAAGCGCGCCGTCTGGTGGCAGGCGTCGCCCAGTTCCGGATGCGCATGCAGATGCCGCCGCCACCCGGTCATCTCATCGGCCAGTCCGGCGATACGGTTGATGACGGGCATTGCTGGACTCCTTGGCAGGTCTCGGCTCTAAACCACGAACCCTGACCGATCCCGGAGACCCGTGCAATGGCCGATCACGCGCCCGACCAAGCCAGCCCGATGGACCGCCTTGTCGCCATCATGGCGGCGCTGCGCGATCCGGAAACCGGCTGCCCGTGGGATGTGGAACAGACCTTTGCCACCATCGCACCCTATACGATCGAAGAAGCCTACGAGGTATCCGATGCGATCGACCGAAAGGCCTGGGACGAGTTGAAGGGCGAATTGGGCGATCTGCTGTTCCAGTCCGTCTTTCATGCCCGGATGGCCGAGGAAGCCGGATTGTTCGATTTCGACGATGTCGCCACGGCGATCGCCGACAAGATGGTGGCCCGCCACCCGCATGTGTTCGGCACCGAAAGCCGGGACAAGTCCGCCGAACAGCAAACGGTCGATTGGGAAACCGTAAAGGCCGCGGAACGGGCCGCGCGCGCGCGTGGCGGGGTGCTGGAGGATGTGGCGCTTGGCCTGCCCGCGCTGATGCGCGCCGAAAAGCTGCAAAAACGCGCGGCGCGGGTGGGCTTTGACTGGCCCGAGATCGGGATGGTCGTCGACAAGATCGCCGAAGAAGCTCAGGAACTGGTTGAGGCCCGCGATACCCTTGGCCATGACAAGCGGGAGGAGGAGATGGGCGATCTGTTGTTCGTCATGGCCAACCTTGCGCGCCATCTGAAGGTCGACCCGGAAACCGCGTTGCGGCGCGCCAATGCGAAATTCACCCGTCGTTTCGCCCATATCGAGGCGGCGCTGGCGGCCCGCGGCAAGCGCCCCGAGGACAGCGACCTTGCCGAGATGGATGCGCTTTGGGATGACGCAAAGGACGCGGGCCTGTAGCGGATCATTGGGGATGATTCGACGGGCATTCGAAAAACACGCGACACTCAAACGCATATCCGCCCGGACAGGCGCCCGAGCAATCAGGGCTGCCGTTCACGATTTGATGACCGCGACGGTGCAATTCTTTTGGCATGAATCCGCGCATTCATTGATTGCAAACGAAGAATCCCCATTGAAAGGCTATTCATCGCATCGGGAAATGTGGCTAAATTGCAATAACCCGGATATCGAAATAGAGATACCCAATGCAATTCAATTCCCGGGCGGTATATGCCGGCTGAAATATCCAATGATCCAGTTCTCGAGGTTCCCCATGCTCCGCACAGCTCTTCTGACATCCGCCACGTTGATCTTCGCAACCGGCGCGGCCCTTGCCGAGGGTGGCAACGCCGCTCCGCCGCCGCCACCCGTGATCGTTGCGCAGACCGGGTTCGAGGGCCTGTATGCCGGCGTGGAACTCGGCCTTGGGCTTGGCGGTCCGATCAACAACACGGCTTCCGTCGATCCAATTTCGGATTTCGAGGATGGCAGCGCCTTTGGGGTGTTCGTCGGCTACAACTGGCAGCGCGACAATCTCGTGTTTGGCGGCGACTTGCGCTACCTGGCATTTGACGGGATCACCGCGGATGCGGGCGGCATGAACATCATTGAAGTCGACAACGTCATCGACCTGCGCGGGCGCCTTGGCTTCGACGCCGGCGACACGCTGTTTTACGGCGCAGTCGGCTATTCGCTTGCGAATGCCACTGATGCTGGCGGATCCTTCGATATGGACGGGTTCAATTACGGCCTTGGCGTCGAATACAACTTGAACGAGGATCTCTTTGTCGGCCTGGACTACACCGGCCGCGAAGTGGACGGCACCAGCGGTGCCGCCAACTACGAAAGCAGCCTCGACACCCTGACGCTCCGGCTCGGTCTGCGCTTCTGATCCCGCTACGCGATCGGCCCGCCCGACGGATCGGGCGGGCTTGCCCTTTGGCGTGAAACTGGGCATTCCGACCTTCGAAGACGCAACCCGATGACGGGGGGCCGAAGGGAGAACGCCCGATGACGCAGCAAGCCGAGGCGCGGGGGATGGATGCGCCGGCGCAGGCCCTGCGTGCAGCTGTCTGGATGATCGGCGCGATCCTGGCTTTTTCTGCAATGGCCGTGGCCGGACGCGCGGCCGCCTTCGAACTCGATACATTCGAGCTCATGACGTATCGTTCGATCATCGGGCTCATCATCGTTGTTGTCGTGGGCGGCGCGGCAGGCACGCTGAACCAGGTCACACGCCGACATCTGGGCGTGCATTTCTTTCGCAACCTTGCCCATTTCACCGGCCAGAACCTGTGGTTCTATGCCATCACGGTGGCGCCGCTTGCGCTGGTCTTTGCGCTGGAATTCACCTCGCCGCTCTGGGTCATGGCACTGGCTGCGCTGTTCCTGGGCGAGCGGTTGACACCGATCAAGCTGCTGGCGGGGGGCCTTGGCTTTGTGGGGGTGCTTGTGGTCGTGCAACCGGGCGCGGCCCCGCTGAGCATGGGCATGGTGACAGCGGCGACGGCGGCGATCTTTTTCGCCACCACAGCGATCCTGACCAAACGGCTGACACGCACCGAAACGATCACCTGCATCTTGTTCTACCTGACCACGATGCAGCTGGTCATCGGCCTGATCGCGTGCCTGATCGACGGGGATATGGCGCTGCCTTCGGCGGCGACGGCGCCGTGGTTGCTGGTCATCGGATGCGGCGGCCTGCTGGCGCATTTCTGCCTGACCACGGCCCTGTCGATCGCGCCCGCATCGATCGTCATGCCGATGGATTTCGTCCGCCTGCCCGCTATCGCGGTCGTGGGCATGTTGTTCTATCAAGAACCGCTGCAATGGGGCGTCCTGGTGGGGGCATGCCTGATATTCGCGGCCAATTACCTCAATATCATCACCGGACAGCGGCGATCCCGCTAAGGGCCTGTTAACGGCCCGTTGAGGCATGGGTGCGAGAACCGCCCGGTTTGTTGCAAAACCGACACAACGGCCCCGTTGAACGGGCACAATAAAAATGATGACGCTGCGGCAGAATTGACCAAAGCTCGCGAGGGCAGGATTACTGTTCTCCAATTGGGCATGAGGGATGTCTTGGGAGGGAAAATGACACGTCTTGCAACTGCAGCGGCGGCGCTGCTGGCGACCACAACACTTGCACAGGCCGGTGGAATAGAACGCAACGCGTTCACCACCGGTATCTTGTTCGAAACCGGAAACTACGTCGAATTGGGCTACAGCTTCAGCTCGCCCGACGTCAGCGGACAGGCCGTGGCCTTCGCCGGCGGCGCGGCAACGGGCGACATTGCGCCATCCTTTGGCTTTGCGACGCTGAGCTATGCCAATGAGCTGAGTGATCAGCTGACGTTTTCCCTGGTGGTCGACTCGCCCTATGGCGCCGATGTCACCTATCCCACCGGGACGAGCTACCCGTTCGAGGCGTCCGAGGCGCAGCTTCGGTCGCAGCAGATCACGGCCGCGGTCCGCTACGGGCTGACGGATAACGTGTCCGTCTACGGCGGCCTGCGCGCCGTGCGCATGCAGGGCAACGCCTATGTGGCGACGAATGTGGGCGGCAACGGTTTTTCATACCTCCTGGATGACGCCGAAAGCGACACCGGCTATGGCTACATGCTTGGCGCGGCCTACGAAATTCCCGAAATCGCGTTGCGCGTCGCGCTGACCTATTTCAGCGAGGTCGACCTGGATTTCACCGGCCGGGAGGCTTTGGCCGGAGTTGGTGTCGATGCGGCGACACTGGCGGCTGGGGCGGTGGACTCCCCCTTCGGGGTAACGCTGCCGGACTCCTTGCTGCTTGAGGCGCAAACCGGCGTCGCAGAAGGCACGCTGGTCTTCGGGTCGATCCGTTGGGTCGACTGGAGCGAATTCACCATCACGCCGAACCTTTATCCAGCCTCGCTTGGCCCACCGCCGGTTCTTGGCGGCAACCTCGCGTTCTACAACGGCGACAGCATCACCTACACGCTGGGTGCTGCGCGTCGTCTGAACGACACCTGGTCGGTTCTGGGATCGGTCCTGTACGAAGACGGGAATGGCGGCTTCGTGGGCAACCTCGGCCCGACGGACGGGCGCACGGCGGTGTCGGTCGGGGCCCGCTACACGAACGGTCCGCTGGTCGTGTCCGGGGGGCTTCAATACAGCTGGCTCGGCGATGCACAGACCGCCTTCGGGCCGCTGCAGCCGGTTGCAACCTTTGGCGACAACACCGCCGTCAGCGCGTCGCTGCGGATCGGTTACCGGTTCTGAGGACGTTCCAGACGCACAACCAAGCCCCCGGCAGCCCGCGCTGACCGGGGGTTTTTCTTTTCCTGTGTTTCGGATCATGCCCGCATGCGATTCCGGTCTTCCGGGGACGCAATGGCGCACGTGCCGGCAGGCGGGCGCATGCCCTGACCTAAAGCCGCTTGAAGGCCTGCGCCTGACGGTCGGTCCAGTGGACGGTCAGAACGGCCGTATCCTCGCGGACATCCTCGGCCTCGACGATCCCCTGATCATAGAGCCAGGCCCGTTTGCGCCCCTCGGAATGGGGCAGCGACACCTCCGAGAGATGGCGGGGCGGCGACAGGGTTTCGGCCACGGCCGCCAACAGCGGGCCCATGCCCTGCCCCGTCACCGCCGACACCGCGAACACATCGTCGCGCCGGGCCGCGATGGTGGCAAGTGCCGCGCCAGCGTCACCGGACAGAAGATCCATCTTGTTCCAGACCTCGAGCATCGGGGCGCTGTCGCTGACCCCGAGGTCGGCCAGGATCGCGGCCACATCGGCGGCCTGGTCCTCGGTATCGGGATGGGCGATGTCGCGCACATGCAAGATCAGGTCGGCATCCAGCACCTCTTCCAGCGTGGCGCGAAACGCCGCGACCAGCTGCGTCGGCAGATCCGAGATGAACCCCACCGTATCGGACAGGATCACGTCGGTCCCGTCGGGCAGTTCAACGGCCCGCATCGTCGGGTCGAGCGTGGCGAACAGCATGTCCTTGGCCATCACCTCGGCCCCGGTCAGCCGGTTGAACAACGTGGATTTGCCCGCGTTGGTGTAGCCCACGAGCGCCACGATCGGATACGGCACCTTCTTGCGGGCTTCCCGGTGCAAGGCGCGGGTCTTTACCACCTTGCCCAGTTGCCGGCGGATGCGCGTGACGGCCTCGTCAATGGCGCGGCGGTCCGCCTCGATCTGGGTTTCCCCCGGACCGCCCACGAACCCGAGGCCACCCCGCTGGCGTTCCAGGTGGGTCCAGGCGCGCACAAGGCGGGTCCGCTGATAGCTCAGCGCGGCCAGTTCGACCTGCAACACACCTTCCCGCGTGGCGGCGCGATCTGCGAAGATCTCGAGAATCAGGCCGGTTCGGTCCAGCAGTTTGCAGCCCCATTCCTTTTCGAGGTTGCGCTGCTGCACCGGGGTCACGGGCCCGTCGATCAGGACAAGCCCCACGTCATCGGCCTGGATCCGCGCCTTGAGCTCGGCGATCTTGCCGGACCCGAACAGCAAACCGGGATGCGCGCGTGGCAGGCGCACGATATCGGCCCCCACGACGTCCAGGTCCGGAAGCGCCGCGGCCAGCGCCACGGCCTCTTCCAGCGCGGGGGCGGCGCGGCGGCGCTGTTGGTCGGACTTGATATCAGGGTGCAACACAAGGGCGCGCATGGGCCCATGCGCGTCCGTTTCATCCATGTTTCCGGTCAAAGAGGACGTGGTCACTCTTCCCCGTCATACAGGTTGATGGGCTGTGCCGGCATCACCGTGGAAATCGCGTGCTTGTAGACCAACTGGCTTTGCCCGTCGCGGCGCAGCAACACGCAGAAATTGTCAAACCAGGTGATCACGCCCTGCAACTTGACGCCGTTGATCAGAAAGATCGTGACGGGAACCTTGGTCTTGCGAACATGATTAAGGAAAGCGTCCTGAAGATTCTGTTTGGTTTCGGCCATTGCTGTGTGCGCCTTTTTTGTTCTTGGGCTGGTGCCATCGGGCAGGTTCAAGGTGTCATAAAATAATATGCGTATTGTGTGCAGGGTTTTCCACCCAAAGATCAAGCCCTTGCTCGGACAAAGCGAATAATCGTCTAACGCCGCCAAAAGGCGGGATTGAAGATAGCTATGAAAACAAGGGTCTCCATGCGGCCCAGAATCATGCCCGCGGTCAGCAACATCTTTGCCGCATCACTCAAGGAGAAATAGGAAATCGGCGTGTCCACCGCGATGGCCGGAAGTTGCCCGGTTGTCGAAAGCGCCGCGACAGCCAGCACCATGGCATTCTCGAAATTGATGCCGGTTGCCGCCAGCCCGAGCATGATGGCCGCCGTCGACACCATGAACAGCATGAAGAAGACCCAGGCGATATAGGCCCCTTCGCGCCGGATGCGGCGGCCTAGGCGGCCCGCCCCGCCCACCGAATGGGGATGGATCAGTTTTCCGATCTCGCGCGAGCCGTGCTTGTAGAGCGAGTAGACCCGCAAAAGCTTCAGCCCCCCCGCCGTGGTCGCGACCCCGCCGCCCATCGTCACAAGCCCGATCAGCAACAGGCCGGGCGTCGGCAAACCCGACCATTGCTGCGCCTCGGCCCAACTTTCCGATATGAACCCGGTCGTGGTCAGGAAGGACAAGACCGTGAAGATGCTGCCCCAAAGTGCTGTCAGGGCCGCACCGGCATTGGCCACGTCATTGATCTCGTATGCGCCGATCCAGTGTCGGACGAACAGAAGCGTTGGCAAAACGACGACCGCGAACGCGGCAAGCCGCACCTCCCGGTCACGGCCCAACTTGCCCAGAACATCGACCCCGAACCCCGATGTGAAACTGCGCCGGGACAGGGCGAAGACAAAGAAGAGGCAGATCAGGATCTCGCCGAAAACGCCCGAGGGGCTGTTCTTCAGGCCACCATCCGGACTGATCCCCGAGGTCGAAAGCGTCGACATGGCATGAATCGTCGCGCTATGGGGCGGCGCGCCGGCCAGCGCCAGCGCCAGGCTCAGCACAGCCGTCAGGCCGACATAGATGGGCGCCAGCCGCGCGGCATGCTTGCGCAGTCGTTCCGCCGGGCTTGCGGCCTTCATCTGGATCGCGTTCGAGATCATGCCGCCGGGCAGCTTGGCCTCGGAGGTCACCTCGTAGCCGCCCAGGTTCAGGGGCGCCAGAATGGCGACCGCGCTGATCCAGATCAGCAAACCGCCCAACCATCCCACCACCCCGCGCCAAAGATGCACCGTATCGCTCAACCGGGCGGGTTCGAACACGTCGGCACCCGTGGTCGTATAGGCCGACGCCATGTCGAAATAGGCGTTGATGAACCGCGTGTTTCCCACCGCCTCGTACATCGGGACAGCAAGGATCACCGGCATCCAGCCATATGACAGCAGAAGCGACAGAAGATAGCCCTGTTCGGTTTCGGTCCGCCCCCGCGATTGCATTGCAATCCCGATCAGCATCGCCGCGATCCCGAGCAGAAGGCCGGAATAGAAAAACACCCGCGCCTGGTCGAAATCGCGGGTGACGGTGCCGTAAAGGGCCGGGATCTGCATCGCGCCCGCCGCTGTGAACATCAGCACCACGAAAAACGGCAGGGACCTGAAAAACCGTGCCATCGCTCAGAAGAAGTCGATCGAGACCTGAAGGAGCGTTTCCACCGCAGGCACGTCGGCGGCCAGCACGAAGATCACGATGGAATCGCCTTCCTCGATCCGCAACTCTCCGGTCGGGCGGATGACCTTGCCCCCCTTCTGAACCGCGCACACGATCGCGCCTTCGGGAAAATCGATCTCGCGGATGCGCTTGCCCGCGATGGACGAGGTCGACAGAACCTGCGCCTCGATCACCTCGGCCTCGGCGTCGCCGATGGAATAGACCCCGCGCACCCGACCGTGCCGGATGTGGCGCAGGATCGAGCTGACCGTGGTGGATCGCGGGTTCACATAGGCATCGATGCCAAGCGGCCCCATCAGGGGCACAAGCGTCGGATCGTTGACCAGCGCAATCGCCAGCTTCGCCCCCGCGGTCTTGGCCCGGACCGAGGCCAGAAGGTTGGTCTTGTCATCGTCGGTCACGCACAGCACGGCATCGACCCGTTCGACGCCCGCCTCGCGCAGCAGCTCCATATCCAGCCCGTCCCCGTGCAGAACGATCGTGCGTTCCAGCGCATCGGCGGCGATCTCGGCGCGCGCACGGGTCTTCTCGATCATCCGCGTGCGGATCCGGTCCGGCCCGTTCTCCAGCGCCTTGGCTACCGTCAGCCCCACATTGCCGCCCCCCACGATCAGCACGCGTTCCGGCTTTTTCGCGGTCTTGCCGAAGATCTCCATCGTGCGCGCCACGTCTTCGGAATGGGTGAACACGTAGATCTGATCGCCGACAAACAGCTGGTCGCCGGGTTCGGGTGCGAAAAGCGTGCCCTCGCGGCGCACACCGACCACGATGGCGCGCAGGGTGGAAAACAGCTCCGACAACTGGCGCAGCGGCGTCTCCAGCACCGGGCAATCCGCCGCCAGATGAATGCCGAGCATCTGCGCATCCCCCGACAAGAACGTCTCGGTATCGAAGGTGGCGGGCGAGGCGATCCGCGCAAGGGCGGCTTGCGCAACCTCTTCCTCGGGCGAGATGACGACATCGATCGGCAAGTGGTCGCGCCGGTACAGATCGGAATAAATCGCGTTGAGATAGCTTTGCGCGCGCAGCCGCGCGATCTTGCGCGGCACAGAAAACACCGAATGGGCCACCTGGCAGGTGACCATGTTCACCTCGTCGGAGAACGTCGCGGCGATGATCATGTCGGCATCGCGGGCGCCGGCACGGTCAAGCACATCGGGATAGGAGGCAAAACCCGTCAGGCCCTGCACATCCAGCGTATCGGTCGCCCGACGCACCAGTTCCGGATTGTTGTCCACAACCGTCACATCGTTGTTTTCCGAGGAAAGGTGGCGCGCGATCTGCCAGCCAACCTGACCTGCGCCGCAAATGATGACCTTCATGAGCCTGTCTTCGTCCCTTGGCCACGGAGCCTTTGGATGACACGCGGGCGCAGAGCCGTCAATCCACCAGCGTTGGGGGCCTCCCGGATCAAAAGCGCCCGAAACGCGTGGCAGCCCATATCTTTATCCTGAAAATATGGCCGCCGGAGGCTCCTGCCCCGACCACCCCCGGCAGCCCCCGCCCATGTCACGCCCCGGCCCGAAGCGGGGGTGTCGCGCCGAAGGCGCGCCGGGCGACCGCATCAGCGGGCGCAAACCAGACACGGCGCCGAAGGCGCGCCGAGCGACCGCGTCAGCGGGCGCAAACCAGACACCGCGCCGAAGGCGCGCCGGGCGACCGCGTCAGCGGGCGCAATACCTCAATCGTTGTCTTCTTCCGCCATCTGGCGCGCCCACATGGACGCATAGCGCCCCTCTTGCGCCAAGAGGCTTTCATGGGTGCCGCGTTCGACGATCTCGCCCTTTTCAAGGACAAGGATCTGATCGGCATCGACCACGGTCGACAACCGGTGCGCGATGGTGATCACCGACCGCCCCTCGCCCATCATCCTCAATTCGTTCTGGATGTCGCGCTCGGTCTCGGTATCCAGCGCCGAGGTCGCCTCGTCCAGCAACAGGATCGGGGGATCCTTCAACAAGGTCCGGGCGATCCCCACCCGCTGCTTTTCACCGCCTGACAGCTTCAGGCCCCGCTCGCCCACCGTGGTCTCATACCCGTCGGGCAGGCTCAGGATGAACTCATGGATCTTGGCCGCGCGCGCGGCGCCCTCGATCTCTTCGAAGCTCGCATCGGGGCGGCCATAGCCGATGTTGTAGCGGATCGTGTCGTTGAACAGCACCGTGTCTTGCGGCACCACGCCGATGGAGGCGTGCAGGCTGGCCTGGGTCACGTCCCGCAGATCCTGGCCGTCGATGCGGATCGCCCCGCCCTTGACGTCGTAGAACCGGAACAACAGCCGTCCGATGGTCGATTTGCCCGATCCCGACGGGCCAACCAGCGCCACAGTCTGCCCCGGCGCCAGCGTAAAGCTGAGCCCGCGCAAGATGGCGCGGGTCTGCTCGTAGTCGAACCGCACGTCGTCGAACACGACCTCGCCGCCCTCCACGCGCAAGGCCGCTGCACCGGGTTTGTCGGCCACTTCGGTGGGTTGTTCGAGCAGGTCGAACATCTGCCCCATATCCACCAGCGATTGCCGGATTTCACGATAGACCGTGCCCAGGAAATTGAGCGGCATCGTGATCTGGATCATGTAGGCGTTGACCATCACGAAATCGCCCACCGTCAGCGACCCGTCCCGCACCCCGAGCGCCGCCATCACCATGACGATCACAAGCCCGGTGGTGATGATCAGGGACTGGCCGAAATTCAGGAACGCCAGCGAAAGCGACGTCTTGATCGCGGCCGCTTCATAGCCCTCCATCGCCCGGTCATACCGTTCGGCCTCGCGCGCTTCGGCGCCGAAATACTTCACCGTCTCGAAATTCAGCAGGCTGTCGATGGCCTTTTGATTGGCATCGGTGTCCTGGTCGTTCATTTCCTTGCGGATGCGCACGCGCCATTCGGTGACCTTGAAGGTGAACCAGATGTAGATCGCGATGGTGACCGTCAGCACCAGCAGGTAGTTGATGTCGAACACCACGGCCAGGATGATCCCGGTCAGCGCCAGTTCCAGCACCAGCGGCCCCACCGAGAACAACAAGAACCGCAGCAGGAATTCGACACCTTTGACGCCGCGTTCGATGATCCGGCTCAGCCCGCCGGTCTTGCGGGTGATGTGATAGC